>JAXDPL010000266.1:0-25385 GCA_034668385.1 Sphingomonadales bacterium | reverse complement strand
CACCATATTGTCGCGCAGGTAGTTGTCGGGCGGCCGGAACGGCACCCGCGGTATCTTCCGGTGCACCTTGGACTTGCCGAAAAAGGCATATTGCATCGCCTGCCCCTCGCCGAGCAGATAGGGCACGCAGCTGTAGAAGTTGTGGCCGAGCGGGTTGTACTGGGTCTCGTTCCACAGCGCCTGCATCAGGAAGTCGCGGATGTGGTGCTTCTTCGGGTTGAGGAAATACCAGATCGGCAGCTCGCGCTTGCTCCAGATCTGGAGGTCGGCATTGGCCGCGACGTCGGGCGTCGGGAAGGTCGGCACGCAGATGGCGAGGAAGTCCTGGGTGCCCTTCTCGTCGTCCATCAGCTTGGGCCCCTCGACGCCCATCACCTTGAGGCCAAGGCTGACGAAGCCGACGTCGTCGATGTCGGGTTCTACGTGCGGTCCCGGGTTCGAGAAGCGCGCCCAGGCCTTGTAACGCCCAGGCTTCGCGAAGATGCCGTGGCGGAGGCGCTCGGGCAGGTTGTCGTGGACGATGAACTCGGCGCGGACCACGCCGTGGGTCTTGGTGTTGCCGGCGCGCTCCATCTTTTCCGGCGGGAAATCCTGGATCAGATGGTCGCGCATCGTGTCGATCATCGTCTGGACGTCCCGCTCCTCGTTGGGCTGGATCGTCTCTTCGGCCAAGGCGAGCTTCTCGTCGCGGCGCGACAGGTTGATCGCCCATTGCAGCACCGCCGCGCAGGCGTTGCGGAACAGGGCGTTCCAGGCGCGGCGAAAGAAGGGCTCGAACCGCCGTTCGACGAGCAGACCCCAGGTCAGAAGGTCGTGGAGCTTTTGATATCGTCTCATGCGGCCTCCTCCATCCGTGCAGGCGCGGCGACGGCTTCTGCGTCGGCGTCTTCGAGGATCATGGCGGCCGCCTTCTCCGCGGCCATGTAGATGGCGCTGACGATGAAATAGCCGGGAATCCTCGGAAAGATCGAAGCGTCGACCACGCGCAGGCGGGGAACCCCGTGCACCCGAAGGCGGCCGTCGAGGACGCTGTCTTGCGGACCGCGCCCCATGGGGCAGGTGCAGGAGGCATGGTGGCCCCAGGCATTGTCGCGAATCCATTGCTCCAGCTCGGCGCCGGTGACGTCCGGGCCGGGACACAGCTCGCCCTCGATCAGCCCCCGCTCTTTCAACGGGCCGGCGATCTCTCGGACCATGCGGACCGCTTCGGCGACCGCCTTGATATCGTCCGGGCCCGCGCCCGCGCTGAAATAGTCGAACTGGATCAGCGGCGGGTCGCGCGGGTCGGCGCCTCGCAGCCGCACGGTGCCGGCGCGGTTGGCGGTCCGCGCCTTGAGGATCGCCCAGCTCAACACGTCATGGTTGCGGCGAAGGCCTCTCGAATAGCCGGGATAATAACCGTTGAAGCAGCCGAGCAGGGCCATCACAAACAGATCCGCGTCGCGAAGGCCGGGATCCGACTTGCGCTTCATCGCCAGCGCCGCCCCGTTCGAGATATACATGCCGCCGCGCGGGCTGGCGCTCCAGGCCTTCCCGATCGGATCGTCCGGGCTGAACAGCGCTCCCTTCATCGAGGCCCAGGGCTGGCGAAGCTTCGAAAGCACGCAGACCTCGTAGCGGTCCTGAAGGTTGCGGCCGACGAGAGGAAGATCGGCGCGGCAGGGGATATCGTGCTTCGCCAGCTCCTCGCTCGGGCCGATGCCGGAGAGCATCAGAAGCTGCGGCGAGTTGAACGCGCCGCCGGCGAGAATCACCTCGCGCCGCGCCAGCAACCGGCGACGCGCACCCTCGCCCTGCGCTCCCGGTGCCGCCCGATACAGCTTGCGGCCCTCGAGATAGTCGACTCCGCAAACCCCGCCGTCGTCCGCGAAGACGAGGCGGCTCGCCAGGGCGTTCAGCCTGACTTCGAGACCCGCCTTCTTCGCCTCCTCCACCCGGTCGCGCGTACCGACCCGGCAGCCTTGATGGGTCGCGACCGGCGCGAAGCACAGGCCCTCGCGGCCGTTCATCCGCCGGTCGTTCGGGTCGAGCGCCGCCTTGATCGCGCGCCATCTCTCGCCAAGGCTGCGGGGAATTGCGCGGATCGCCGCCGCCGCGGCCGTCTCCAGCAGCCGCCGCATCCGTCGGTCCTCCATGGCCTGAAGCGGCATTGCGACTTCGACCGACAACCAGCCTTTCCAGCCGTGCCCGGTCGGGTCGAGGCCGAGCCTCGCAAGCCAGCGCCAAAGCTTGCGATGGCGACAATTCTCGACGCGATGCTGAAAGCGCGCCATCGCGTCCGGCTTCCAGCTGTCATCACCGGTGGCGGCAGCGATGCCGTCCCAGTCCGAATCCTGGGGAAGCATGAAGATCATCGCATTGTGCGCGGTGCAGCCGCCGAGCGTGCCGGCCCGAGGATAGAGCACGCCCTTGCGCCGCCTTTTCCAGTCACGCTTCGCCTGGTCCGGGTCCGGATAATGCTCGACCCAGTAATTCCACGCCATCGCGGGATTCTCGGAGGCGAACGGATGGAAGGCTGGAATCTGGTAGTCGCAGGGAAAACGGCGGCCTCCGCTCGCCATCGGATCGTCGCCGGCCTCGAGCAGGATCACATGCTTGCCGGCTTCGGCGAGGCGGGCGGCGACCGTGCCGCCGCCGGCGCCGGAGCCTATGACGATATAGTCGCAGTCGAAGCCATCCCCCATCAGAACGTCTTGAGGAAGGCGATCAGCGCCTCCTTGTCGGAGTCGCTGAGCGGCTGCTCGTTGCCGATGAACCCTTGTTCGTCGGGGGTCAGGCCGGCGCGGTTCACGAACTGGGCGGTACCGAAATAATGGCCGCGATTGACCACGAAATCCGGGCATTTGCTGAGGCCGCGCAGGTCGGCCCGCAGCGGCTCGAACGATTTCAGCGCCGCCGCGTCGTTCGCCGGATGAGAGGCTTCGTTTCCGATCAGAACGCCGACGAGGTCTTTGACGAACGCGATCAGCCGGAAGAATTGCTTGATGTCCCCCCAGCGCTGGACATGCTTGTTGTCATTCTCCGGGCCTCGCGGATTGATGTTGGTCAGCGCTCCGAGCGGCGTTCCGCGCGGGATCGGGCCGAGCTTGACGTTGCCTTCACCGTCGAACCAGCGCCGCGGCAGGGCCTCTCTTGCGCGCGCGTAAATATGTTCCCGGAGACGATCGTTGTCCGTATCCGGGATCGGGAGATAGCTCCGGGGCAGGAACAGCCAGCTCTGCCCCTGGGTGCGGTCGATCACCCCTTCGACCTTGTTCCCAAGCACCGGGTCCTTGTCGCGGCGCTCGGGCCAGAGCAGCTGTCGGATCGAGGCGTCGAACGTGGCGACCCGGTTCTTGACGGCCGGATTGGGGTCGAACTTCCCGAGCCGGTTGTTGAGCAGATAGGGCGCCGTCGACCACAGCGAGATCAAGGTCGGCGGCCGGGTGTAGCCGCGCCCTCCGGCCGGCATTTGGTAGTTGGTTACCCGCTCCCCGGTATAGGGATCGCTGTAGCTGACCGTTCCGACGCTCGGCAGGGTCTTGTACGATTCGGACGAGAAATTGTCCCAGATGTTGTCGCGCAGCGCGTTGGTGGCGAGCGGACTGCATAGGTTGGTCCGCAACAAAGTCACCGGGATGCGGACGTCGGTGGAGAGATAATTGTTCTGCAGGAAGTCGGGCTTGTCGACTTCCCTCCGCATCGCCTGCTTGAACTCCGGAGTTTCGGTCCACTTCCACCAGGCCTTGAAGTGCTGGAGATAGTCGGGCCCGGCGCTGCCGGCGAGGCGCGCCTCCGGCGGAGGCTTCGGCCCGTCGCTCGGCCACTTGCTCGAATGGCAGCGCGCGCAGGTTTCGGCGAACACCTGGCGGCCGCGGGCGACCTTGGCGGGCGGATCGTTGAGGAAGGCCGCGCCGCCCGGCGCCGCCGCCAGCCGGTCCGGCCGTCCCGCCTTGAGGAAGAACAAGGCCGTCGCCGGCGTGCCGGCATTGGTCGCCTGCCAGTAAGGCGATCTGACCTTCGCGTCGGCGATCCGGATCGGGCTCACCGTCTTGCCGCCCATCACCGGGTTGAAATGGCGCATCCATTCTTCGGAATAGAGGCCGATGTTGAGGTAGACTCGATTGAGGGCGCCCAGCGCTCCGACCGAGTCCGAGCCGTCCTTGAGCACGTGCGGGGTGAAGGCGGTCGGCTTGTCGAACAGCCGGATGAGGTCCTTGCGGTCCTTGACCGCCGCGACGTCGTTGAACTGGGCATTGTCGAGCTGCCCGCCGGCCAGAGTCTCGCGGCCGAGCCGATAGCCGATGTCGAGCCGCGCCGGCAGGTCGTAGATCGCGTTCATCGTGCGCGGGTTGTTGATATTGTCGGTGGAGACCAGCGAGGTGTCCATCGTCCCCGGCTTGATGGTCTGCAGCCACTCGTAGAGGAAGCTCTCGGGCTTCTGCTTCCAGTTCCAGTAGAAGACGCGGTCCATCCACAGATATTGCGCGCCCACGGTGGAGCTCAGATTCTCCCATTTCGGATTGTTGGGATCGTCCGGCGGATGCGTCGGGCTCGGCCCCACGTGGCAGAAGGCGCAGGACATGCCGACCCGGTAGGGACGCACCAGATTCTTGTCGCCGTAGAAGCGCTCGTCCGAATAATATCTGGACCCGTCGCCCCAGCGGCGCGCCGCCGCCTCGTCGAAATCGGGATTGGGGAAGAGCCGGAGGCCGACGATTCCGGTCGGATAGCCGTAATAGGAGCCGAGCGGCAGAGTCTTGCCGCGCGCCTTGTACGGGACTCCGGGATAAAGCTTCTCGTCGGCGAACGGATCGGGCCCGCAGGCGGGATCGCGGACATCGAGCCAAAGCCCGAAGCGCTTGGGGTCGGGGCCGGGAGCCGGCTTGTAGCAGGGCTCGTTGACGATTCCGAGATTGTTCCAGCGATCAGGCCGGGCGTTGCCGCTCTCCGGAGGGCCGGCGACGATCTTGAGCAGGTCGAACGTCCCGTAGGTCGGCTTGACCATCTCGTTCCAGAATCGGTCGTCCCCCCCGGTCCAGACCAGCCACATCGCGCGGCCCTGGGCTTCCGTCTCGGTCAGCGGGATCGCGCCGTCCATGTCGTGGAAATAATCGACGCCGTTATGCAGCCCGGCATGATGGAAATGGTCCGCCGCGACGTTGGCGAGGGCGGCCTCGTCCTCAACCGCGCCCTCGCCCGCCTTGGGCTCATGTTTGCAGGCCGCGAGCGACAGCGAAACAGCGCCCAGCGCCGCCAGACCAAGCCAGGAAAATCTGACGCCCACGGCCCCCTCCCATGCGCATGCGAGTGGCACTCACGAGCCCCAAGGCCCGTGTGAGCGCGTCAACTCACCGTGAGCAAGCATCCGTCAGGAAGAGGCTTGCGTCAAGCCAATACTCCCTCAGTATCGCACCCGGATTGACGGGCGAGACGGCAAATCCACGACCGATTTAGGCGGGCCGGATTCTTGCATTCCGAGCGACGCGCCGGAGCCGCCGAGTCAGCCGGCGATCCGTCCGTTCGGCGAAGCCCCGGCGAGCAGATGCTTCTGGACCTTGCCGGCGGCCGTGCGCGGAAAATCGGGGACGAACTCGAAGCTCTTGGGCACCTTGTAGGCGGCGAGTCGGCTTCGGCAGAACGCCTCGAGCTCCGGCGCCGCGGGCGCCGGCTGGCCGCTCGCCGCGCGGATGAAGGCGCGCCCCACCTCGCCCCATTTGGGATGCGGAGCGGCGATCACCGCCGCCTCCGTCACTGCCGGGTGGGCGGCCAGAACGTTCTCGACCTCGGCGGGATAGACATTCTCTCCGCCCGAGACGAACATCTCCTTGCTCCGCCCGGCTATGTACCAGAAGCCGTCTTTGTCGCGGCGGGCGAGGTCGCCGGTCCTCAGCCAGCCGTCGGCGGTGAAGGCGGCGCGGGTCGCCTCGGGCGCGTTCCAGTAACCGGGCGTGATGCCGGGGCCGCCGAACAGCAATTCGCCCACCTCGCCGGCGGCGACATCGCCTCCCCGCTCGTCGACGATCCGGGCCGAGACGAGCAGCTGCGGCTTGCCGACCGAGCCCGGCCGGTCCCAGGCATCCCCCGGTGGCGTCAGGAAGGCGGTCGGCCCGGTCTCGGTCATGCCCATGCCGGCGCAGATGCGAAGGCCGGCGGAGCGAGCGCGCTCGGCCAGCGCCTCCGGCAGGGCCGCCCCGCCGCAGCTCCAGTGGCGAACGTGGCCGAGCGGTGCGGCGGCGAAGCCGGGATGATCGAGCAGCGCCTGGTAGACCGTCGGCACTCCGAAGAAAGTGTCGAGGCGCCCGGCCCGGAGCAAGGCCACGACATGGTCGGCATCGAAGCCCGGCGCGACGAGCACCCGCCCGCCTTCGATCAAGGTCGGCAGCGTGTGGAGGTTGATCCCGGCGGTGTGGAACAGCGGCAGGAAATTGAGGCTGGTGTCACCGGCCCGGAGGCCGATCGCGGCGCCGATATTGACGTAGTTCGCGAGCGCCATTCGGAAGGTGTAGATCACGCCCTTCGGACGCCCTGTCGTCCCTGACGTATAGAGCAGGTACCAGATGCCGTCCGCCGGCCATTCGCGGCGAATGGCCGAGGCCGGTCTCGCAGCGGCGATCAACGCTTCGTAATCCTCGTCGAGGCCGATGGCCGGCAGGCCCAAGGCGGCGGCCGTCGCCCAATCCTCGGCGCCGTGCAGAACGAGCACGGGGCCGCTGTCGGCAACGAGACCGGCGAGCTCGGCGGGCGGCATCCGCCAGTTCAGCGGCACGAGGATCGCGCCGATGCGGGCGCAGGCGAAGAGCAGCTCGAAGAAGGCGATGCGGTTGCGGCACAGAATGGCGAGCCGGTCTCCGCAACCGACACCGCGGGAGAGCAGCAGGGCCGCGACCCGCGCGACTCGCTCGTCGAGCTCGGCGTAGGTGAGGATGCGGCCGGTCGCCAGCTCCTCCATCGCCACGGCGGCGGGAGCGAGGTCGGCGCGCTTGGCGACGATGTCGGGGAGTGCACCGATCATGGTCAGCGCCTCCTCAGGCCCTCGGAGACGAGAAAGCCGGCAATCTCGGCGATCCGCGAAGGTTTCGGCCCCTTGTCCCACAGGCCGTAGCGCATGCCGAGGAACACGCTGATGCCGATGAGCGCCCAGGCGATCGCCTCGTCCGATTCCTCGGCGTCGCCGGCGGGTGCGTCGATCTCGCTTCGCTGGCGGGCGGCGGCGAGGTTGCGACGATAGGCGTCGGCGAAGCTCAGATAATGTTTGCGATAGACGTCCTCGGCGACGAACTGGGCTTCCTCGATGATCCGGTAGAGCTCCGGATGGGCGCGGACGAAGGCGATGAACGCCTCCAGCCCGAGCCGCTCGGCCGCCAGCCGGTCCGGCGCGTCCTTGACCGCCTCGGCGACATGGGCGCGGGTCGCGCGGCTCATCTCGCGCACCAGGGCGCGGAACACCGCCTCCTTGCTGTCGAAATAGGTGTAGAAGGTGCCGAGCGCGACGCGGGCGCGGCGGGTGATGCCGATGATCCCGGCCTCGTGATAGCCGAGCTCGCCGAATTCCGCGGCGGCCGCCTCGATGAGCCGCTGCAGCGTCTTGCGTCCGCGCTCCGTCCGCGGCGCCTTGTCCGCGGCCGCTGCGCCGCTATCGCCTGCCAGGTTCATTCGGCTACCCCGTTCCCGCGCCGGAAGTTGAACCGGTTTTCAGGTCGAGGCAAGCGGCGCCCGCGCGGTGACGATCAGCGCCGACATCGGCATCGCGATCTGCTCGGCCCCGCCGCACAGCGCGCGCAGGGCCGCTGCGGCCGCCTCGGTCGCCTCGCCGAGCCGACTGGGCGCCCGAGCTTCGATCTCCGAGCGAAGCGGCGAGCCCTGGCAAAGGCCCCAGGCGGCATCCGACGCGGCGCCGCGGCTCTCGCGGTGGACGGTTTCTATCGCTTCCGAGGTGAAGCCGGCGGCGGCAAGCTCGGTCTCGATCAGTACCTTGTCGTGATAGCCGTAGGGCGTTCGGGCGAGGAAATCGGGCGGGTCGTCCGGGAACAGCGCGGCGACCGCCTTTGCCGCAGCCGCCGCGGCCGGGTTGGCCCCGATCCGGTCCCACACGGCGAGCAGCAGCCATCCGCCGGGGCGCAGCACGCGCCGCGCCTCGCGATAGGCGCCGACCCGGTCGGGAAAGAACATCGCCCCGAACTGGCAGACGACGAGGTCGAACTCCGCGTCCCCGAACGGAAGCTGCTGAGCGTCGGCCGGCCGGAAGGACACCAAGGGAGACCGCGACCGCTCCCGAGCGACTTCGAGCATTGCGGGGTTGAGGTCGGTCGCGACGATCTCGGCCTCCGGCAGCGCCCCGGCGAGCGCCGCGGTGACGATGCCGGTCCCCGCCGCGGTCTCGAGGATGCGCGACGGTGCCAGGGCGGCGGCACGGCGGGCGATCTCCTCGGCATAGGGCTCGAACAGGAGCGGCCCGAGGCAGCGGTCGTAGAGCTCGGGGATCGAGCCGGCGAAGACGCTGTCGCTCGCGACCATTCTAGCCCTTCGCCCGGGCGATATAATCGTCGATCGCCGTGGCAAGCACGGCGAGGGGGACCGCGCCGGCTTCGATCACCGCGTCGTCATAGTCGCGTATGTCGAACCGGGGACCGAGCGCCGCCTTCGCCTTCTCGCGAAGGCGCACGATCTCCGTGTGGCCGACCTTGTAGCCGCAGGCCTGGCCGGGCGAGGCGCAATAGCGGTCGACCTCGCTGGTGATCGCGCCTCGCGCTCGGCCGGTGGCGCCGACCATGTAGTCGACCGCCTGCTCGCGGCTCCAGCTTTTGGCGTGGAGGCCGGTGTCGGTGACGAGGCGGGCGGCGCGGAAGCGCAGAGCCTGGAACATGCCGAGCCGGCCGAACGGATCGTTCTCGTAGAAGCCCAATTCGTCGACGAGTTGTTCCGAATAGAGCGCCCAGCCTTCCGTGTAGGCGTTGAAGCCCATCAGGGAGGCGATCAGCGGCACGTCCTCGCGATGCTCGGCGACATAGGCGCCCTGCCAGGTGTGGCCCGGCAGGCCCTCGTGCGCGGAGAGCGAGGAGATGGTGAACTTGGGCCAGTTCGAGGTTGTGCTGAGGTTGATGTAGTAGATCGCCGGCCGCTTCCCGTCGAGCGAGGCGAAGTTCATATAGCCCAGCGAGGCGCCGGCCTCGATGTCGGGCGGGACGCGCTTGACCTGGAGCGGCGCCGCCATCCGCATGCGCGAGACACGCGGCAGCAGGGCGCGCAGGTCGCCGATCTTCTCGTTGACGTAGACGACGGCCTGCGCCTTGCCGGAATCGTTGTCGGGGAAGAGCTGGCGCGGGTCGCGGGTGAGGGCGGACAGGCGCTCGCCGACGCTGCCCTGGGTCATGCCCTGCGACTTCAGGACCGCGTCCATCCGCGAGTCGAGCTCGGCGCCCTGGTCGAGGCCCATTCGGTGGATCTCGTCGGGCGAGAGGTCGGTGCTGGTCGAATATTGCAGAAGCCAGCGATAATAAGCCTCGCCCTGCGGCAGCTTGTAGACGCCGGCGGTGTGGCTCGCCTTGCGCCGGTTCGCGGCGAGGATGGCGATCTGGCGGTCGAGCGCCGGGTAGACCGAGCGGGCGACGATCGCCTCGGCGCGCGCCGCCCAGTTGCCGGGAATATGCCGCTCGCCGGTGCGGCGGGTGAGCGAGGTGACGAGCCGCGCCTTGGCGGGCGGGGTGTTGCGCAGATCGCGCAGCTGCTTGAGCGCGGTGTCGAGCAGGAACTCCGGCGGAATGACGCCGCGGGCGGCGTCGCGCCGCGCCTGCTGGGTCTCCTGGTCGAGCGCGACCGCGAAGGCGGCGAGGCGGGCGAGATAGGCCTCGGCATCGGCACGGTTCTCGACCCGGTGGACCGAATCGAGGAATTCGGGAACGCCCTGATAGGCGCCGTCCTGCTGGCTGATCACATAAGGATTGCCGCCGCCGAAATCGCCGATCCCGCCATAAGGGAAGCGGGTCCCGGCCGAGGCGTTCTTCAGGAGGTAATCGGTGCTGTCGTAGACCAGGCGGTCGTGGCCGTGGAGGGCGTTGCGGTCGACGGCGGCGAGCATGCGGCGGTGGCGGGCGATGCCGGCGACGGTGCGGGCGCGGGCGGCGGCGGAGCGGTCGGCGAGCTTGCCGCGCGCGGCGGCGTGGGCGCCGGTGTCGAGGCCGAGCAGGCTCAGCGTCTCGGGCGATTCCCTCAGCACGTCCCAGGCGATCGCGTCGAGCGTCGAGGCGAGCCTCGGGTCGAGCGCGGCGAAGGCGGGGAAGGGAAGGCTCGCGGCGAAGCCGGCGGCGGCGGAGGCGTAGAGGAAGTCCCGGCGGTGGAGGTTCATGAGGCTCGGCTCCGTGGGCGAAGGGCTGGCCGGCCCCTAGGGCAAAGTCCGGAAGTTCGCAAAAGTCCCGCACAACGGGTCTTTTCGGCGCGACCTATGGCCAGTAACTTGAATACTGGTTCAAGTTTCAGTATGTAGGCTTCGAGAAGCCGCGACAGACCCTTCGAACGAGGCGGGGCGGCAGGGGGAGAGGCGGGCTTGGAGCGGTTCACCGCATCGGACGGGGCACGGATAGCCTATAGCGACGAGGGCGCCGGGCGGCCGCTCGTGCTTCTGCACGGGCTCATGGCGCACAGCGGATTTTTCGAGCGGCAGCGCGACCTCGCCGACGCCTTCCGCCTGATCCGGATCGACCTTCGCGGCCACGGCGAATCGCCGAGCGACCGCGGCAGTCCGACCATCGACATGCTGGGGCGCGACGTCGCCGAGCTTTCCGACCATCTCGGGCTCGAGGGTGCCATGGGAATCGGCTGGTCGCTCGGCGCTTCGGTGCTCTGGAAGCTGCTCGAAGGTCCGGCTTCGTGCCGCTTTGCCGGCGCGGTGGTGGTCGACATGACCCCGCGGGTGATGAACGGCGACGACTGGGACCTCGGCCTGCCGCCGGAGACCTGCGCCGCAAGGTCGCGCGCCATCGCCGAGGATTTCGCGACCTTCGCGACCGCCGCCGGAGCGGCGATCTTCGCGCCCGACGGCACGGCGGTGCCGAGCCCGCTCGCCGAATGGGCGGGCGCCGAGTTCGCCGGCAACGATGCCGCGGCGATCGGGGCGATCTGGGCCTCGCTCGTCGAGCAGGACTTCCGCCCCGCGCTCGGCCGAATCCGCCAGCCGACGCTCGTCGTCCACGGCGCCCACAGCCATCTCTACGACGCCGACACCGCGCACCATCTCGTCGCCGCTTTGCCGAACGCGTCGGACGCGTGCTTCGAGCATAGCGGCCACGCGCCCCACCTCGACGAGCCCGACCGGTTCAACCTTATCCTTCGCGATTTCGCGGCGAGCCTGCCGCCCGTTCGCCAGCCCCAGACCCAGACCGCCTGACCAGGAGAGACACGATGATCCGCACCAGCCTGATGACGACCCTCAAGATGGGCACCGCGCTCGCCGCTCTGTCCGCCGCCTCGCCGCTCTTCGCGCAGGATGCGCCGCCGGCCACTCCGCAGAACGACGAGCAGCGCGCCGCGGCGGCCAACGCCGCGGCCCAGGCCGCCGACCAGGGCGACCAGAACATCGTCGTCACCGCGCGGCGCCGGGCCGAGATGCTCAAGGACGTGCCGATTGCCGTCACCGCCTACACCGGCGAGTCGCTCGAGCGGCAGGGCGCGCTCGACATCACCGCCCTTTCCGACACCACGCCGAACGTCACCTTCGAGAGCTCGCGCGGCACCAACACGACGCTTACCGCGTTCATTCGCGGCGTCGGCCAGCAGGACCCGGTGGCGGGCTTCGAGGCCGGCGTCGGCCTCTATCTCGATGATATCTATCTCAATCGTCCGCAGGCGGCCGTGCTCGAGATCTACGACGTCGAGCGCATTGAAGTTCTGCGCGGCCCGCAGGGCACGCTCTACGGCCGCAACACGATCGGCGGAGCGATCAAATACGTTACCCGGCGGCTGCCCGACCATCCCACGTTCAGCGCCACCGGCCGGCTCGGCACCTACAGGCAGGCCGACCTGATCCTCAGCGGCTCCGCCCCGATCATGGGCGACGCGGTCAAGATCGGCGCGTCGATCGCCCGCCTCAGCCACGACGGGTTCGGCGACAACCTCAACATCAAGGGGCTGTCCAACTACAGCCAGGACGTGTGGGCGGCGCGCGGCACCCTGGAGCTCGCGCCCGGGCCGGGCGTCTCGATCCGCTTCACCGGCGACTATACCCGCGACAAGTCCAACCCGCGCAACGGCCACCGGCTGATCCCGGGCCTGTTGAGCGGCGCTCCGGTGCTCGCCAACGTCTACGACACCCAGGCCGGGCTCAACACGCCCCGCCAGGACATCAAGGCCTATGGCGGCGCGATGCACGCCGAGTTCGATCTCGGCGGCGACCTGACGCTGAAGGACATCATGGGCTATCGCCACGACCGGACGGCGACCCCGATCGACTTCGATGCGCTTCCCGCCGCCGACGTCGACGTGCCGGCCATCTACACCAACCACCAATTCTCGAACGAGCTGCAATTGCTCTACGAGGGCAAGCAGATCCAGAGCGTGATGGGCCTCTATTATCTGAGCGCCAGCGCGCAGAACATCTTCGACGTGATCCTCGGAACGACCAGCCCGATCGCCCTGCCGGGCCTCACCGCCTCGACCTTCGGGCACGTCAACACCGAGACGTTCGCCGGCTTCGCCGACTTCACCTTCAAGGCCAGCGACCTCATCTCGCTCTCGGTCGGCGGCCGCTACACCAGCGACCGGCGGCGGGCGACGGTGATCCGCAAGAATCTGCTGTTCGGAGCGTCGCCGGCGCTCGGCGGCACCGGGGTCCAGCTCGGCGCCCTCACGTCCGACTTCCAGGGCGAGAAGACGTTCAGCGAGTTCACGCCCCGCGCCTCGGTGAGCTTCTTCCCCGATCCCGACAACACGCTCTATCTGAGCTGGTCGAAGGGCTTCAAGGGCGGCGGCTTCGACCCGCGCGGCCTCTCCACCGCCGCGCCCGACCTCAACGCCAACGGCGTCCGCGAGCCGAGCGAGATCTTCGATTACTTCCTCTTCGACCCCGAAAAGGTCACCAGCTACGAGGCCGGCTACAAGGCGTCGCTGTTCGACCGCCGGCTGCGCTTCGCCCTCGCCGCCTTCTACGCCGACTATAAGGACGTGCAGGTGCCCGGCTCGGTCGGCGCGGTGATCAACGGCGTCCCGACCTTCGTCGGGGTCACCACCAACGCCGGCAAGGCCGACATGAAGGGCTTCGAGGCGGAATGGTCGGCGACGCTGGCGCGCGGCTTCGCCGGCGGCGGCTCGCGCATCAACTTCTCCGGGACGCTCGGCTACCTCGACGCCAAGTACAAGCAGTTCATCACCAACATTTCCGGCCCGAGTACTGCGACCACGGTGCGCGGCCCGTTCGACGTCGCCGCCTATCGGCGCATCCAGAACACGCCCAAATGGACGACGTCGGGAACGCTCGACATAGCCGTTCCGGTCGGCGGCGGAGACCTCGATTTCAGCACCACCCTGTCGTGGCGGAGCAAGACCTTCCAGTTCGAGACTCCGAGCCCGTTCCTCGACCAGCCCGGCTACGCCCTTTGGGACGCGCATCTGGTCTGGACCAGTTCGGACGACCGCTTCACCATCGGCCTCCACGGCAAGAATTTGACCAACAAGCACTACATCACTTCGGGCTACCAGTTCGTGGCGGTCGACCCGGTGACCGGCGTGCCGCTGCGCGCCGCCAACGGCAACGTCATCCCGAGCCTCGGCAAGGAAGGCGTGGTCACCACCTTCTACGGCAACCCGCGGCAGGTGTTCCTGAGCGTCGGCGTGAAGTTCTGAGGGGGGCGGAAGGGGACACGTACTTTTTCGCGAAAAGGTACGTGTCCCCTTTTCCAATCCAAGCGCCCAAGCTGGATTGCTTCGTCGCTTCGCTCCTCGCAATGACGGGGAAGCGGTAGAAGGAAAGGCGTGAAAGAATGCCGGCACGGCCAAGCGAGACGACCGGCCGCGCGCGGACCGTTTTTGCGCTGCTGCTGCTCGCCTACATCTTCAACTTCCTCGACCGGCAGATCCTCGGAATCCTCGCGACGCCGATCAAGGCCGACCTCCATCTCACCGACACCCAGTTCGGAGCGATCGGCGGCCTCGCGTTCGCGCTTCTCTATTCGGTGCTCGGAATTCCGCTCGCTTTGCTCGCCGACCGGACCAGCCGAAGCGCGGTGATCGCGGGCGCGCTCGCGGTGTGGAGCGGCTTCACCGCGCTCTGCGGCCTCGCCGCCGGCCTGGGCCAGCTCTTCCTGTGCCGGCTCGGGGTCGGAATCGGCGAGGCGGGCGGCGTTGCGCCATCCTACGCCCTGATCGCCGATTATTTTCCTCCGGAGCGGAGGGCGCGGGCGCTCGCCATCTATTCGCTGGGAATCCCGATCGGCGCGGCCACGGGCACCCTGCTCGGCGCCTATATCGCGCACTGGGTGAGCTGGCGCGCCGCCTTCATGACGATGGGACTGGCCGGCATACTGCTCGCGCCGGTCATGCTCATTTTCGTCCGGGACCTGCCGAAACCGGAACGGGCGGCCGGGGCCCAGGCGCCGCTCCGCGAGGTCTTTCCATTGCTCGCGCGCAAGCGAAGCTTCTGGCTGCTCGCTTTCGCCTCCTCTCTGAGTTCACTCTGCGGCTACGGCCTGTTGCTGTGGACTCCGTCGGTGCTGATGCGCAGCTTCGGGCTCGACATGGTCGGCACCGGCTGGTTCACGGGCTCGCTGCTGCTGATCGGGGGCACCGCCGGAGTCTTGGCGGGAGGCTGGCTGGCGGACCGGCTCGGGACGGGCGACGTGCGCTGGTACGCGCGCCTCCCCGCCATCGCCTGGCTCGTGACGACGCCATGCTTCCTGCTCGCCTTCATGAGCCCGAGCCTCGCCATCGCCTGGCCTTTGCTCCTGCTCCCCAACGGGCTCAACATCCTGTGGCTCGGGCCGGTGATTACCGCCGTCCAGCACCTCGCCCCACCGCGCATGCGCGCGACCGCCTCGGCGAGCTTCCTCATGATCAACAATCTGATCGGCCTCGGCGTCGGGCCGATCCTGATCGCCCGCGTCTCGGATGATCTGAAGGCCAGCTACGGCGTCGAATCGCTGCGCTACGCGGCAATGGCGGCGACCTTGTTCTACCTCCTCGCCGCGGCCCTGATGATCGTGGCGTCGCGGACCTTGAAGCGGGATTGGGTGGCCGAATAGGCACCCGTCTACGCGAGCCGAGCGCGTGGACAGGATCGATTTCACCCAAAGCACCAAAGCACCAAAGGGGCTGCGGCGGGGGGATGGGTGGTAGCCAACCGATTGCGATTTGATTGGAGCGACGTAGTCGCTCCGTTAAGTTGCCGCGCTTTCAAGTGGGCGCGGTCGACCCCGCCGCTACGGCCTCTTTGGTGCTTTGGTGCTTTGGGTGAACCTACGGCGACGACCTTACGTCGCGAAGCTGGGATCCAGGCGGTACATTTTGCGGAGGAGGGCGGGCCAGGCCAAGGCGGCGGCGGCCATCTTGAGGCCGATCCTGCCCTGCTGGGCGGTGACCTCGGGGGCGCCCTGGGGCGGGTTGTTGCAGCCTTCGCGGCCGGCCGAGAGAGCGTAGATCTGGGCCTGGCAGGCGCGCTCGAGGAAGTACATCTTGACGAACGCCTCGCCGACCGTCTCGCCGACGGTGAGCGTGCCGTGGTTCCTCAAGAGCATCGCGCCTTTGCTTCCGAGGTCGGCGACGATCCGCTCGCGCTCGTCGAGGTCGACGGCGACGCCCTCATAATCGTGATAGGCGATCTCGTCGCGGATCAGCATCGCCGTCTGGGTGAGCGGCAGCAGGCCGTCGCCGTGCGCCGACACCGCCTGGCCGTGCGGGGTGTGGAGGTGGATGACGGCGTGGGCGTCCTCGCGCGCCATGTGGATGGCCGAATGGATGGTGAAGCCGGCGGGGTTGGTGATGAACGGGGAAGATTCGACGGCGTTGCCGCTGATGTCGACCTTGACCAGGCTCGAAGCCGTCACCTCCTCGAACATGAGGTTGTAGGGGTTGAGCAGGAAATGGTGCTCGAGCCCGGGGATGCGGGCGGAGAGGTGAGTGAAGATGAGGTCGTCCCAGCCGTAATGCGCGACCAGCCGGTAGGCGGCGGCGAGATCGACGCGGATCTTCCATTCCTCCTCGGACACCCGGCCCTGGAGCGAGGGAATCTCGACGGACTGCAAGGGCGCGCAGTCGGCCATGTTGCGGTTGATCGCTTCGACTCGGCCCATCTTCCGGCTCCTCTTCGTCAGCTCCCTATAGCGTCGGGATGGGCCGCGGCGAAGGCCTCCAGCCGGCTCGCCTCCGCATCGGCGCGGACCAGGGTCGGGTAATCGTCGAGCGGCGCCTCGAAGCGGCGGGCGTTGTAGAGCTGCGGGACCAGGCAGATGTCGGCGAGCGTCGGCGAGTCGCCGTAGAGAAAGCGGCCGGCGCGCGGCGCGGCCAGCGTCTCCAGCGCGGCGAGGCCTTCGGCGATCCAGTGGCGATACCATTGGTCCCGCGCTTCCTGGGACGCGCCCAGCTCCCGGCTCAGATATTTGAGCACGCGAAGGTTGTTGAGCGGATGGATGTCGCAGGCGATGGCCAGAGCGAGCGCCAGGACGTGCGAGCGCTCCGCCGGATCGTACGGGACGAGCGGCGGATCGGGGCGGGTCGAGTCGAGATAGTCGACGATGGCGAGGCTCTGGGTGAGTCGCTGCCCGTCCATCTCCAGCATCGGCACCAGGCCCTGGGGATTGCGGGCGCGATATTCGTCCGCCCCTTGCGCGCCCTCGAGAAGGTTCACCGGGACGGCCTGGTAGGCGACGCCCTTGAGGTTGAGGGCGATGCGCACTCGGTAGCAAGCCGACGAGCGGAAATAGTCGAACAGCAGGGGCTGGGCCATCGGGCAAGGCTAGCGCCCCCCGTCCGGCGAGGGAAGCGGGCCGAGCTTCCCAACATAGATCAAGAACCTCGGTATGTCGCCGCGGCGGACCAATATGTTAGGATCGCGTAGGCGCCGGCGGGGGCGCTTGTGCGGGCCTCGGCCCAGGTAACGGGGGGAGCCGTTGCGACGGCTGGTGCGAATCGATCTGCCGCGCCGGCTGGCGCGCACCCTGCCCCGGCCGCTGACCGAGCTCGTCGTCGGCCTGGTCATCGCGACCGCCTTCGTCCTGGCCCGCGCGGCGCTTTTCGGCCTGCTCGATTCCCGGACGCCGTTCGCGCTTGCCTATCTCGCGGTGGTGCTGGCGACTTTGATCGCCGGCTGGCGCAGCGGCCTCGTCGCTTTGGTCACCGGGCAGGGGCTGATCTGGTTCTTCCTCGTGCCCTTGCAGGGCAGCTTCGCGATCGAGACCGCCGCCGACGGCTGGGGGCTGGCCCTCACCAGCGCGACCCAGGCGGTGATGCTGTTCGCGCTCTACCTCTACCAGCGCGAGGTGGCGCGCGGCGAGCTGGAGCGGCAGCGGCGGATCAACTTCCTCGGCCACGCGCTCCACGAAATGGACCACCGCACCCGCAACAATTTCCAGATCGTCACCGCCATGCTGCAGCTCCAGGCGGGCAAGGCGGCGAGCGGCGAGGTGCGCGCCGCGCTCGGCGAGGCGGCGGAGCGGCTCAAGGCGGTGTCGGCGGTCTATGCCGCTCTGACCCCGAGCAGCCAGGGCCTCGCCGCGATCCGGCTCCACGACCAGCTGGACGAGATATGCGCCCAGATCCGGCGGGGCATCCTCCCAGAGGGGATCGCGCTCGAGACCGAGCTCGAGCCCTTGCTCGTGCCCAACGAGACGGCGGTGGCGATCGGGATCGTCGTCAACGAGCTCGTCACCAACGCCTGCAAGCATGCGTTCGGCGACGGCGGCGGGACGATTCGGGTGCGCTGCTCGAGGCAGGACGGCGCCGCCCTGATCGAGGTCGAGGACGACGGGCGCGGCTTCGCTCCGGGGCGCGAGAAAGGCGGGCTCGGGTCGCGCCTCGTCGCCGCCTTCGTGAAGCGGATGAAGGGGCGCAGCGAGCTCGAATCCTCGCCCGCCGGCACGTGGCACGCCATCCGGGTGCCGCTCGGCTAGTGGCGGCGCCGCTCAGCGCCGGGATCCTGCTCTACCGCCGGGGCGCCGGCGGGCTCGAAGTGCTGCTGGTGAAGCCGGGCGGGCCTTTCTGGCGCGGCAAGGATGCGGGCGCGTGGATGATCCCCAAGGGCGGGGTCGCGCCGGGCGAGACTCCGCTCGCGGCGGCGGTCCGCGAGTTCGAGGAGGAATTGGGCTCCGCTCCGCGCGGCGCGCCGAGGCCGCTCGCCCGGATCCGCCAGGCCGGCGGCAAGTGGGTCGAGGCCTTCGCGCTCGAAGGGGGGTTCGACTGCGCCGGCCTCGCCAGCAACAGCTTCAGCCTCGAATATCCGCCGAGGAGCGGCCGGTTTCAGGATTTTCCCGAGGTGGAGGAAGCGCGCTGGTTCGGCCTCGCCGGGGCGCGGGCGATGATCCTTGCGAGCCAGTTGCCGCTGCTCGACGCGCTGGAGGCGCTCCAGGCCGTGTCGCGGACCGGAAATCGGACCGAAACGAAGCCGAAGCCGGATTGATTTCTCGATCGGCTCGGCTAGCCTGCCCGGCTTCGTGGGGAAAGCGTCGTCTGCCGTGGAAGCGATGCGACCGAAGCCTTTGCCGAAGCACGCGGCGGCGCCGCCGGCCACCATCTATGTCCAGATTCCGGCCTATCGCGACACCGAACTCGGCGCGACCTTGGCCGACCTCTACCGCAAGGCCGAGCGTCCGGAGGCGCTGAGGGTCGCGGTGATGTGGCAGCGGGGCGACGACGAGCGCCTCTCCGACGCCGTCCGCCGCCTGCCCAATCTGGAGCTGATCGAAATTCCCTTCCGCCAGAGCCGGGGCTGCAACTGGGCTCGGCTCAACCTGCAGCGGCGCTGGCGCGGGGAACCTTTCACCCTGTTCCTCGACTCGCATCACCGCTTCGTTCGCGGCTGGGACCGGATCCTGCTCGACATGCACGAGGGGCTGATCGAGCGCGGCGTCGAGCGGCCCTTGATCACCGGCTATCTGCCCTCCTACGATCCGCTCGCCCACGCGGCCGAACGCCGCCGCTCGCCCTACCGGATCTATCCCGCCCGCCGGGAATCGGGCCTGCTCGTCCACCTTACCAGCTACGCCATCCCGGGCTGGCGCCGGCTGGAGGGGCCGGTCCCAGCCGATTTCGCCTCCGCCCATTTCATCTTCGCCAGGGGTGAGTTCAACGAGGATCTGCGCTGGGACCCGCGCATCTATTTTGCCGGCGACGAAGTGGCGATGAGCCTGCGCGCCCACACCCACGGCTACGACCTCTTCCACCCGAACGTCGTGATCGGCTGGCATTGCTACGATCGCCGCTCGCGCGTTCCTCATTGGGACGATCATGCCGGCTGGAGCGCGCAGCAGCGTGCGTCTCTGGAGCGCCTGCGCCGGCTGTTCAGCGGCCGGCTGCGGGGCCGCTATGGGCTCGGGCGGTCGCGCACTCGGCAGAGCTACGAGGACCGGCTGCTGGTGCCGCTGATCGAGCGGGCCGGATGAACGGTCGCACCGCCTCGGCTCCGGCGGATGAGGGTCTCACCGCGATCGGTGCGTTCCTTTCGGCCCAGCAATGCGCTTCGATCCGCGCGGAGCTCGCCTTTGCGCACTGGTATCCAAGCATGGTGGTCGGTCCCGGGCCCGACGGCGTCAGCTCCGCCCGGATCAGCGCCTGCCGGACCAGCGAGTCGACCGACGAGAGCTGGTTCACGCCGCAGCTGGCGCGGCGCATTCGCGGCATCGACCGGAGGATCGCGGCCCTGTTTCCAGGCTTCGCCGAACGGCGCGAGGAATGGCAGGCGACACGCTATTTCACGGGCGGGGCGTTCCGCGCCCATTTCGACACCGGCCACTGGCAGGACGAACCGGCCGGGGAGCGCGAGCACACCGTCTTGATCTTCCTCGATACGCCGCGGGCGGGAGGAGAGACCTGCTTTCCGCTGCTCGACGTCGCGATCCGCGCGCGGACCGGCCTGTTCCTCGCCTGGTGCAATCTCGCCGGCGACGGCAACCGCGACGCGCGGATGGTCCATTCGAGTCTGCCGGTGCGCGCGGGCCGCAAGACGGTCCTCGTCACCTGGCTGCGGCAGCGTCCCTATGAGAGGAGAAGAAGATGAACGTCAGGAAAAGCTCGTCGCTGGTGCAGAAGGTGATCAAGCGGTACGGCCCGGTGATCGACCTCAGGACCAATCCGGAGATTCTGATCGACATATTGCGCGGGCTCGGCCTGGACGACGCTCCGGACGGCGGCCTGAAACCGGGAGGAGCGCCCGATCCCAAGCCGACGCCGCCGCCCTCTTCGGGCATCGACAGGCCGGTCACCAACGAGGACCTGCTCCGCGCCGTACTCAAGCTTGCGCGGGACGTCGCCGACATCCGCGGCAGCCTGAAGACGCTGCGCGCCGCCAAGCCCTGAGAGTCTCGGCCGCTAGAGGCGAAGAATCCCCTCGATGACGGTCACGCAGCGGCCGCCGAGCACCACCCGGTCACCCTCGAGCCGGCAGTCGACATGGCCGCCGCGCCGGCTCGCCTGATAGGCGGTGAAGCGCGTCCGGCCGAGGCGTTCGGCCCAGTAGGGCGCCAGCACCGAATGGGCGGAGCCGGTCACCGGATCCTCGTCGATCCCGGCGCCCGCGGCGAACACCCGGCTCATCACGTCGGTCGATGAGCCGGAAGCGGTGCAGATGGTGAGGATGTCGCCCTCCGCCGCCAGCGCCCGGAAATCGGGGGCGAGGGCGAGCACGTCCGCCTCCGCCTCGAAGACGACGAGGGCGTAGAGCCGCTCGTGCCAGAGGGTCGGCTTTCCCTCGACCCCGAGCGCGGCCAGAACGCGCGGCAGCGCCTTCGGCTCGGGGCGGTAGGCGGGAAGGGTCATCGCGTAGCCCTCGCCGTCGCGTGCCACCTCGAGGATTCCGGAGCGGCGGGTTCGGAAGCGAACCCGGTCCCGCTCGCCGATGAGGACGTGGCCCGAGGCGAGGGTGGCATGGCCGCACAAGGCGACCTCGAGGGTCGGAGTGAACCAGCGCAATTCGTAGTCGGCGGCGGCGTCGCCGCAGGGGATGGTAAAGGCGGTCTCGGAGAGGTTGTTCTCCATCGCGATCGCCTGCAGCAGGCCGTCGGGCAGCCACGCCTCGAGCGGAACCACCGCCGCCGGATTGCCGGCGAACGGCCGGTCGGCGAAGGCGTCGACCTGGACGAGACGAAGCTGGGTCATGGGATCTTCCTGCCATTATCCGTTCGTGTCGAGCCCTTCGACGCCGCCTGCCGGCGTCGCTCAGGATGAACTTCGGCCGGAGGCCGAAGTCGAGACGCCCCGCCGAGCGAAGCCGAGAAGGTCATTTCTCGGCTTCGCTCGAATCGGCCCCTCGACTTCGCTCGGTGCGAACGGAGCGGGGCGCCCCGACCTCCTGGGTAAGATCGGCCTCGGCGAGCGGGTTGTCGGGCTGGTCGACCTGCCCCTCGGGATCGAGGTGGATCAGGATCTCGCAGCCGGGGAATGCGCGCTCGAGCTTGTTCTCGACCTCGTCCATCACGAGGTGCGCCTCGGCGACGGTCATCCTGGGATCGACCCAGACGTGGAACTGGACGAAATCGTGCATGCCGCTGGTCCGCGTGCGGAGGTCGTGGATGCCCTTCAGCTCGGGGTGGAGGGCGGCGACCTCGACGAAGCGGCGGCGCTTCTCCTCCGGCCATTCCTTGTCCATCAGCTGGTCGATCGCCCGGGTCGAGGCCTGCCAGGCGCCCCAGCCGAGCCACAGGGCGATGCCGATGCCGAGCACCGGGTCGGCGCCCCTTATGTGGAGATACTGGTCGAGCGCCAGCGCGGCGATCACCGAGAGGTTGAGCAGAAGATCGCTCCGGTAATGGACGTGGTCGGTCTCGATCGCGACCGAGCCGGTGCGGGCGATGACCCGGCGCTGGTACCAGAGCAGGACGAAGGTCGCGGCGATGGCGACCAGCGAGACGGCGATGCCGTATTCGGCGCCGGCGGTCGGCTGGCGGTGGATCAGCCGGTCGAGCGCCCGCCAGCCGATGCCGACCGCGGAGAAGCTGATGATCCCGACCTGGAAGAGGGCTGCGATCGCCTCCGCCTTGCCGTGGCCGAAGCGGTGCTCGCGGTCGGCCGGCATCGCGGCGAGGCGGACTCCGTAGAGGGTGATCAGCGACGCGACGACGTCGAGCGCGGTGTCGGCGAGCGAGCCGAGCATCGCCACCGAGCCGGTCAGCCAGGCGGCATAGGCCTTGATGAAGAGCAGGAAGGTCGCGACCGAGACGCTGAACACCGCCGCCCGGGCGGTGAGGTCGCCATGGGCCGCGTGGGCGGCGTGGGTGTGGCCGCCGCTCACGGGTAGAGCAGCCCTTCGCGCCAGCCGCCGCCCTCGCGCGTGAAAAGGCGCCGTTCGTGGAGGCGATGCGGCCGGTCGCTCCAGAACTCGATCGTCTCCGGCACCACCCGCCAACCCGACCAGCGAGGCGGACGCGGCACCTCCTGCCCCTCGAACCGCGCCCGGACCGCCTCGTAGCGCGCTTCGAACGTCTCCCGCGAGTCGAGCGGCTGCGACTGGTCCGACGCCCAGGCGCCGAGCCGCGAGTCGCGCGAACGGGTGGCGAAATAGGCGTCCGCCTCGGCCTCCGCGACCGCCTGCACGGGCCCCTCGACCCGGACCTGGCGGCGAAGCGACTTCCAGTGGAACAGCAGGCCGGCGCGCGGATTGGCGGCGAGCTCGGCGCCCTTGCGGCTGTCGAGGTTGGTGTAGAAGACGAAGCCGCGCGCGTCGTGGCCCTTCATCAGCACTATCCGAACCGACGGCCGCCCGGACGGATCGGCGGTGGCGAGCGCCATCGCGGTCGGATCGTTCGGCTCGCGCTCACGCGCCTCGGCGAGCCAGGCCTCGAACAATGCGTGGGGGTCATCCGCCATCCACCGCCCTTTGCCGCTCCCGGCGGCGGCGCACAAGCGCGGGGGCGGCCCGCCCTAGCGGAAATTGTCGGCGTAGGACTGGAGGCGAAGCTTCGTCTCGGCCGGCGGGACGACGTGGCAGGCGATTCCGTAGCGCCCCGCATAGGCCTTCGCCGCCTCGAGCGTCGGGAAGGCGAGGGTCACCTGGCTCTGGGTATCGCCGCCGCCGGACCAGCCGGTCAGCGGATCGGGGAGCGGCGCCCGGTGCGATTCGAACTGCAGCACCCATTCCTCGGCGCGCGCCTTGCCGGACTGCATCGCGTTCCTCGACCGCTGGAAGATTCGCGCCGCCATTCGTCTCGCTCCTCGGGCCGGCGCTTGCCCGAGTGCGGCCGCCAAATCAACTCCGCCGAGCATCGGACTTCTTGGTGCGCAGCGTCGGGTCGGCGCGGGCGGGATCGTCGGGCCAGGGATGCTTCGGGTAGCGGCCGCGCATCTCCTTGGCGACCGCCGCCCAGCTTCCCGCCCAGAAGCCGGGCAGGTCGCGCGTGGTCTGGATCGGCCGCCCGGCCGGGGAGGTGAGGCTGAGCACGAGCGGCACGGCCCCTCCCGCGACCGCGGGATGCTCGGAGAGGCCGAACAGGGCCTGGACCCGGACGGTGACGGTCGGCCCCGTCTCCGCCTCGTAATCGATCGCATGACGGCTGCCGGCGGGCGTCTCGAACGTCTCGGGCGCGAGGCGGTCGACCGTCTTGCGCCCCTCCCAGCCGAGCAAGGCGTCGAGCGTGCCGGAGAGCGCTCCGGGATCGATATCGCGAAGGCTGCGCCGGCCCGCGAGAAGCAGCGGAAGCCAATCGTCGAGCGTCGCGAGCAGCGCTTCGTCCGAGAGATCGGGGAGCGCGCCCTCGAACCGGCGGGCGAAAGCAGCGCGGCGGCGGAGCGAGCGGGCCGCTTCGCTCCACGGAAGGAGGGCGAGACCGTGGGCTCGGACACCTTCGACCAGGGCCGCTGCCACCGCCTCCGGCGAAGCCCTGGCGTCGCGACCTTCGGAAAGGGTGATGGCGCCGAGCCGCCGGCCCGCCCGCGCTCGGACGGCGCCGGTGGCGGGATCGAAGCTGAGGTCCGCACCGGTCTCGATCCGATCGGCGAAGAGGTCGAGCACGGCCGGCTCGCCGATCGCCGCGGCGGAAAGGATGCGCGCGCCGGCCGCGGTGCCGGAGACTTCGGCCACCGCCAGCCATTCCTCCCGCGCCAGCGGCGACGCCGCATCGAGCCGGAAGCCGCGGCCCCCCACCGAGAGCCAGTTCTCGCCCGACGAGTCGCGTCGGCGCGACAGGCGGTCGGGATAAGCGAGGGCGATGCAGGCGCCCAGCCCCCTCTCCCCTTCAGGGGAGAGGGATGGGGAGAGGGGGCGTGGTGCTAGGCCTGACTCCCCCTCTCCCAACCCTCTCCCCTGAAGGGGAGAGGGCTTCAGAAGCCGCGACCACCGTCTCGCCAGGCCCCGGGCCGCCTCGGCGCGCGGACCCCTGTCCCCACGCCACCGCCTCAGCCTCAGCTCGAGGTCGGCGTCATTCCCGCCCAGCCCGCGCTCGGAGAGCAGCACGGCGACTTCGGCGGCGGTTCCGCCCCAGCCGCGCGCGTCGGCCTCGATCAGCATGTGGGCCAGTCGCGGCGGCAGCGGCAGGGCCGCGATCGCACGCCCGTGCTCGGTCGGCCGGCCGTCGGCGGTGAGGGCGCCGAGCGAGGTCAGGCGGCTGCGCGCCTCCTCCACCGCCGCGGCTCGCGGCGGGTCGAGCCAGCGGAGCTCGCGCGGGTCCGCGACGCCCCACATCGCGCAGTCGAGCAGCAGCGCCGACAGATCCGCCTCGAGGATTTCGGGCGGGTCGAAGCGGGGCAGGCTCGCCGTCGCCGCCTCCTCCCACAGGCGGTAGACGATCCCGGGCCCTTGCCGTCCCGCGCGCCCGGCCCGCTGGGTCACCGCCGCCTGGCTGGCGCGTTCGGTGACGAGACGGGTGATTCCGGCGGCGCGGTCGTAGCGGGGGCGGCGGGCGAGGCCGCTGTCGACCACCACCCGCACGCCGTCGAGGGTCAGGCCGGTCTCGGCGATCGCCGTCGCCAGCACCAGCTTGCGGGTCCCGGGCGGCGGCGCGGCGATCGCGGCGCGCTGCTCGCGCGGCTCGAGGCTGCCGTGAAGGCGATGAAGCGCGGCGCCGGGCGGCAGCGGCGCGATGCGTTCGGCGGTGCGCTCGATCTCGGCGACGCCGGGGAGGAAGGCCAGCAGGCTCCCCTCCGTCTCGGCAAGCGCTCGGCGGATGGCAGCGGCCATCTCGTCGTCGATCCTCTTCTCCGAAGAGCGGCCCAGGTGGCGCAGCTCGATCGGCCAGGAGCGTCCCTCGCTCTCGATCACCGGCGCTCCGCCCATCAAGGCCGCG
>JAXDPL010000265.1:0-4471 GCA_034668385.1 Sphingomonadales bacterium | reverse complement strand
GAGGCGCTGCGCAAGGCGCCGGACGTGGCGCGCGGGCTGATCGCTTTGTTCGACGCAGCGCATGATCCCGATGCGGGCGAGACGCGCGAAGAGGCGGTCCGCCTGGCCGAGCAGCGCATCGCCAAGGGCCTAGCCGCGGTCGCCGCGATCGACGACGACCGCATCCTGCGGCTGATCCGCGGCGTCGTCGCCGCCGTCCTGCGCACCAATGCCTTCGCCCCCTCGGGCGAAGAGGCACTCGCCTTCAAGCTGGACAGCGCGCGTGTGCCCGGCCTGCCGGCGCCGGTGCCGTGGCGCGAGATCTGGGTCTATTCGCCGCGCGTCGAGGGCATCCACCTGCGCGGCGGCCCGGTCGCCCGCGGCGGCCTCAGATGGTCCGACCGGCGCGACGATTTCCGCACCGAGATACTCGGGCTGATGAAGGCCCAGGTGGTGAAGAATGCGGTGATCGTTCCGACCGGCGCCAAGGGCGGCTTTTACCCCAAGCACCTTCCGCCGCCGTCGGATCGCGACGCCTGGATGGCGGAAGGCACCGAATCCTACCGAATCTTCATCCGCGCCTTGCTCTCGGTCACCGACAATATCGTCGAGGGCAAGATCGTGCACCCGGACGGAGTCGTCATCCTCGACGGCGACGATCCCTATTTCGTCGTCGCCGCCGACAAGGGGACCGCGACCTTCTCCGACGTCGCCAACGCGATCGCCCTGGAGCGCGGCTTCTGGCTCGGCGATGCCTTCGCGTCGGGCGGCAGCCAGGGCTACGACCACAAGGCGATGGGAATCACCGCCAAGGGCGCCTGGGTCTCGGTCCAGCGGCATTTCCGCGAGATCGGCGTCGACGTCCAGACCCAGCCGATCCGGGTCGCCGGAGTCGGCGACATGTCGGGCGACGTGTTCGGCAACGGCATGCTGCTCTCGAAGGCGCTGAAGCTCGTCGCGGCCTTCGACCACAGGCACATCTTCATCGACCCCGATCCCGATCCGGCGAAGAGCTGGGCCGAGCGGGAGAGGATGTTCAACCTGCCGCGCTCGTCGTGGGACGATTACGACAAGACGCTCATTTCGAAGGGCGGCGGAGTCTTCCCGCGCAGCCAGAAGGCGATAGCGGTCTCCGACGAGATGCGCGCGCTGTTCGGCCTGGACGGGGACGATGTCGACCCGCAGACGCTGATGAGCGCGAGCCTCCTCGCGCCGGTCGACCTGCTCTGGTTCGGCGGCATCGGCACCTACATCAAGGCGAAGAGCGAGAGCAACGGCGAGGTCGGCGACCCCGCCAACGACGCGGTCCGGGTCAATGGCGGCGACCTTCGCGCCAAGGCTTTGGGCGAAGGCGCCAACCTCGCCATTACCCAGGCCGGCCGGATCGAGTTCGCCCTGGCCGGCGGCCGGATCAACACCGACTTCATCGACAATTCCGCCGGCGTCGACTGCTCGGACAACGAGGTCAACATCAAGATCCCGCTCAACCGCGAGATGGCGGAAGGACGGCTCGGCTTCGAGGAGCGCAATCTCCTGCTCGCCGAGATGACCGACGAGGTCGCGGCGATCGTCCTCGAGGACAACCGCCTGCAGACATTGGCTCTCTCCATCGCCGAGCGCGGCGGGGCGGCGGAACTGCCGCCTTTGCTCAGGGCGATCGAAATCCTCGAGGAGAGCGGCCGCCTCAACCGCGCCGTCGAGGGCCTGGCGTCGAACGAGGAATTGAGCCGCCGCGCCCAGGACAATCGCGGCCTCACCCGGCCCGAGCTGGCGGTCGTGCTGTCGACCACCAAGATGGCGCTTCAGGCGGCGCTCGAAGCGGGGCGGATCACCGAGGACCCGACCCTGACTCCGGAGCTGCTCGCCGCCTTCCCGAAGACGATGCAGGAGCGGCACCGCGACGCGATCCTCCAGCATCGCCTCCGCCGGGAGATCATCGCCACCAAGATCGCCAACCGGTTCGTCAACCGGCTGGGAATCACCGCCATCTTCTCGCTGACCGAGGAGGAAGGCGCCTCGCTCGGCCAGGCCGCCGCCGCCTTCGTGGTCGCCGAGCGGCTGTTCCGGATGGAGCAATTCTGGGAGCGGCTCGACACGGCCGACATCCCCGAGCAGCTTCGGCTCGAATTGTTCGACCAGGCCTCGAAGGCGCTCCAGCTGCACATCGCCGACATCCTGCGCAATACCTCGGGCACGGCCAAGCTGACCGAGATGGTCGAGGATCTCGCCCCCGGGCTCGACAAGCTCAGCGCCGTCGTCGGAAGTCTGCTTCGCAAGGAGGTCGCGGCGGAAGCGGCGGCCCGGAGGCAGCGGCTGATCGACATGGGGACTCCGGCCGCCATCGCCGACCATATCGTCCGGCTGTTCGAGCTGAACGGCGGCATCGGCATCGCCGCGCTCGGCAAAAGGCTCGACGTCGACGTGATCCAGCTCACCAACGCCTACACCCGCCTCGGCGAGGCGCTGGCGCTCGACTGGGCGCAGGGGGCGGCGAACCGGCTCCAGCCGCGCGACCCGTGGGAGCGGCTTCTGACTGCAGGCCTCGCCCGCGACTTCGAGCAGCTGCGTCTCGATTTTCTCGCGCGCCGCCGCTCGGACGACCTCCAGGAAGCGGTCGACAGATGGGCCTCGGCGCAGGGCGCACGCATCGACCAGTTCCGCCGGGTCGTCGACCGCGCCCGCAACGCCCCTGCGACGACCGTCCCGATGCTCGCCCAGATCGCGACCCAGGCGCGGGTGCTGCTGGGGCGTTAGCCGGATTGAGAACGCGGCCTAGCGGTCTATGCCTTGAGCTTAACCTGTGTTAGCCTCCGGCTCCCGTCGGGGCCCGCGTCCTCGTTTCCCGCCGATCTCCCACCGGCCGCGCCCGCGGCCCCGAGCGGATTGGACTCCTTACATGGCTACCCAAGCACCGAAGTTCCGCTGGCCGGTCGTCAATCCCGGTCCGAGCTGGTCCTGCCCGCGCGTCGCGATGCCGGACATCTTCTCGATTCAGTGGGACATGCCCCTCGACACCTGGTTCTATGCGGGCCACGCCGTCGACACGGACGGCAACGAATATAGCCTCAACCTCTATTTCGCCCGCGGCTACGATCCGTTCGACCCGAGCGGTCAGTTCGCGTCGCTCGGCATCGGCGTCGGCACGGCGGCGACGGGCGACTACCTCATGTGCACCGCCCAGGGACCGGGCGCCTCCGAGGACCCCACGAGCTCGGCCACCTTGATCGTGCCGCGCGCCACCGATTCCTCTTACTCGCTGACCTTCTCGGGCGGCGACCCGGCGGCGACCGGAAGCATGGCCTATAGCGGCGGGGCGGCGATGGGCATCCAGGGCGCGACCTACAAAGCGAGCGCCGAGGGGACGAGCTCGACGGGCACGCCGATGAAATTGGAGCTGGAGCTGAACGACGCGCTCGGCACCAAGATGGAGGGCGTCTCGGGCTGGGTCGGTCCGACCTACGAGATCGCGCAGCCGCGTCTCGAGATCACGGGCGGCGAGATCACGCTCGGCGACAAGGTGTTGCGGCTGGCCGGCGGCAGCCTGTGGCACGACCGCCAGACCTACAATATGATCGGTCCGGGCGCGCAGCCCTCGACCGACGCCAAGCCCACGCCCAAGCCGCTCTACACCGGCAATTGGATGATCATGCTGTTCGACAGCGGGCTTACCGCCGACGTGAACGTCGTCTGGCCGGTGGCGACGAGGCCGGGCACGCAATGGGAGATGGGCCGCGCTTTCGACCCCCCGCGGCCGCCGGTCAGCGGCAGCGGCAACCTCTACTTCGCCGAGGGCGTCGACCGCTACAATGGCGGCGCCTTCCTTAACGGCATCGGCGATACCGACGAGACCTACGATTACGACGTCAACATTTTCGATCCCGCCGACACCCAGCGTTCGCCGCATTGGCGAAGCCCCGTCACCGGCAACGTCTATTGCAACAAATGGAAGGTCACCTTCTCCTCGCGCCTCGCGGGGTGGAACGTTCCTCCAGTCGTCTATGTCGCCGCCCTCGTTCCGGGCTGCGAATATGCGCCTCCCGGCGGCCGGGCCTTCTGGGAGGGTGCCACCCACCTCTTTTCCGATCCGGAAAGCACCCAAAGGATCGGCACGGGCTTTGTCGAGCAGATGGGCTACAATTAGCGGGCGCGCTCGAACAGCCAGACCCGGATCGCGCTGGCGAGGTTCGCCGGCTCGGTCGCCTCGATCCGCTCGGCGTCGAGGCGGGCGACGAGGGCGTTGAGCGGCAGCCCCTCGGCCTCCGCCGCCTCGCGCAGCGCGTCCCAGAAGACCGGCTCGAGGCTGATCGACGTCGCGTGGCCGGCGATCATCATCGAGCGCTTCACCGGGCCCGCCACAGCGCCGCCTCAGTACATGTGCTGGCCGCCGTTGATGCTGAGCGTCGAGCCGGTGATGAAGCCGGCCTCCTCGCCGCACAGGAAGGCGACTCCGCGGGCGATCTCCTCGGCCTTGCCGAGGCGGCCGACCGGGATC
>JAXDPL010000264.1:0-3700 GCA_034668385.1 Sphingomonadales bacterium | reverse complement strand
TGTTGCAGTGCGGCTTGTTCCGCTCGAATTTCGCCTTCGCCATAATGTCCTCTAACTACTAAAAAGAAGTCTGTTCCGACCGATACGCGACCATGAGCCGGGGCACGGCCCGCATGCGCTCGCCGATCCGGGGCAACGGGCCGGTGTGGAGGCGCGGCCCATAGCCTAGATGGTGGCATCGCACCAGATGAAAAGTCTCCTGCGTGCGCGCGGACCGGTGCGGGAGCCCCTGGCGGCTCATCCGGCGCTTCCGTCGCTGTGCAAGAGACTGCGCGAGGTGGCGTCCGCGGCCCTGCTTGTCAAGCGCCGAGGTGCGTAACGAAAAACGGCGGCGGCGCCCCGCGAGGCCCCGCCGCAGCTTTCTTGCATGTATCGGGCGCGCCCGGAGGCGCCGCCGATCAGGCGTTGCTGGACTGAACGACCAGGCTGTGGCCGGTCATCCCGATCGTGATGGTATCGTTCTGGTTGAAGAGATTGTCCACCGCCGATCCGCGCTGGATGACGTACTCGCCCGACGAAATAGCGTCGGGTCCGCCGTTGGTAGAGACCCCCATGCCGTTGAGGTACGGGTTGCCGTTGTCACTGTACGTATAGCGCTCGCTCTTCCCCGCGGGGATGATCAGCGACTGCACGTTCAGGAGATCCGCAGGATTGTCGCCCTTCCGGACGAACAGCTGCAGAGACAATGAAGAATTGGTCTTGTTGTTGAACGTCTTCGTGCCCATGACTCTTCCTTTCGTTGCTTGAATGCAATCGAGGAATGGATCCAGCCGCCACGGACTTGGGGAATACCGCGAGTCGCAGATGAATAAAAACCCCAATGATTACGTGGACTAATCAGACAGTTTCGTCAAATTAATTCAGCAAATATTGTAGAGTTTTATTTGAGTTTGATCAGCAACTTTTGCCGAGCCCCCGCGTTTAATATCGAATGCGTGTTCGGCGCGGCGGCGGATGAGGAAGGCAGCACGTTCAGCCGCGGACGAGGTAGCGAGCGGCACCATCGCCTCGACGGCTGGGCCCTCGTCCCGTCCGCCGGTGCCTCGAGTCGGCCGCGGCGGCTGTTGCTGTCGCCGATCACCTCATCGGCTCGATCAGCTCGATGTCGCCTCCTACCCGGCTTCGGCATCACCCCGCCGGGGACGATCGATTGTGAGCGCGGACGAGCCGGAGTTCGTGACAGCGGCCGCCGCGGCCGCTGCCAAAGGTCAGCGACAAGTCAGGTGACCACGAGTCGCGGATGAACGAAACCCCGCCGGGCAGCTGGCCCGACGGGGTCTTCGCGGTCAATTCAAGTTGCGTCCGATTTAGGCCAGCTTGGCCTTCACCTCTTCCGCCACGTTCGCAGGCACCTCGTCGTAATGCGAGAAGTGCATCGTGTACTGCGCGCGGCCCTGAGTGAAGGACCGCAGCTCATTAACGTAGCCGAACATATTGGCAAGCGGGACCATCGCGCTGACCGCCTGGGCGTTGCCGCGCGTGTCGGTGCCCTGGATCTGGCCGCGGCGGCTGTTGATGTCGCCGATGACGTCGCCGAGATAATCCTCGGGAGTCACCACCTCGACCTTCATGATCGGCTCGAGCAGCGTGATGCCGGCCTTCTGCGCGGCCTCGCGCATCGCGCCGCGGGCGCAGATCTCGAACGCCAGCGCCGACGAATCGACGTCGTGATACTTGCCGTCGATCAGTTGCACTTCGAAGTCGATGATCGGGAAGCCGATCAGCCACCCGGTCTGGGCGGTTTCGCGCATACCCTTTTCAACCGAAGGGATATATTCCTTCGGAACGTTGCCGCCCTTGACGTTGTCGGTGAATACGAAGCCCGAGCCGCGCTCGCCGGGCTGGAGCTTGACCTTGACCTCCGCAAACTGGCCGGAACCGCCCGTCTGCTTCTTGTGGGTGTAGGTCAGCTCGACCGGCTTCTTGAGATATTCGCGATACGCCACCTGCGGCGCGCCGACGTTGGCCTCGACCTTGAACTCGCGCTTCATGCGGTCGACCAGGATCTCGAGGTGGAGCTCGCCCATCCCTTTGATGATGGTCTCGCCGCTCTCGGTGTCCGAAGAGACGCGGAAGGACGGGTCCTCGCGGGCGAGGCGATTGAGGGCGACGCCCATCTTCTCCTGGTCCGCCTTGGTCTTGGGCTCCACCGCGACCTCGATAACCGGGTCCGGGAATTCCATCCGCTCGAGGATGATCGGCGCGTTGGCCGCGCAGAGAGTGTCCCCGGTCGTGGTGTCCTTGAGGCCGGCGAGAGCGACGATATCGCCCGCATAGGCCACCTGGATGTCCTCGCGGTCGTTGGCGTGCATGAGCAGCATGCGCCCGACCTTTTCCTTCTTGTCCTTGACCGAGTTCATCACGGTCGAGGCGCTGTCGAGCTTGCCCGAATAGATGCGGGCGAAGGTCAGGGTGCCGACGAACGGATCGTTCATGATCTTGAAGGCGAGGGCCGCGAACGGCGCATCGTCGCTCGCCGGACGGGTGTCGGGAGTGACTCCGTCGAGCTTGAGGCCTTCGACCGGCGGGATGTCGAGCGGGCTCGGAAGATAGTCGACGACCGCGTCGAGCAGGGGCTGGACGCCCTTGTTCTTGAACGCCGAGCCGCACAGCACCGGCACGAACGAGAAATTGAGCGTGCCCTTGCGGATCAGCTTCTTCAGAGTCGCCGAATCCGGCTCGGTGCCCTCGAGATAGGCCTCCATCACGTCGTCGTCCTGCTCGACGGCGATCTCGATCAGCTCGGAGCGCGCGGCGGCGGCCGCGTCGGCGAGGTCGGCGGGGATGTCGCTATATTCGAACTTGGCGCCGAGGCTCTCCTCGAGCCAGATGATGGCGCGATTCTCGACCAGGTCGACGAGGCCCTTGAAGCCGCCTTCGATGCCGATTGGCAGATAGAGGACGGCCGGGCGGGCGCCGAGGCGATCCTTGATCATCTCGACGCACATCTCGAAGTTGGCGCCGGTGCGGTCGAGCTTGTTGACGAAGCACATGCGCGGCACGTTGTACTTCTCGGCCTGGCGCCAGACGGTCTCGGACTGCGGCTCGACTCCGGCGACCCCGTCGAAACAGGCGACGGCGCCGTCGAGGACGCGCAGCGAGCGCTCCACCTCGATGGTGAAGTCGACGTGGCCGGGCGTATCGATGATGTTGATGCGGTGCTCGGGGCCCTGGCCGTCCTCCGCCTTCCAGAAGCAGGTGGTGGCGGCGCTGGTGATCGTGATCCCGCGCTCCTGCTCCTGCTCCATCCAGTCCATCGTGGCGGTGCCCTCGTGGACCTCGCCGATCTTGTAGGACTTGCCGGTATAATAGAGGATGCGCTCGGTCGTCGTCGTCTTGCCGGCGTCGATATGCGCCATGATACCGATGTTGCGGTACCGCTCGAGCGGGTGGCTGCGGGCCATTGTCTAAACTCCGATGTCGGGAGACAGGCTTTGCCCGTCCGACGACGATATAGGGATTAAAATTACCAGCGGTAGTGCGAGAAGGCGCGGTTGGCCTCGGCCATGCGGTGCGTGTCCTCGCGCTTCTTGACGGCGTTGCCGCGGTTGTTCGCGGCGTCCATCAGCTCGCCCGAAAGGCGCGCCGACATGGTGTTCTCCGAGCGCGAGCGGGCGGCGCCGATCAGCCAGCGGATGGCCAGCGCCTGGGCGCGCTCCGGGCGGACCTCGACCGGCACCTGGTAGGTGGCGCCGCCGAC
>JAXDPL010000263.1:0-2655 GCA_034668385.1 Sphingomonadales bacterium | reverse complement strand
AGCAGCTCGTCAGGCCCGCGCGCGGGCTCGTCTGGGCGAGAGGTCGCGGCTAGAGCCAGCCTTCGCGCCGAAACCGCGCGGCAGGGTGCTCTCCCTGCCGACCCCCTCCCGAGGCGGTTGCGGCAATCGGTCCGCTTCTCTAGCTCTTGGGCCATGAACGAGATGACCTCTCCGCCGGGGGCGACCGGCGAGACGGCCGCCGAGCGCAAGGTGCCGCCGCTACCGCCCCTCTACCGGATCGGCAAGCGCCTCCGCCACCGGATCAGCGCGATCATCGCCCGTTCCTCGAAGGTCGGCGACACGCCGGTCTACGACCCTGAGCTCTTCCCCTGGGTCGCCGGCCTCGAGGCCTGCTGGCCGGAGATCCGCGCCGAGCTCGACGCTTTGCTCGCCCGCGAGGCGGCGATCCCGCCGCTCGCCGAAATCTCGCCCGACCACCGGCGCATCGCCCCGCCGGACAAATGGAAAAGCTTCTTCCTCTACGGCTACGGCTTCGCCAAGCCCGAGAACATCGCCCGCTGCCCGAAGACGGCGGCGGCGGTGAGCGCCGTTCCCGGCCTCAACAGCGCCTTCTTCTCGATCCTCGCGCCGGACGCCCACATCCCCCGCCACCGCGGGGTGACCAAGGCGCTCCTCACCGCCCATCTCGGCCTGATCGTGCCCAGGCGGCGCGAGGCCTGCCGGATGCAGGTCGACGCGGAAATGCTGAATTGGGAGCCCGGCCGCATCCTGGTCTTCGACGACACCTATTTCCACGAGGTCTGGAACGACACCGACGAGCAGCGCGTCATCCTCCTCGTCCAGTTCCGTCGCCCGGCTGGCTGGCTCGGCCGGCTGGTCGGAAGCGCCTTCCTCGCCGGAATCCGCCGCTCCCGCTTCGTCCAGGACGCGCGCTCGAGCCTCGGCGACTGGGAAAAAGCGATGCAGAAACTGGAGCGCGAGCCTTAGGAAAGAAGCGCGGCGGTCCAAACAAAAACCCCGCCGCGCAAGGGGCACGCGGCGGGGCCATGTAAACCGGCGGGGCGTGGCGCCGGGCCGGTCTGGCCGCCAGGGAGGGTGCGGCCTGAAGGGGAGATAGGAAGCGGCGGAAAAAGTTAAAGGTCTTGTTGTGCAACCGAATCCGTCATTCGGCGCAGGCCTGCTCCATCTGGGCGAAATGGTTCTCCGGCGGCTCGGCGGCGGTGGGCGGGGCGGGCTCGGCGAGGGTGATTATCTCGGCGCCGCCGAGGCTGAGCGTCCGGTGGACCGGGCATTTGCCGGCGATCTCGACCAATTTCGCCCGCTCCTCGGCGGAGAGGCCATCGGGCAGGGACAGGCGCCGGGTGAATCGGTCGCGGCCGCCGGCGAGGTCGTGGTCGACCGCGACGGCGAAGGCGCCGAGCCGAAGCCCCTTGTGCGCGGCGTAGAGGCGAAGGGTCATCGAGGTGCAGGCGGCGAGCGCGGCGGAGAGGAGCTGGTAGGGCGTGGCGCCCTGGCCGCCGCCGCCGACCTCGACCGGCTCGTCGGCGATGACGGGGCCGCCGGGAAGCTCGATCCGCGTCGCGAACCTTGCGTTCCCGATCGGGCGGGCGACGGCGGCCTCTACTGGCAGGCGAGGCACTCGTCATAGTCGGTGGTGGCAGCGAGCGGGATTTCCTTGAGCTCGGGCGTGTTGTCGGCCTCGACCCCGCCTGCGAAGCCGGCGCGCTGGACCGATTTCGACCGCAGGTAATAGAGGCTCTTGATGCCCAGCTCCCAGGCGCGGAAGTGGAGCATGAGGAGGTCCCATTTGTCGACGTCGGCGGGGATGAACAGGTTGAGCGACGTCGCCTGGTCTATATAGGGCGTGCGGTCGGCGGCCAGCTCGATCAGCCAGCGCTGGTCGATCTCGAAGCTGGTCTTGAACACGTCCTTCTCCTCCGGGGTGAGGAAATCGAGGTGCTGGACCGAGCCGCCGCGCTCGAGGATCGAGCTCCAGACATTCTCGCTGTCCTTGGACTTGTCGCGGAGCAATTTCTCGAGGTGCGGATTGCGGATCGAAAAGGAGCCCGACAGAGTCTTGTGGGTGTAGACGTTGCCGGGGATCGGCTCGATGCAGGCCGAGGTGCCGCCGCAGATGATCGAGATCGAGGCGGTCGGCGCGATCGCCATCTTGCACGAGAAGCGCTCCATCACGCCCATGTCGGCGGCGTCGGGGCAGGGCCCGCGCTCGTGGGCGAGCATCATCGAGGCCTCGTCGACCTGGGCCCGGATATGCTTGAAGATCTTGAGGTTCCAGCTCTTCGCCATCGCCCCCTCGAACGGGATCCCGCGCGCCTGAAGGAAGGAGTGGAAGCCCATCACGCCGAGCCCGACCGAGCGCTCGCGCATGGCGGAGTATTTGGCCCGAGCCATCTCGTCGGGCGCGCGCTCGATATAGTCGCTGAGCACGTTGTCGAGGAAGCGCATCACGTCCTCGATGAAGAGCTTGTCCTTGTGCCACTGGTCCCAGGTCTCGAGGTTCAGCGACGAGAGGCAGCAGACGGCAGTGCGCTCCTCATCGCGGTGGTCGCGGCCGGTCGGCAGGGTGATCTCGCTGCACAGGTTCGAGGTGGTGACCTTGAGCCCCAGATCGCGGTGATGCTTGGGCATCGCCTTGTTCACCGCGTCGATGAAGATGATGTACGGCTCGCCGGT
>JAXDPL010000262.1:0-9133 GCA_034668385.1 Sphingomonadales bacterium | reverse complement strand
AATCAAGCTCATCGCCCAGCGTGAGGAGTAAGGGGCGGCGACGGCGGGAGCGGCTGACCGCCGGCCGCGTCGCCGCTTATGCGGCGGCCTGCGCCGCCGTCCTGTTCGCCGCCTGGCTGGTGGTGCGGACCTCGATCGTCGACGCCGCCGCGGCCAATCCTTTCCTGGCCGCGCGGATCGCGCCCTCCAATCCGCGGCCGAAGCTCGCGATCGCGACCGCCCTTCTGCTGCTGCGCGGCGGCCGGCTGCCGCCGGACGTGCAGCGCGACGCGATCGAAGCCGTCGGCAAGGCGCCGCTCGCCGAGGAGCCGTTCCTCATCGCCGGGATCGAAGCGCTTGCCCGGGGCGATGTCCGCAAGGGCGAGCAATTGCTGACCGAGGTCCGCCGCCGCAATCCGCGCCAGCGCCTCGCGCGGCTGCTGCTGCTCGACCGCTACCTGCGCGAGCATCGCACCAAGGAGGCGACGGTCGAGATCACGGTGCTGGCGCGGCTGATCGGCGGCGCGCAAAACGTGCTGACCGGGCAGCTGGCGCAGATGGCGAGCGATCCCGCCACCGCGCCCCAGATGCTGCCTATTCTCGCCGCCCATGCCGATCTGCAGGCTGCGGTGCTCGATTCGCTCGCCGCCAGCGGCAAGGATCCCGATTTGATCATGCGGGTCGCGGCCCTGTCGCCCGGCCGCTATGTCGGCCGCAACGATCCCTGGCAGCGCCAGCTGGTCGCCGGCCTGATGCAGCGCGGCGAGACCGGCAGGGCGCTGGCCGTCTGGGCGAAGCTGGCCGGCCTGCCGCCGCCGCGGGACGGGCAAAAGGGCCTTTATGACGGTGCCTTCCGGGGCGCGCCGGGCGCGGAGCCGTTCAACTGGAGCCTGGCCAGCGAAGGCATCGGCGTCGCCGAGAGGACCGGCCGCTCGTCGCTGCAGGTCGATTATTACGGCCACGACGCCGGTCCCCTTGCCCGCCAGTTGCTGGTCCTGAAGCCCGGCCGCTATCGCTTCCGGTTCCGGGTGAACGGCGACGCGTCGGGCGAGGGCAGCCGCCTGGCCTGGACGCTCGCCTGCCAGCCCGGCGGCGCCGAGCTGCTGCGGCTGACGCTGGCCGGCATCGATTCCACCCCGAAGGCCTACAAGGCCGCGTTCACGGTCCCGGCCGGGTGCACCAGCCAATGGCTGGCCCTGGAAGGCGCTCCGGGCGACGTCGAAACCGCGCAGTCGGTGACCTTGGGCGGCCTCTCGATCGAGCCGGAGCGCGGAACGTGATCCACTGGCTTCGCCACGCCCTCATTCCCGCTTTCTTCGTGCTCTGCCTTTTGCTGGGCGGTGCGAGCGCGGGCGGTTTCTGGGGCAATATGCTTCTGCAACTCGCGGCCCTGCCGATCATCGCGGCTGCGGCCGTCGCGCGGCGCGGGACGCCGCTGTCGACCGCGTCGCGGCAGCTTCTCCTCCTGGCCGGCCTCGCCATCGTGCTGATCCTCCTCCAGCTGGTGCCGTTGCCGCCGGGCCTGTGGACGGCCCTTCCGGGCCGCGCCGGAATCGCCGACGGCTTCCGAATGATCGGGCAGCCGCTGCCGTGGCTTTCTCTGTCGCTGGATCCCTATCGCACGATCGCCTCGGCTTTGTGGCTGCTGCCGGCGCTGGCCGCGCTCGTCGGTATCCTCATCCTCGGCGCCTATCGCGCGTCGTGGCTGACCGCGGCTCTGGCGGCGGTGACGATCGTCTCGATCGCGATCGGCGCTCTGCAGATATCGGGCGGCGACCGGTCGCCCTGGTATTTCTACGCGATCACCAACTTCGGATCGACCACCGGCTTCTTCGCCAACGCCAACCATTTCGCGACCTTGATGGTGGCCACCATCCCGTTCCTCGCCGCCCTTTATCTCACCGCCATCGCCCGGGGCCGCTCGGTGCAGAAATCCTCGGGCCTGTTCGTGGTGCTGGCCGGCGCGCTGGTCGTGACGATGGGCGGCATCGCGATCAACTTCTCGATCGCCGGCATCGGCCTGTCGGTACCGGTGCTGGCCGCCAGCCTGCTGATGATCCTGTCGCGCCGGCGCCGCCTGCCGCGCTGGACCCCGCTGCTGATCGCGCTGCTGCTCGCCGGCTCGGTCGCCGCGGTTTTCACCGCGCCGTTCGGCAACAATCTTACCAGCCGGGGGGCCGCCGCCCAGGAGGATTCACGCTATAACAGCTTCCGCAAGACCTCCGCGGCCGCGGCCGAGTTCATGCCGGTCGGATCGGGCATCGGCACCTTCCAGGCGATCTACCGCACCCGCGAGGATCCGGCGGCGGTCGACCATTTCTACATGAACCACGCGCATAGCGACCTGCTCGAGCTGGCGCTGGAGACGGGCGTGCCGGGCCTTGCCCTGCTGCTCCTGTTCCTGGTCTGGTGGGGCCGCCGGGCCGCGACGATCTGGCGCGCCGAGGAAGCGGATTATTACGCCCGCGCCGCGACCATCGCGACGGCGGCGATCATGGCCCACAGCCTCGTCGACTATCCGCTCCGGACGGCGGCCATCTCGGCCTTGTTCGCGATCGGTTGCGCGCTGATGGCCGAGCCACGCGCCGCCGCTCGCCGCTCGAAGGAACGGTCGAAGGGCGAGGCCCGCCATTTCGAGGCGGATTAGGCCGAATCCAGCGCTGCCCGCACGGCGGCGAGATAAGATTCGACGACGATCCTCTCGTCATATTCCGCTTCGACGATGGCCCGGGCCGCTTTGCCCCATTCGGCGCGGCGCTGCGGCCCCGCGCGCAGCGTCTCGAGCATCGCCTCGGCCAGCGATTCCGAGTCCCGAACGCGGCAAAGCAGCCCGTTGACGTCGTGGCGGACCACCTGCCGGCAGCCGGGCACGTCGGTTGCGATCAGCGGCTTGCCCATCGCCGCCGCCTCCAGGAGGGTCCGCGGCAGCCCCTCGCGGTAGGAAGGAAGGACGACGCAGTCCGCGTCGGCGATGGCGGGCCTGACGTCGTCGCTGGCGCCGAGATAGTCGATCAGTCCCTCGTCCACCCAGGCCTGAAGCTCCGGTCGGGAGAAGGCGGAGCGATTGTCGGAGTCGAGGAAGCCGAGCAGCTGGAAACGCGCGTCCGGAGCCTCCCGCCGGACCCGGCGGGCCGCCTCGACATATTCGCCGACGCCTTTGTCGCGGAGCAGCCGGGCGACCAGCAGGAAGACGAATGGGCGATCTTCGGTCGCCGTCGGCGGCGCCGGTTGGAAGTGCATCGTGTCGATGCCGGAGCCCGGCAGCAGCCGCGCCTTGCCGGCCGAGACGATTCGACGCGCCACGAACAGGTCCCGGTCCTCCTCGTTCTGGAAGAACACGGTGGCGGAACGGCGGAAGGCCAGGCGATAGAGGGCAGCCACCAGGCGCCCGAGCCAGCCGCCGCGAATGAAGGCGGTGCCGAGGCCGGAAACATTGTTGATGACCGGAATGCCGAGCGATTGCGCGGCCAGCGAGCCCCAGACGTTCGGCTTCGCCGTGTAGCCGAGGAAGGCGTCGGGCCGCAGGCGGTGGAGCGTTCGGCGGTAGCGCCACAGCAGGCCGAAATCCCGCGCCGGCGACAGGCCCTTGCGGTCCATCTCGATCGGATGGAATTCGACGCCGAGCTCGCCGAGCCGCTCGCTCCACGGGTCGCGAGGCGCCAGCGCGACCACCCGATAGCCGGCTTCCTGCAATCCCCGAATCAGCCCGGCGCGGAAATTGACGATGTTCCACGACGCGTTGATCGAGATGAGGAGGGTAGGGAGCTTCATGGTTTCCGACCGGATCGCTGCGTCAAACGCCCACGAGGGCGGCCGCCACTCTGGACGCGGGGGCCGCCCTGTCTCTATAGCGGGCACAAGATTCTGTCGCCCGCGATCTGCGGGCGCTCGCACTGGAGTCGGTCTTGCTTCCTTACTGGGTCTTGTTCTCGCTGTTCGCGGCGGGCGCCGTTCAATATCCCACCGACTTCCGCAAGCGCATCCAGGGCGGCCCGCTGCTCCTGGCCGCTGGCTTCGTCACCTTGCTGATGATCGGTCTGCGTTACGAAGTGGGCGGTGACTGGGACAATTATATCCAGCTCCTGGCCGAAATCGGTCGCAGCGAATTCTGGACCGGCGTATGGAGGCAGGACCCGGGCTACGGCCTTCTCAACTGGCTGTCGGCGCGCGCCGGGCTGGGCATGTGGGCGGTCAACCTGGCCTGCGCCATGGTCTTCATCTGGGGCCTCGTTCGCTTCGCGCGTCGCCAGCCCAATCCTTGGCTCGTGATGGTCGTCGCCGTCCCCTACCTGATCATCGTCGTCGCCATGGGCTATACCCGGCAGGCGGTTGCGATCGGCTTCATCCTCGCCGGTCTCGCCGTGGTGGAGCAGGGCCTGCTCCGTTTCTCAATCTACCTCGCCTTCGCGGTGATGTTTCACAAGTCGGCGGTGGTGGTCCTGCCGCTCGTCGCACTCTCCGCCTCCTACCGGCGATTCGTTACCGTGGGCATCCTGCTCGCCTCGACCGTGATCCTCTATTATGCCTTCGTGCAGGCGTCGGTCGACCGGCTGATGACGGTCTATGTCGAAGCCGCCTACGCCTCGCAGGGCGCCGGCGTGCGTGTCGCCATGAACCTGCCCCCGGCCTTGCTCTTCCTCTTCTTCCAGCGCCGATTCACCGTCTCCGAACAAGAGAGAAAGCTGTGGCGCAACTTCTCGCTCGCCGGGCTCGTCGCGCTCGCCATGCTGGAGTTCATCTCGGCGACGACGGCGGTCGATCGGCTGGCCCTCTACATCATCCCGCTGCAGATGTTCGTGCTCGGTCGGCTGCCTTTCGCCTTCCACGGCAAGCAGGGCCCGAGCGCGGCGATCACCCTGATGGTGATCGCTTATTCGGCGACGATCGAGTTCGTCTGGCTGAACTACGCCGCCAACGCGCCCTATTGGATACCCTACCAATTCTATCCCTCGGCGCATGATTGAACCTCCCTTGCTTGCGGGGCGAAGGAGGAGGCGGATAAGGCGCGGCATGGCGCGCCCGGCGATCCTCTTCATCAGCTATGACGGTATGCTCGAGCCGCTCGGCCAGTCGCAGGTCCTCGCCTATGTGGAGCGGCTGTCGGACCGCTACGCGGTGACTTTGCTGAGCTTCGAGAAGAAGGCCGATCTGGCCGATTCCGGCCGGCTGGCGTCGGTGCGCGGGCGGATCGAGCGAGCCGGGATCGAGTGGAAGCCGCTGCGCTACCACAAGGCCCCGAGCGCGCCGGCCACGGCCTTCGACATCGCCACCGGTATCCTGGCGGCGCTCCGCGTGGTGCGTCGACGACGGACGGAGATCATTCACGCGCGCAGCTACATCCCGGCCCTGATCGGCCTGGCGGTGAAAAAGGCGACCGGCGTCCGGTTCCTGTTCGACATGCGAGGCCTGTGGGCCGACGAGCGGGTGGACGCCGGATGGTGGCCGCGCGGCGGCCGCCTCTATCGCGCCGCCAAGGCGATCGAGCGGCGCCTGCTGCGAGGGGCGGATCATATCGTCACCCTGACCCACGCCGCCGCCCGCGAAATCGCATCATTTCAATATTTGCCCCGGTCGACCCCGATTACCGTAATTCCGACCTGTGCCGATCTCGACCGCTTCGCCCCCGAAGGGCCGAGGGCGGCGGGTCCGCCTGTGCTCGGCTTCGTCGGAACCGCCGCGGCCTGGTCGATGGTGCCGGAGCTGCTGCGCTTCCACCGCCTGCTAATCGAACGCGAGCCGGCGGCGCGGCTGCTGGTGGTTAACCGGCACGAGTGGGATTATTTCAGAGCGTGTATCGCCGAGGCGGGGATCGATCCGGAGCGGGTGGAGATCGTCGCCGCCGACCATGGCGACGTACCGGCGCTGATCCGGCGCATGACGATCGGCACCGCGCTCAAGCAGCCGAGCTACTCGCAGCTCGGCTGCGCGCCGACCAAGCTCGCCGAATATCTCGGCTGCGGAATCCCCGTGCTCGCCAACCGCGGCATAGGCGACGTCGCCGAGATCGTGGAGGGGCATGGAGTCGGCGTGGTGCTGGACGGTTTCGAGGAAGCGGACCTGCGGGCCGGCGTCGACCGGATGCTCGCGCTGCTCGCCGACGAGGAGTTGCCTCGGCGCTGCCGAGCGGCGGCGGAAGCGGTCTTCTCGCTGGACGGCGGGGTCGCCGCCTTCGACTCGGTATACCGCGCGATGCTCTCGGCTGAAGGAGCCGCGTCGTGAAGCGCGGCGCCAAAAGGATGCTCGTGCTGTGCCCGTTCCCCGAGGGAGTCGCGGCCGGGCAGCGGCTCAAATATGAGCAATATTTCGACGATTGGCGCGCCGCCGGATGGGAGATCGACGTCAGCCCGTTCATGGACATGCCGATGTGGCGGATCGTCTACGAGCCCGGCCATTTCACCGGCAAGGTGCTGGGCGTGATGAGGGGCCATCTGCGCCGGATCCGCGACCTGTTCCGAATCCGCCGCCACGACCTCGTCTACGTGTTCATGTGGGTGACGCCGTTCGGCTCGACCGTGTTCGAGCGCCTGACCCGCGCCCTCGCGCGGCGGCTGATCTTCGACGTGGAGGACAATGTCATCCTGAACCCCGGCGCCGTCCGGCACGAGGTGGTCAATCCGATCGCGCAATGGCTCAAGGGGCCGGGCAAGCCTCTCTATCTCATCCGGCGCGCGGACCATGTGATCAGCAGCTCGCCCTTCCTCAACGACGATTGCCTCGCCATCAACGAGAAGAAGGCGGCGACCTATATCACCTCGTCGGTCGATACGGACCGCTTCCAGCCCGCCACGCCCTATTCGAACGTGGGCAAGGTGACGGTCGGGTGGACGGGGACGTTCAGCTCGAAAATCTACCTCGACCTGCTGAGGCCGGTCTTCGCCCGGCTGGCCGAGCGCGTCGACTTCCGCCTCCTCGTCATCGGCAATTTCGACTATGAGCTGCCGGGCATCGACCTCGAGGTGATCCGCTGGACCGCCGAGCGCGAAGTTGCGGACCTGCAGCGGTTCGACATCGGCGTCTATCCTCTCCCCCTCGACGATTGGGTGATGGGCAAGAGCGGCCTCAAGGCGATCCAATATATGGCCTTCGGCCTCCCCACCGTCGCGACCGAGGTCGGCACGACCCCGCGCCTCATCCGCAACGGGGAGAACGGTCTCCTGGTCAGGACCGAGGCGGAATGGGTGGAGGCGCTGGAGCGCCTGATCCGCGATCCGGATCTTCGGCGCCGCCTGGGGAAGGCCGCGCGCCGCGACGCCGAGGCGAAATATTCTGTCAAAGCGGTCGCCGCCCAGTATAGGCGGGTGCTTGCGCAGGCGATGGAGGAGACGTGATCGGCGCGATCTACCGGCGGGCCCGGCGCAAGGCCGCGAGCTTCCTGAACGGCTGGCTGATGCCGCGCGCCGGCCTGAAGCTGGTCCGCAGCTATCCCAAGAGCTTCCGCTACGAAAAGACCGGCACGTCGCACGGCCGCACGACGCTCGCAGTGACCGGCGGCTCGCCGTCGCGGACCGTGACCGTCCGCCTCAGGGAAGGGACTTCGGACTGGATGACCTTCGATCAGGTTTTCCTGGAGGAAGATTACGACCTTCGCCCGTTGCCGCGCTACGGCGAGATCGTCCAAACGTACCGCGAGCTCGGCCGTCAGGGAACGCCGCTGATCGTCGACCTCGGCGCCAATATCGGCCTGTCGCCGCTCTATTTCGCGATGACATGGCCGGAGGCGAAGGTCGTCGGCCTGGAGCCGGATCCCGGCAATTTCGCCCTGTTCCGGGAGAATGTCGCGGGCGTGGCCAACGTCGAGGCCGTGCAGGCCGGCGCCGCGAGCCGGGCGACGACCCTCAACATCGTCGATCCCTCGGCCGGCAAGAACGCCTTTCGCACCGCGGTCGGAGAAGAAGGCAAGACGACGGTGGAAGGCCGCACCGTCGGCGCCATCGTCGAGGAATATCGCGCCAAGGGCTGCATTCCCTTCGCGATCAAGATCGACATCGAGGGCGCCGAAGCCGAGCTCTTCTCCGGCGACCATGACTGGGTGGACGAGTTCCCCCTGATCATGATCGAGCTCCACGACTGGCTGTTCCCCGGCGAAGGAACCTCGCGGCCCTTCCTCCGGGCGATCGCCGAGAAGGACCGCGACTTCGTCTATCTCGACGAGAACGTCTTCTCGATCCGCAACAGGCGCGCCGCATGAGCCGGGCGCAGCGACCGGCCGGCGCCGGCGACCATCAGGGAAAAAGATGACCGACAGACGTATCTACATGGCCGGATCGGGCGGCATGCTGGGCGAGGCGTTCCACCGCGTGTTCGGCGCCGATTCCGAGCTTCGATGCACCGACATCGACGTCAACGAGGATTGGCTTTCCTATCTCGATTTCCGCGATTTCGACGCCTACCGCGCCGACGTCCGCGCCTTCCGGCCGGACTATCTTTTCCATCTCGGCGCCCATACCAGCCTCGAATATTGCGACGAGCATCCCGACGACGCCTATGCGACCAACACTCTTGCGGTCGAGAATGCCGTCCACATCGCCAACGAGCTCGACATTCCTTTGCTCTACATCAGCACCGCCGGCATCTTCGACGGCGCCAAGGAGGTGTACGACGACTGGGACCAGCCGAACCCGCTCGGCCATTATGCGCGCAGCAAATATATGGGCGAGAAGTTCGTCGCCCAGAACGTCCGTCGCCACCTGATCTGCCGCGCCGGGTGGATGATGGGGGCGGGGCCGCGCAAGGACAAGAAGTTCATCCAGAAGCTGATGAAGCAGCTCAAGGAGGGGCGGCGGGAGCTTTTCGTGGTCGACGACAAGCTCGGAACGCCCACCTACACGCGCGATTTCGCCCGCAATGTCGCGCTTCTGCTCGAAAAGCGCCTGTGGGGCCTGTACAACATGGTCTGCTCGGGCGTGACGAGCCGGCTCGAGGTGGCCGAATATCTGGTCGGGGCGCTCGGTCTTTCCGACAGCGTCGAGATCACGCCGGTTCATTCCGACTATTTCGCCGCCGAATATTTCTCGCCGCGCCCGCCTTCGGAGCGGCTGCTCACCAAGAAGCTGGACCTGAGGGGCCTCAACGTCATGCGCGACTGGCGGGTCTGCCTCGACGAGTATCTAGCGGAATATTATGAGGGCTATCTTGCCACCGAGCCCGCCTGACG
>JAXDPL010000261.1:0-5468 GCA_034668385.1 Sphingomonadales bacterium | reverse complement strand
ACCGAGATCGTCGAATATGCGATGCTCTGCGGGGCGGGCTCGGTAACGATCGCGCTGCGCGGCGACGGCGACGGCGCTCGCGTCGCCAGCCTGATGATCGAGACCGAGAGCCTTCGCGCCGGGACCCCTTGCGAAGCGGCGCTCAGCGACCGCTTCGAGCGGATCGTCGCCGGCCTCTCGCGCCAGCTCCGCACCGTCATCGACCGCGATACCGAAGCCGGACGCTATTCCCTCGGCATCGCCGTCGTCGCCCGCGCGGAGGCGCGATAGGGATCAATCGCTTGAATAATCGGGCCGCGCCTTCGAGCCTTCATGGGCGCGCTGGAGATCGGACGTGTCCTGGCCCGCCTCGTTGGCGCTGTCGACGTTGCTCTTCTCGTCGCGGTGGACTCCGTCGAGGTCGCTGTGGGGGGTGGCTTGCGGCGGCTTGGGCACGGGTCGGACTCCTCTCTTCGTCCGAACCGGCCGGCGGACCGCCGGTTGCGAAAAAATTTCCGAAGGGCGCAATTTTTTTCGTCTCGGGACGGAACCGAGCCCTGCCTGCCTCGTTGTGCAGGTTGGATAGTGACCTTTTGCCCCCCCGCTCTCGCTATCCACGACATGGGCCCGGACGCGCTAACCTCCCCCCCCCCCGGTGGCGCCTCCGGGCCCAAATTTGTCTCCCCCAATCGACCCGGGGCCTTCAGCTTTTCCGCTTGCTCGCCGCCACGATGATCGTGCCGTCCTCGATGGCGACGACGTCGTCCCACGCCACCTGCCTGCCGCGGCGGCGGTAGAGCAGGCGCTCGAGCAGGTTGGCGGCGCCGACGCCGAGCCCGACCACCCGCCCGCCTTCAGCATAGACTTCGTGGACGGCACCGAGCCGCTCACCGTCCTCGGTCCGCACCGGCGCGTCGTAGAGCTCGCCGAGTCGCATCAGCCGCGCCCCGGCAGCAGGCGCCGCGCCCGCGCCTCGGCGCGCGCCAGCCGCGCCTCCTTCGCGGTCACATTGAGGTGGACGACGCTGGTGACGTTCTCGACCTTGGCCCACGGCACCTTGACGGCACCCCGCCCGGCGATCCAGCCGACCAGCCGCATCGCCCAACCGGGCAGGCGCGCCGAATAGCCGCCCGGCCCGACGACCAGGGCCGCCACCTCGAGCGGGCCGCCGGGCTTCCCCTTCAGCTCGATATCGTCGACGATTCCGCAATTGCATTCGTCGCGATCGACGATCTGCAGGTCGCGCACGTCGGCGACCAGTTTGAGCCGGCCCGACGCCTTCACAGCTGGCCTCCCGAGGTCAGCAGGAACAGAGGCAGGGCCGCCAGCGCGGCGACGACGATCAGCGCGTAGAAGCTCCAGCCCAGGGTCTTGGACAGCAGCCCGTTGGCGTGGACGCGCATGTAGGCGGGATCGCCGGCGAGCAGCAGCAACGGAAGGTAAGTGAGCGGCAGCACCAGGATCGAGGCGACCACCGCATATTCGGCGAGCTCGACCGGCTCGACCCCGGTCAGGACGATGACCAACGCCACGGCGAAGACCAGGATCCAGCTCAGGGTGAAGCGCGGCGCCTCGCGCGGCGGCCGGTGGCGGCCCCAGCGCCAGCCGAAGAACTGGCCGAGGCTGTAGGCGTTGGCGAGGCAGGTCTCGATCGCCGCCCCGCCGATCGCGAACAGCATGCCGAGCAGGGCGAGCAGGATTCCGATCTTGCCGAACGGCACGCCGGCCTGGAGCGCCACCGTGCCGACCATCTCGGGCGAGATTCCGGCCGGGCCGAACAATTGCGCGGCGCTGGCGAGCAAGGCGATGGCGAGCAGCGAGCCGAGGCCGAAGCCGACGATGGTGGTCAGCCGGTTGATGCCCAGGTCCTTGGGCCCCCATTCGTCCTCGATCCCGCCCGATGAATAGAAATAGGTCTCGTAGGGAAACATCACCGCGCTCAAGAGGGCGACCGCGAAATAGGCGAAGGCGACCATGTCGCGGGTCGAGAGCCCGCGCGGCACCTGAGGGACGAGGCCGCCCGCGATCTGCCCCCAGGGCGGATGGATCGCGACCAGGGCCGCTCCGAACACCAGCATGAACAGGCCGAGCAGCCCGTAGGTGCGCTCGATCCACTTGAACGGCAGGAACCAGACGGTGGCGATGAAGGCCGCCGTGGCGGCGAGCGCCATCAGCCGCATCGGCGCCCCGGTCAGCAGCTGGAGGACGAGCGCCACGCCGCCGATCTCCGCCGCGCAGGTGATGAGGTTGCTGACGAACGAGGCGATCAGGGTGATCAGGCCGAGGCGGAGGCCGAGCCGGTTGCGCATCAGGTTGAACACCGGCTGCTTGGCGATGGCGGCGACGCGGCCGCTCATCTCCCCGAACACCATGATCCCGACGGTCGAGAGCACCACCACCCAAATGAGGGTATAGCCGAAGCGCGAGCCGGCCTGCGACATGAAGACGAGCTCGCTGACGTCGACGAAGCCGCCGACCGCGGTCAGCACCCCGAGGAAGAGCTCAGCGAGCTTCAAGGCGGTCCACGGCCTGCTGGAGGCGGGCGCCGGCGGCGGTGAGAGCGGGCGCGCCGGGCGCGGCGGCGTCTATGACTGAGTCGACCGTTCGACCGGCCTCGGCGTCCTTGATCGACTTCCGGTCGGAGAGCAAAGCCTCGCGAGCCTTGTCTCGCATCACCCCAGCATAAGCGGCGGGCAGGCGGCGCGCGCCGTCGAGCCGCTCGACCGCGCTCCATTCCGCCAGCGCCGAGCGGGCGCCCTTGGCGGCGGCCAGTTCCTCGTCCCTGGACGAGCATCCGCCGGTCAGCAGCAGGGCGATCAGGGAGAGGCGGCCGAACATGGCCGTTGAAACGCGAGCCTGAAGCGGCCGTTCCGGTCAGCGCGCCGCGGCGCGCTTCATCCGGTGGCCGAGCTTCGGGTCGCGAATGTCGCGGAACCAGGCCTCGATCAGGCTGAACAGCCCGAATAGTCCGAGCCCCGCCGCGACCGCCGGACGAGCGAGGCCGGGCATCGCCCGCAGCGAATCGCCGAGCCCGCCGGCCTCGCGCGGCGCGTGGTCCATCCCGGCGCGGACCATCAGCCAAGCCGCTGCGGCGAAGATCAGGCCGCGTGCGCAATAGCCCGCCGCGCCGAACCCCTTCACCCACCAGTGCCGCTCCGCTTGCGGAGTCATGTGGTGGAGGAAGCGGAACCGGATGCCGATGGCCAACTGGGCAACCGCCACTCCAGCCAGCACCGCCGCGGCAGCCAACAGCAAAGCCTCGCCGCCCGGCAGGTGCAGCGCCGTCGCGGCGCCGGTCTCGGCGGTCCGGCTCGAGCCGCCGCCGGAGCCGCCATGACCGAGCGCGAGGCGGGCGGCCGAGAAAGCAAGCCCGGCATGGATGCAGCCGCTTCCGGCCGCGACGAACCGCTTCCCCAAAGCCTTGGTGTCGCGTCCCCGCCGCTGCGTGTCGAGCGCCGCGTCGGTCAGCCGCCACGCGGCATAGCCCGCGAAGGCGATCGCCATGACTGCCAGCACCGCCCTGCCGGGTCCGCTGGCCAGATAGGCGAGCGCCTTGCCGGCATCCTCGCCGCGGCCGAGCCGGAGCGCCAGCCAGGCGACCAGCAGATACATGATGCCGCGGGCGACGAATCCCGCCCGCGCCAGCAGCAGGAAGGCCGAACCGTCCCCGCCCCGGGGCCCGCTCAACCCTTGGGCCGGGGCCAGGCGATGGTCGCGGCCATCCCGCCTTCGACGGTGCCGCCCCTGGCGTCGTGCGCCGGAACGAAGCGCGCGCGCGAAACCATCAGCCGGCAGGTCGCCGAGTCGAGCGCGGCGGCGCCGCTGGAGCGCAGGATGTCGCAGCGGCTGACGCGCCCGTTGGGACCGACCGTGAGGAGGACCGAGACCGGACCGGAGGGCCGATGCCCGACCAGGCTCGCCGGATAATCCTCGGGGCTTATCAGCGCCTTGAGATTGGCCTTCGGAATGGGACCGTCGACCGGCGCTGCCGCCAGCATTCCCGCAATCGCAAAGCCCATCATCTCTCATCCTCCGTCAATTTGGCCCAGTGAAGGGCGGAAAAGCCCGAAGATCAAGCCGTTACGGCGAAGGCTCGGCCTGCTCGTCGCGGGCCCGGCGGCGCTCGGTGATCCAGATCGCGATCAACGAGAATTCGTAGAGGATCACCAGCGGCCCGGCGAGCAGCAGCTGCGAGACGACGTCGGGCGGAGTCAGCACTGCGGCGACGATGAAGGCGACAACGATCGCGTAGCGCCGGCCGCGCCTCAGCTGGGTGAGCGTCACCAGCCCCGCCCGCTCGAGCAGCATCAGCAGCACGGGAAGCAGGAAGGCGACCCCGAAGCCGAAGATGAAGCGGGTCGAGAAATCGAGATAATTGCCGACGCCCGGCAGCGCCTGCTGCTCGACCCCGCCGATTTGGCCGGAGTAACCGAGCAGGTAATGGAGGGCGAGCGGCATGGCGACGTAATAAGCCAGCGCCGCCCCGGCGAGGAACAGGAAGGGGGTCATCACCAGGAAGGGGAAGAAGGCCTTCTTCTCCTTGGCGTAGAGGCCCGGCGCGACGAACAGCCAGAGCTGGCCGGCGATGATCGGGAAGGCGATCATCAGGGCGGCGAAGAAGGCGACCTTGATCTCGACGAAGAAGGCCTCGAAGATGGCGGTGTAGATGAGCTTGCTCTGCCCGGCCCGCTTCAGCGGCTCGAGCAGGAAGGCGTAGATCGGCCGGGCGAAATAGAGGCAGCCGCCGAATGCCACGGCGAGGGCGGCGAAGCTCCACAGCAGGCGGCGCCTGAGCTCGATCAGATGCTCGAGGAGCGGCGCCCGGGTCTCGTCGATGTCGTTCATGGCAGCTCGCGGGGCGGGGGCGGCGGAAGCGGCAGCTCGTCCTGCGGCGGCTCGCTTTCCGCGACCGCCGGAGGCTCGGCGGGCGGCGGCAGCGCCTCGACGGTGTCGAAATCGCCGGCGAGCGGATGCGCCTTCATGATCCGCTCATTCTCGTCGCGCCACCGTTTCTCCAGCTCCTCGAGCTCGGACTGGCGGATCATCTCGTCGATGCCCGAGCGGAAGTGGCGCGCCATGCCGCGGGCCCGGCCGACCCACTGCCCGACGACGCGCATGACCCGCGGCAGGTCCTTCGGACCTATCACGACCAAAGCCACGACGGCGATGATCAGCAGCTCGGAGGAATCGACGCCGAACATGGCGTTTGGCTCGGCGGCGCGTCGGGGTCAGGGCTCGCGGCGATCGAGCGGCTCGGCCGTCGTCGTCGTCCGCGGCGGTTCGGAAAGGTCGCCGCGCGGGGCGGAGTCGAGCCGCCTTTGGGCCTCGACCCGGCGCTGGACCTCGGCTTCCTCGTCCTCGCTCATCCCCTTCTTGAAGCTTTTGATGCCCTTGGCGACGTCGCCCATCATGTCGGAGAAGCGGCCCTTGCCGAACAGCAACAGGATGATGATGCCCACGACGAGCCAATGCCAGATGCTGAAGCCACC
>JAXDPL010000260.1:0-14598 GCA_034668385.1 Sphingomonadales bacterium | reverse complement strand
CCACCACCGCCTTCGGCGGCGGTCCCCCTCCCCGTTCCGGGGAGGAGCAGGCCGTATTGCTTAACTAACACACCCGTGCTACACCTCCCGCCAGGGAGGAAAAACCATGTACAGTGACAGCGATCTGGAAGCGGCGGTGGCGGCTGGGGCGTTGAGCCCGGAAGCCGCGGCGTCGCTCCGCAATTACGTCGCAGGCCGCGCCGCCAGCCCGGCGGTGGACGAGGAGCATTTCCGGCTCATCACCGGCTTCAACGACATTTTCGTCTCCGTCGCGGCGGCGATCCTGTTCTTCGCTTTGGCCTGGATCGGCTCGACGATCGGTCCGAAGATCGACTTCGACGGCCCGTCGCCGGTCGGCCCGGCTCTCGTCGCCGCGGCGGCCTGGGGCCTCGCCGAATTCTTCACCCGCAAAAGGCGCATGGCGTTGCCCAGCATCCTCATGCTGCTCGCCTTCGTCGGTGGCGTCGGCGCGACGGTCGGCATCTCGCTGGTGCTGATGGTCGGCCTCGAGACTCTCAACGGCAACGACCAGCTCGCCGGCGGCCTCATCGCCGGCGCCGCCGCGGTCGCCGCACTCGCGGCCTGGCTGCATTGGCGCCGGTTCAAGGTGCCGATCACCATCGCGGCAGGCGCGGCCGCCGTGGTCGCCGTGGTCATGGCGCTGCTCAAGACCGTGATGGGCGACATGGAGAGCCAGAAGAATATCCTGCTCGGCTTCATGCTGCTGCTCGGAATCGGCGTGTTCCTGTTCGCCATGTGGTGGGACGCCTCAGACCCGGCGCGCGAGACCCGGCGTTCGGACGTCGCCTTCTGGCTCCATCTGCTGGCGGCACCGATGATCGTCCATCCGGTCTTCGAGCTGTTCGGCCTCTCCGACGGCGGCGGTTCGGTCGGCGGCGCGGTGATCGTGGTGGCGGTCTACGTGCTGTTCGGCCTCACCGCTCTGGCGGTCGACCGGCGGGCCCTGCTCGTCTCGGCCCTCGTCTACGTGCTGTGGGCGCTGAGCCGGCTGTTCGAGCAGGCCGGGGCGGCCGAGCTCAACCTCGCTCTCACCGCCCTGGTGATCGGCTCTGCCCTGCTGCTGCTCTCCGCCTTCTGGCACAGCGCCAGGCGGGCCGTGGTGCGGCCGCTGCCGGCCGGGCTGCAGGCGAAGCTGCCGCTGCTCGACCGGCCGTCGGCGGCCGCCGCGGCGGCGGTCTAGCCTCCGGGCCGACGAAAAGGGGCGGCACCCGCCAGGGCGCCGCCCCTTTTTTCATGTCCGCGGCTCACTGGCCGGACGCGTAGCTGTTGCCCGGCGCGCCGGCGGCGAGGGCGGCGCTCCGCTGCGCCGTGATCGCCCGGCGGGTCTCGACCCGGCAGTGCTGGACGAGGTTGCGGCCGTGCAGATCGGCATCGGAGGGGGTGCCGCACGCCTCGCGGACGGCGATTCCGATGCGGCGGTCGAACTCGCGCCGGCCGGCCGCGCTGGAAAGGTCGAGATCGGCATAATGGACCACCTGCGGGGCGGAGCCGGCGGGCTGGGCGAAACCGGGGCCTGCGGTCAGCGTGGCGGCGAGAGCGGCGAGGGGGAGCAGGATCTTCATGGCGTTTCTCCGTATGAGGTCTGATGGGTCGCCGGCCGGCTTGAATCCCCGTTACGCTCGTTCCGCCCGCGACACGTAACAACGATGTTGCGCCGCCGTTCTGCAAAAGTGCAGAATGGCGCCATGTTCGACTGGAACGACCTTCGCGCCTTCCTCGCGGTCGCCGAGACGGGAAGCACGCTCGCCGCCGGAAAGGCGCTGCGGGTCAGCCAGACCACCGCCGCGCGGCGAGTCGCCGCCCTGGAGCAGGCCTTGGGCCTCGTCCTTTTCGAGCGGCGGCAGGCCGGCTACGCGCTGACGCCGGCCGGCGAAGCCTTGTTAGGTCCGGCCCGATCGGTCGCGGGCGCCGCAAGCGCCTTCGCGGAAGCCGCCGTCTCCCAATCGCGCGACCTCGCCGGCACGGTTCGGCTGACGACTCTGGAAATCTACGCCGCGACCATCCTTCCGCCCATCCTGCGCGATCTCCACGAGGCGCACCCGAAGATCCTGATCGAGCTCGACACCTCCGAAGAGCAGCGCGACCTTGCCGCCGGCGCCGCCGACATCGCGCTCCGCACCAGCGCCGCACCGACCGGCGGCGGCCTGGTCGGCCGACGGATCGTCCACGATCCCTGGACCCTCTATTGCAGCCGCGGCTACGCCGCGCAGCACCCGCGCCCGCACACGCGCGAGGACCTTCGCGCCCATCCGTTCATCGGCGGCGGCGGCCCGGGCCTCTGGCGCCGCTACAGGGCCTGGCTGCAGCGGCTCGAGCTCGAGGACGCGGTCGCGATGCACCACGACACGGCGGTGGGTCTTCTCGCCTCGGTCCGCGCCGGCTTCGGAATCACCGTCCTCCCAAGCTTCTTCGCCGAGCGCGACCCGGACCTGGTCCGCTGCGTGGAGCCGGTCGGCGGTGACGACACCAGCCTGTGGCTCCTCACCCACGAACGGGTTCGGCACACGCCGCGGGTGCGGGCGGTGATGGACTTCATCGGCGACCGCCTGACCCGCCTCGCCCGCGAGGAAGTGCCGGAACGCCCCTATCCCTGGGCGTCCTGACTCGGGGGCGCGATCGGCCCCAGGGCGGTCAAGCCGGCGGTCGGGGCCAGGCGGGCTCCGCGAATCCGCCGCTCGGAAGGATCGCCGTCGCCGACACCGCCTCGCCTCCATCGCCGAGGGCAAAGACGGACGTCAAGACGCACGCATAGGGGCGGCTGGGGTCGTTATCGGCATCGCGCTCGGCGACCGGCCAACGGTCCGTGCAATCGTGCTCGCGGCACCAGCAAACGAGATAATGCGGCTCATCGCCGGCGTATGTGAGCGACTCCCGGTCGACCAGGATCCGCTCCTGCCGACCCTCCAGCGAGCCGAGGCCGCGCAACGGCGAACGGCGGATCGCTACCTGGAATTCGGCGTGAGCCGTCGCAATGTCCTCGCGAAGCCAGCGTGGCGGCTTTCCGCCCTGCAGCTTGTCGAGCTCGTGCCGGATCTCTGGGTGAGCGACACGGAGGAAGGCGGCCTCGTCCGCGGAGGCTATCGCCGCCGCCAGCGCCCGGGCGGCCGCCCGATGCTCCCCGCGGCTGGCGCGCGACGGCGGCGCTTCGATCAGCGGCCGCCGCTCCGGTGGCACCTCCGCCTCGGTCAGGCGGGGGACCGGCTTGGCGTCCAGGCGGCGAATGGAGAGCGGATACACGTAATTGGCCAGGGAGGTATGACAATATCCGCCCACCATGGCGATAGTCCCCTCCTCGACGGCCAATCGCCTCACCCAGGCATTCGCGTCGGCGCAGCTGCCGAGCTTGCCCACGATTTCGACCCAGGCGGCCGTCTTCGGCTTCGGTAGCCGGCTGGGGAAGACGACGATCGAGCGCTTGGCGCCTTCGCCATAGAGAGCAAGCGGATCGAGCGTCACCTCACGGTCGACGTAGAGGGTTCCGGCCGCGAGCAGGCCCCGGAGCCGCACGCAGCGGTCGTCATAGGCCTCGAATTGCCCCTGGACGGCCTCGATCGCCGCCGGCGCGGCGGTTCGCGGCGAGCAGGCCGCGCCGCTCGACGCCGAAGCGAATCCGAGGGCGACGGCGAGGGACAGGATCATCGGCCGAGGCTGTTCCCGCGCCGCCTCATTGTCAACCGAGCCGGGAGCGTTATTCGCCCACCACCTTGAGCAGGCGCCGTTCGATCGGGGCGAGGACGGGGCCGAGCTCGTGGCCGCGGCGAAGGATCGTTCCGCCTTCCGAGATGAGCGACCATTGGCCCTGCTTGTGACGCAGCGAGGGCCTTTTCTCGATCTTGTATTCGGGATGCTCGGCGGTTCGGCGGAAGGCCCAGAAGGCGGCATGGTCGCGTCCGAACTCGAGCGCGTAATCCTTCCACCGGCCGGCCGCGACCATTCGGCCGTAGAGGTCGATGATCCGCTGAAGCTCAGACCGGGTGAAGCCGATCTGAGGGCTGGAGCCTCCCGGAAAAGGGTGGACGGTACCCATCAGGCGCGGCCGCGCTCCTTTCTCGCTTTCCTGGGCGGCGCCTCGTCGGCGTCGGCGTGGCCGGACCGGCCCTCCTCGATCAGCTCGGCGAGGCGGGCGCGCAGCTGCTCCAGCTCGCACTGGAGGATTTCCAATTTCTGGGTCGCCGGATCGAGGGTCTCGGAGCAGGGCGTGCCGTAGGGCAGGAAGCGGCCCGAGCTCTGCTCGGCGCTGACCAGGGTCGAGCGCGCCGGAATCCCGACCATCGTCGCCCCTTCGGGCACGTCGCGGGTCACCACCGCATTGGCGCCGATGCGGGCCCGGGCGCCGACCTCGATCGGCCCGAGCACCGCCGCGCCCGAACCGATGATGACTCCGTCGCGAATCGTGGGATGGCGCTTGCCCGCGACTCCGTCGGCCGGATTGGTGCCGCCGAGGGTGACGTGCTGGTAGATCGTAACCCCGTCGCCGATCTCGACCGTCTCGCCGATCACCACGAAGCCGTGATCGATGAAGAAGTCGCGGCCGATCACAGCGCCGGGATGGATGTCGATCGCGGTCAGGAAACGGGCCAGGTGGTTGACCATCCGCGCGAGGAAGAACAGCTCGCCCCGGTAGAGCCAGTGGGCGATGCGGTGCAGGCCCATGGCAAGCACGCCCGGATAAAGCAGGATTTCCAACCGGGACCGAGGAGCGGGGTCGCGCGCCTTGATCGATTCGAGATAGGCCACCAGCCCGCTCAGCATGAAACTTTCGAACTCCCGCTCCTGGCGGGCAAGATAAGGGGCCTTGCGTAAAAATTCCAGCAAGGCCCCGAACATTCGCGCTTCGGCGCTTTTCGCTTGCGCGCCGCCGCCTCGCGCCCGCAGATCGGCGGCGGAGAAGCGGGGGCCTTCGATGTTCGATCTTTCCCACTTTGCACTCGGCAACTTTATCGTTTTCATCGCGATCGGTTTTACCGCGCAGCTGATCGACGGCGCTCTTGGGATGGCGTTCGGAGTCATATCGACGACCCTGCTCATCTCCATGGGAAGCCCGCCGATGCATCCGGCCGCGGCTTCGGCGGCGGTCCATACCGTGGAGACCTTCACGACCGGGGTTTCGGGCATCAGCCACGCCGCTCACCGTAATGTCGACTGGCGTCTATTCATGCGGCTGGTGATACCCGGCGTGATCGGCGGCGTGCTCGGCGCCTACGTTTTGACGATGATCCCGGCGCAAACGGCGCGTCCGTTCGTCCTCGCTTATTTGACCGCTATCGGACTGTGGCTGCTTTGGCGGGGAATCATGCACAAGCACACGGAACGGCAGCCCAAGGTGGTAGCCCCTTTAGGGCTAATCGGCGGCTTTCTCGACGCTGCCGGCGGAGGCGGCTGGGGTCCCGTTGTCACTTCGAACCTGCTGGTCCAGGGCGCTAGCCCGCGCAAGACGATTGGCACCGTGAACACGGCTGAATTTTTCGTCACCACAACGATCTCGGCGACCTTTATCGCCACGTTGGGAATGGCAGCCTTCACAAGACAGACACTGGGGCTGTTGATCGGCGGCGTCTGCGCGGCGCCGCTGGGAGCGATGATGGCGAAGAAAACGCCGGCCGACACCCTGCTGACCATGGTCGGCATGGTGCTGATCGCGACCAGCCTCTACGGCCTGTGGCGGGCGCTGGCCTGAAACCCGCGCCCGCGCGTTGATGCGGCGAAGGAGACGGACGATGGCGACACGCGACGATATCAGGGAGCATATGGAGGTGATCGGCGCCGACGGAGTCCATGTCGGCACCGTCGATCATGTCGAGGGCGACCGGATCAAGCTCGTCAAGGCCGACAGCGGCCAGGGCTCGCACCAGGGCCACCACCATTATGTCTCGATCGGCCTGGTCGCCGAGGTCGAAGGCGACCGCGTGCGTCTTTCCGCCAACGGCGCCGTGGCGGTGACGTTCGAGGAAGAGGAAGGCGGCTGAGCCCGTCAGTCCTCCGTCGCCGGGCGCGGCGGGGGCCGCGGCCCGCGGTCGCGGCCGTAGGTGTCGGGCTGGAAGGTGAGGCCCTCCGGGCCATCCGGAAGCACGGTCAGATAGGTGATGTAGACCGGCACCGGCTCGGGCAGGTCGACGCGCTGCTCCGGCGCGCCGCCGCGCGGGGCCGGCGGCCGGCCGCGATAGAGCCAGGCGAGCAGCCGCGGCGCGTCGGCGAGACGGACGCAGCCCGAGCTGAGCCGCCGGTCGGCGCGCTCGAACAGCTTTCGGTCGGGGAAATCGTGGAGGTAGATGCCGAGCCGGTTCGGCATCATGAACTTGACCGCGCCCATCACATTGTCGCCGCCCGGCCGCTGGCGCAGCCGCAGCGTCTGCTGTCCGGCGGCGACCGCGCGCCAGCTTACGGCGGAGGCCGGGAGGGGCCGTGCCGAATCGCTCCAGTCGGAGAGGATCTCGAGCCGCTGCCGCGCGATCAGGCCGGGGCCCTCCTTCACCACCGTCTTCGCCCGCTCGCGGGCGAGGTCCGGCGGGACGTTCCACCAGGGGTTGAGGACGACGTAGCGTATACGTCCGGCCATCACCGGGGTTTGCATCGCCGGCTTACCGACGATGACCTTCATCGGGCCCTCCACCCGCTCGCCCTCGATCATCCAGAGGCGCGCCGAGGCGGTGTCGACGATGACGTAGCGCGGAGCGCCGACGGGAATCGCGCGGGCGCGGTCCAGGTTGAGACGAACCAGCGCCTCCTGCCGCGCATCGCGATGCCGGCGGCGCCACTCGCCGTAGCCGCGGCGGAGCGCCTCGTAGAGCGGGTTCAGCCGTAGCGAGGGCGCCTGCAGCAGCGCCGCGGCCGGCGCGTGGGCAGGGCCAAGCCCCGGCTCGGCGTAGAGCGTCGGGTCGGAACGCGGCACGGCGACGTCGCGGGCGTAGGCGACATATTCGGTCGACAGGAGCAATTCGGCGCGCGCCAGCGTCTGCGGGTCGGCGCCCCAGGCGGCCTCGACCGCGGCGGCCACGTCGCCGGCGCGGTAGCCGGCGGGGTCCAGGCCGTCGTCGCCGGCCGAGGCAAGCCTGGCTGCGAGCGCCCGCGCCGCCGGTGCTGGGCCGGCGGGAGTCATCCAGACCGGGCGGTTCCCCCTCCCCCTGTAGAAAGCCGCGATTTCGGGCGTGGCCGCGACCCGCGCCACGCCCATCCGCGCCGGCTTCTGGGGCGGAGGCGCGGCCGCCCGCCCGCACGCGGCGAGCGCCAGGGTCAGCGCGAGGAATAGAAAGCGGGCCATCTTTGGAGAGAGCCGCGAACCGCGCCGGATTGCAATCCCGCGCTTTCCTCTGTCTCCATACGGGCCATCTCGGCTTCACAGCGGCTGTCCGCCGCCCTAGCCTCTGCCTCATGCTCCAGGCGATCGACTATGCGGCGAACGGCCGGGACTATCGCGGCTTCCTCGCCGACGGCTCCGCGGGCGAGCCCGCACCCGGGATCCTCGTCGCACACGAAGGCGGCGGCCTCACCGATCACGCCAAGGGACGCGCCGAGCGGCTGGCCGGGCTCGGCTACGTCGCCTTCGCGCTCGACCTGTTCGGCGACCAGGCGCCGACGCTCGACGACAAGATGGCCCTGGTCCGAAGCCTTCGCGCCGACACCGCCGAGCTGCGCGCGCGGGGCGAGGCGGCGCTCAAGGTGCTGACGTCCCAGGCGCATGTGGACGAGAACCGGCTGGCGGCGATCGGCTTCTGTTTCGGCGGGACCACGATCATCGAGCTGGCCCGCGGCGGGGCGCCGCTCAAGGCGCTGGCCGGCTTCCACGCCGGCCTCACCTCGGCGCCGGCCGAGGACAATCGCGCGATCGGGGGCAAGCTCCTCCTCTGCCTCGGCGCCGAGGACCCGGTGGTGCCGGCGGAGCAGCGCTTGAGCTTCCTCGCTGAAATGACAGCGGCCCAAGTGGATTGGCAGATGCAGCTCTACGGCGGGGTCGGCCACAGCTTCACCAATCCGGAGATCGACTCCTGGAACTATCCCGGCTTCCGCTACGACGCGCAGGCCGACGCGCTGAGCTGGCGGGCGATGCGCGCTCTGTTCGAGGAGACGCTCGGTTGAAAGGCGAGGGCCGCACCTCGTAAGGAGGTGCCGGGGAGGAGCCGCCGACATGGCCGAAGCCTATATCGTCGCCGCCGCTCGGACCGCGGGAGGGCGGCGCAACGGAGCCTTGCGGGACTGGCACCCGGCCGATCTCGCCGCCGAAGTGCTCGACGCGCTCGTCGCGCGGGCGGGAATCGATCCGGCGGCGCTGGAAGACGTGATCATGGGCTGCGTCGGCCAGGCCGGGGAGCAGGCCTTCCACGTCGGCCGCAACGCCGTGCTCGCCTCGTCGCTTCCGATCTCGGTCCCCGCCGTCACGATCGACCGGCAGTGCGGCTCCTCGCAGCAGGCGATCCAGTTCGCCGCCCAGGCGGTGATGAGCGGCACCCAGGATCTGGTCATCGCCGCCGGAGTCGAATCGATGACGCGGGTGCCGATGGGCCTCCCCTTCACTTTGCCCTTGCAGCACGGCATCGGCACGGGACCCTTCTCGGGCCGGATCAAGCAGAGGTTCGGGGTCGAGAGCTTCAGCCAGTTCGAAGGCGCCGAGGCGATCGCGGCCAAGCACGGCCTCGACAAGCCGGCGCTCGACGCCTTCGCTCTGGACAGCCATCGTAAGGCCGCGGCGGCGACCGACGCGGGGGCGTTCGAGGCCGAGATCGTCCCCGTCGAGGTGGTGCGCGAGGATGGCACGGCCGGGCTCCACACCCGCGACGAGGGCATACGCTTCGACGCGACGCTGGAGGGCATCGCCTCGGTCAAACCGTTGAAGGAAGGCGGCCGGATCACCGCCGCCAACGCCTCGCAAATCTGCGACGGGGCGAGCGGCGTCGTGGTCGCCTCGGCGCAGGCGGTGAAGGACCACGGCCTCACGCCGATGGCGCGGATCGTCAACCTGACCGTCACCGGCGGCGATCCGGTGATCATGCTCGAGGAGGTGATCCCTGCGACCCGGCGGGCGCTCAAACGCTCCGGCATGCGGATCGAGGACATCGATCTCTACGAGGTCAACGAGGCTTTCGCCCCGGTACCGCTCGCCTGGCTGAAGGAGGTCGACGCCGACCCGGGCCGCCTCAACGTCAACGGCGGCGCCATTGCCCTCGGCCACCCGCTCGGCGCGTCGGGCACCAAGCTGATGGCGACCCTCGTCCACGCCCTGAAGGCGCGGGGGCTACGCTACGGCCTCCAGACCATGTGCGAAGGCGGCGGCCTCGCCAACGTGACGATCGTCGAAAGCCTCGCCTAGCCCCTTCAGCGCCGGCAGGAATGGACGGCGACGGGGCCTTCCGAACGGACACTGCAGCCCTGCGCCTCGGGTTCCCGCCACGCGGCGCCCCGGGGACGGACGGGTCGGTAATAGTCATACGGATAGGAGCGGTCGTAGAGATAGCGCACGCCGCCCGGCGCCGGCACCGCCTCGCCCTCCTCGAAGAAGCCGCCCGGCCCCTCGTCGGCATAATCGGCGAAAGCATAGCCTCCGTAACCGCCATAGCCGACATAGCCGCCCTGTGCGCCGCGGTGATGGCGGTGACGGCCCGGGCCCGTCCACACGCCGCCCCGTCCCGGCCGGGGCGCTTCCGGCGGCGCGACGACGGGCCCGGCCGGCGCGGGCTGCAGGCGCGCGACGGCGGGCGTGGCGACGGCGAGAGCGGTCAAGAGGAGCAGAGCAGCGCGCATCTTCGGGCACCTCCTGACCGGCGCCATAGCATCGGCGCGCCGCGGAGGCGACCGTGTGCGGGCGCCGAAAATGGGACAGGTCAGGCGGCGAGCGCCTCATCGGTCGGCCCGTCTGCCCCGCCGCCCTCGACCACGGTCCAGCCCAGCTCGGCCGCCGCGTCGCGCGCGTCGCCGCGGACGCTCGCCCTTCAAACCCTGATCGCTTCTGCAAGAATGTATAATTATGCATTTCTGTGCATACAATGAACAAAGTCGCGCCGCTTGCCGGAACGGGAGGTGACCCGCTAGAGCGCCGCCAACCAGCCCGGGAGACAGGCCATGAAGCTCGACGACTCGATTGCCGCCGTGGTGACCGGCGGCGCCTCCGGCCTCGGCGAAGCCACCGCGCGGGCGCTGGCGGAGCGAGGGGTGCGAGTCGCCGTGCTCGACCGCGACGTCGAGAAAGGGGCGAAGGTCGCCGGCGAGATCGGCGGCGTATTCGCCCAGGTCGACGTCACGTCCGACGAAGCGGCCGACGCCGCCCTGGCCAAGGCCCGCGAGGCGCACGGCCAGGAGCGGATCCTGGTCAATTGCGCCGGAGTCGCCAATGCCCTGAAGACGGTCGGCCGCGACAAGGCCACCGGCGAGCCCAAGGCCTATCCGATCCACCAGTTCGAGCTCGCCATCCAGATCAACCTGATCGGCACTTTCCGGATGATCGCCAAATCGGCGTTCGGAATGGTCGGGCTCGACCCGCTCGAGGACGGCGAGCGGGGGGTGATCGTCAACACCGCCTCGGTGGCGGCGCAGGACGGGCAGATCGGCCAGGCCGCTTACTCGGCCTCCAAGGCCGGGGTGCTCGGCATGGCGCTGCCGATCGCGCGCGACCTGATGAACGAGGGAATAAGGGTCAACACCATCCTGCCCGGCGTGTTCAAGACGCCGATGGTCGCGATGATGCCGGACAACGTCCAGGAGGCGCTGGCCGCCCAGGTCCCCTTCCCCAAAAGGCTCGGCCGGCCCGAGGAATATGCCCGGCTCGCTCTGTTCATTGCCGAGAATTCCTATCTCAACGGCGAATATGTCCGACTCGACGGCGGTATCCGAATGGCGCCGCGCTAGGGCTCCCAGCCGCCATCCTCGCCCGAGTCGCAATAAGGCGGGAGGATCGGCATCGCGGCTCGGAAGATCAGGGCCGCGGCGGCGCCCGCGGCAGCGGCCGGAAGGCAGAGAACGAGCCAGGTCTCGCGGAAGAGCGACGGAACGCCCTCGACCAGGCGCAACGCCTCGACGAGGCCGCACAGCCCGCCCGCGGCCAGCCACGGCGCCCGGTTGCGGGCCCAGGCCCGCCGCCGCCCAAACTGCCAGAGGCACCCTCCGCAGAACAGGGCAAGCGCGCATGCCGTCGGGAAGGACCGGGGCAGGATGAGCGCCGTGCCGACGAAGGCCGCGAACGGCATGTACACCAGAGAGGCCAGCGCTTCGCTCCAGTCCACGCTCTGGGGCAGCACCGCCAGCCAGCCGGCGAGCAAAACGCCGACATAGGCGCCGGCAAGGCTTGCCAGAGCGGAGCAGAAAAGGATCCTGGCGACATGGCGCAAAGGCATGGAAAGCCGTCTGCCCCGGACGCATGCAATCGCGATGGAGCGGACGTGGAATCTCCGCCCGCAAACGGGCGGGCCTGAGGCATTCCTCTAACATATTGTTCCGCCTGTGGAAAATGTGGAACGTTGACCCGGCTCGCCGGGTTTACTGATCTATGTTGGGTCGATCCGCCTCGCTCGCACCGGCCGTGCTGATCGTCGACGACGAGCCGCTGATCCGAATGGCGGCTGCGGACACAGTGGCCGATGCAGGCGTCGCCTCGTTCGAAGCGGCGGATGGCGGCGAGGCACTGGATCTGATCGAGGAGCATCCCGAGATCGCCCTCGTCGTGACCGACGTCGAGATGCCGGGCATGGACGGAGTCACGCTCGCCCGCCGCGCCTGCAGCCTCAGGCCGGAGCTCGGGATCATCGTCACCTCCGCGCGCGGCGAGGCCTCCCGCCCCGATCTGCCCGGCGGCGGCGCCTTCCTCGCCAAGCCCTATGGGACCCGGCAGCTGTTGGCGCTGATCCGCGACAAGCTCGGCCTGGTGCATTAGCCCCTACCGCTCGCCGGCCGCAGCCCCTAGTCAGGCGCCGATGCGCGGGACGAGCGACAAGGGAAGAGCATGACGGCGCTCGCCGGCTTCTGGAGCCTCGACGGGCGCGATCCGCTCGGCCCGGTCCACCGCATGCTGAAGGCGCAGGCGCTTTACGGCAAGGCCGACGCGGACTGGTCCGACGGCGTTGCCGCGCTCGGCCGGCGGCTCCATCCGAGCCTGCCGGAGGACCGGTTCGACCGCGGCCCGGCCACGGCCGCCGGCGGCCGCCTCGCCCTCGTCGCCGACGTCCGCCTCGACAATCGCGACGAGATCGAGGCCGCCCTCGGCCTCGCCGCCGAGGCGGCGCGCCGGACCAGCGACGCCGCCTTGCTGCTCGCCGCTCTGGAACGGTGGGAGGAAGCGGCGCTCGACCGGCTGGTCGGCGATTTCGCCTTCGCTTTGTGGGACGGCGAGAAAAGGCGGCTCCTGCTCGGCCGCGATTATGCCGGGCACAGGCCTCTCCATTATCACCGCGCCGCCGGCTTCGTCGCCTTCGCCTCGATGCCCAAGGGCCTCCACGCCCTTCCGGAAATCCCCTACCGGCTCAACGAGGAGGCGGCGTTCGGCTTCCTCGCCCTGATGCCCGAGAGCGGCTCGGCGACCCTGTTCGAGGGCGTCGAGCGGGTCGAGCCGGGCCACGTCGTCGCCATCACCCCGGCGGGCCTTACGCCTCGCAAATATTGGCAGCCGCGGCTCGACCCGATCGCTCTGCCGAGCCCAGGCGACTACCAGGCGGCGATGCGCGAGCGGCTCGACCAGGCGGTCGCCGCCTGCCTGCGCGGCGCGGGCGAGACGGTCGGCGCCCATCTCAGCGCCGGGCTCGACAGCTCGGCCGTCGCCGCCACCGCCGCGATGCTGCTTCGCCCCCCGGGCGGCCGGGTGATCGCCTACACGGCCGTCCCCCGCGAGGGCTATGACGGCCCGTTCGTGCCCAACACGATCGGCGACGAGGGCGCGCTCGCCGCGGCGACGGCGGCGATGCACTCCAATATCGACCATGTCCTCATCCGAACCGCCGGCCGGACTCCGCTCGACCATCTCGACCGCCAGTTCCTGCTCTACGAGCGGCCGATCTTGAACCTGTGCAATTCGACCTGGGCGGACGCGATCAACGACGACGCGCGCGCCCGCGGCCTCTCCGTCCTGCTCACCGGCCAGATGGGCAATATGACCTTCAGCTATGCCGGCATGGAGCATCTCCCCGACCTGCTCGCCCGCTTCCGCCTGCTCCGCCTCGCGAGGACCGCCCTCGCTTTGTTCCGCGGCGGCACCCGCGCCGGAACGATCGCCGCGCAGACCATCGGCCCGTTCCTGCCGCGGCCGATCTGGCGGGCGATCGGCCGGCTGCGCGGCGGCGGCAAGGGCCTCGCCGATTATTCGCTGGTCCGCGCCGAGGAGTCGGCGCTGCAGGAACGCGCCGGCCGCCGCGGCCTCGATCTGTCCTACCGGCCGCGGCGCGACCCCGCCGGAACCCGCCTCTGGGTCCTCGCCCGAACCGATCCCGGCACGTTCCACAAGGGTATTCTGGCCGGCTGGGGCCTCGACATGCGCGACCCGACCGCCGACCGGCGGCTGATGGAATTCTGCCTGCGCGTCCCCGCCGAGCAATTTCTGCTGGGCGGCACGCCCCGAGCGCTCGCCCGCCTGGGCCTCGCCGACCGTTTACCCGCAGCGGTGCTCAAAGAACGCCTCAAGGGCCTTCAGGCGACCGACTGGCACGAGGGCCTGACCGCCGCCCGGCCGGCTCTGGCCGAGGCGGTGGAGGCGCTCGCCCGATCCCCCGCCGCCGCCTCCGCACTGGACCTCGAGCGGCTTCGGCGCCTGCTCGCCGACTGGCCCGAGGGCCGCTGGGCCGACAAGCAGGTGGTCCAGCATTACCGCCTCGCCCTGCTCCGCGGGATCGCCGCCGGCCACTTCATCCGCAAGGTGACCGGCTCGAACTAGGGCGCGGCCGGCCTGCCCTTGTGCGTCCGCCCCGGTGCCCGCGGCCGCCTTTGCGCATCGAGCCTCCGGTCGACGGACCGAAGATATTGGTCCAGCAACTTGCAGACCGGGAGCGGCCGTCTCCGCCGGAGCTTCTCGTCCAGACAGTAAAGAGACCTGTCCGCAATCAGGTCCGGTCCCGCGACGGGAATGCCTTGCGACTGCCGAGCCAGGATGCCGGCCCGCTGATGAATTTGCGCCCCGGCTCCGCCAAAAGCAAAAGGATTCGCCGCCGAAACGGATTGGTTCGGGGTCCGCCTCCGGCTCGGCTCCCTCGCTTCTCCCCTGCCGCTGGCCGAGTGCGCCCGGAGCCTCTATCACCTTGCCATGGCGGGGGTTCTGGACGGTGTGCGGGTGATCGAGCTGGCCGGGATCGGCCCGGCGCCGTTCGCCGCGATGATGCTCGCGGATCACGGCGCCGAAGTGATCCGGATCGAGCGCGAGGGGCGGGCACCGGTCATCCCGCCCGGGTTCGACATCCTCGCGCGCGGCCGCGCCGAGCTGCTTCGGCTCGATCTCTCCTCGGACGAGGGGGCCGCTCGGGTGCGGGCGCTCGCCGCCGGCGCCGACGCGCTGATCGAGGGCTTCCGGCCGGGCGTGATGGAGCGGCTCGGGCTCGGCCCCGAGACCTTGTGCGGCGCCAATCCGCGGCTCGTCTATGCGCGGATGACCGGCTGGGGACAGGAAGGGCCGCTCGC
>JAXDPL010000259.1:0-32764 GCA_034668385.1 Sphingomonadales bacterium | reverse complement strand
GCCGCGCCTGGTGCTGGCGCGCGCTCGGACGGCCCGACGTCGCGGAGGCCCATCTCGACGCCAGCCTGCCGCACGTCGCCGGCGACTATATGGGCGAGCATTGGCTGGCGACCTTCGCTTTGCTCGCGCTGGAAGCGGAAGCTTAACCCTCCCGGGCGCATGGTGGCGCGATGATGGGCTATTCGCGCCTGTTCCGAAGCCGCTGGGCGGCCCTGCTGTGGGCGGCGGGCATCTGCTGGACCGCTTACGAAGTGGCGGCGCCCGATCCCGCGCCGACCGTGGCGAACAACGCCCAGAGCGACGACGCCGACGTCGCCGCTCTGCGCTCCGCCATCAACCAGATGTAGCGCGCCCAGCGGAACCATCGCGCGGGCGGCCCATTGGCGCGGGATGCCGAGCCATGTTCTCTTCGTCGATCTCGCCGGGCTGGTCCTCGCCATCGCCGGCTTCCATCTCGCCTTCCGGCAGCGCCTGGTGCGTCGCTGGTGGGGCGCGATCCGGACCGGCGACGAAGCCGCGCCGCCGAGGCCTGCGAAGCGGCAGGAGGAAGACCCCGTTCATTACGCGATGATCATCTCCGGAATGATGATCCTGGCGTTCGGGCTCATCCTCTTCGCCTTCACCACTTTCTACTGGCTGCTGACCCGGCACAGCCTGTAGACTGCCGGAACGGCGGCGGCCGCCCGCACGTTTCGCCGCCGACTTGAGATACGGAGGTGCCGCGATGATGAAGCCCCTGCTCCTGGCCCCGATCGCCTTCGTCGGCCTTGCCAGCGCCTCGCCGCCGCCGATGATGCCGGGCGGGCCGCCGGAAGCGGACGGCTATCCGCCCTGCTCGGCGACCGTCACCGACCGCTGCGTCCAGACCTACGAACGCCACCGGCGTCACCACAGCGACGAGGCCTACGGGCCGCCGCCGATGGCCGCGCCGCCGCCGGTCGAGGCGAGCGGCGGCGATTACCCGCCCTGCACCGCGACCCGCACCGACCGCTGCCAGCAGGGCGGCAGCCACGCCGCTTCGGTCCGCTACGCCCGCTGGGAACGCGAACGCGTCAGGATCGGCGAGCGCGGCTGAGAACTAGCGCGGCTGGGCGGCCTGCGGCGGGCCGAGCGTGTAGGTGGTGGTCGTGGTCGTCGCCATCGCGGCCTGGCGGATCTCGTCGGCGCGATGGACGATGTGCGGCGTGACGACGATGTAGAGCTCGGTCTTCGCCTGGGTGTGGCGGTCGGTGCGGAAGGCCTGGCCGAGCAGGGGGATGTCGCCCAAGAGCGGGATCTTCGTCTTGGTGTTGATCACATTGTCCTGGCTGAGGCCGCCGATGATGAACGAATCGCCGTCGCGCACCGTCGCCGCCGTCTCCGCCTGGCGCTGGCTGATCGTCGGATAGCCCTGGCTGAAGCCGGTGACGCTCGAGACGACGCAGAAGACGTGGCTGGAGACATAGCCGTCGCTCGACACGCGCGGAGCGATCTGAAGCGTCACGCCGACATTGACGTACTGGACCTGCTGGCTGACCCCGTTGACGCCCGAGAGGGTGATGGCGGTGAGGATCGGCAAAGCGTCGCCGGTGATGATCTTGGCGGTCGAGCCGCTCTGCGCGGCGATCCGCGGCTTGGAGATGATCCGGCCGTTGCCCTTCTGGATCTGGGCGTAGATCGCGGCCTGGACGGCGGCGCTGAACAGTCGCGGGCCCGAGCTGTTGCCGAAGCCGGGCGGGATGAACTGGCCGCTCTGGCCGGTGATGACCGCGATCTGGCCGTTCGAATTGGTGAAGTCGATTCCGATCGCGGTCGCGCCGCTCTCGGTCAGCTCGACGAACTGGGTCTCGAGCACGACGCTGTCGAGCGGAACGTCGATCGTCGCGATCATCGCCTTCATGCGCGCGATGTAATCGGGCGAGCCCCTCAGCCAGATCGCGTTCAGCCGGCGGTCGATCGCCATTCCGGCGTCGATCGACTGGCCGAGCGGCGAATCGTCGCTGCCCGGCGACTGGGTGGTCGGACCCGGATTGTAGGAGCTGCCGGTCAGGCTGTTCGAGCCGAAGGCGGGCTCGCGCGGCACGAACAGGTCGTTCGACTTGACGCTGGCGCCCTGGCTGAGCAGCCCGACGATCTCGCTGACGTCGGCATATTTCAGCTGGACCAGCTCGTAGCTGTCGCCGGGCGCATAGCCCATCGGCGGCGGAACGTCGGAAGCGACGACTCCGGGGCCCTCGCCCTTGACGGTGACGGCCGGCGCGCTGGTCGAGACGGTGACGTCGATGGTCCGGTCGCCGCTCGCCGAGGCGCTGACGCTGGCGGCGGAGCTGACCGAGAAGCGCAGGATGAGGATGGTTTCCGCCTGCTCGAAGGTGATCTGGCGGACGAGACCCTTGAGGCCCGGCGGGGTGACGGCGCCGGTGCCGCGGTTGGTGAGCGCGAGGCCCAGGGCGGGGCGGTTGACGTCGTTGCCGACCGGGGCGAAGCCGTGGGCCTTGGGAAGGAGCTCGAGCTGCAGCCGGGTCTCGCTCGGCGTGTCGGCGAGCACCGTGACCTTGCTGAGGATCGACGGATTCATCTCGGCCGAGGCGGGCGCGGCGCCGCCGATCAGCAGCAGGAAGAAAGCGAGCAGCTTCGCAACGAGCGAGCGCTCCGGCAATCGGTTCACGAGCGGTCCAGTGACATTTTTGGAAGGGATCGAGGAAGGTTAGAGGAAGGAGCGGGCGACGGCAAGCCGCGCCCGCTCCTCCTCAGCTTGCCTTAGAAGGCGCCGGTGCCGTTGGGCGTGCCGTTGCCGGTCGGGCCGTCGTAACCCACGCCTGCGGTGCAGAAGTAGGTGCCGCCGCAGCTGCCGTTGGTGCCGCTGGTCACGTCATTGAGCGACGCCTTGTTGGCGTAGATCGACGCGGCGCCGGTCGGCGTGTGGCCGGTGACGCCGTAGATGCCGCCGATCAGCGGAGCCGAGACGCTGGTCCCGCCGAACACCATCCAGCCGGACGCCCTGCGGGTGGTCGGGCCGTAGACGGCGACGCCGGTGTTGGGGTCGCCGACCGCGGAGACGTCGGCCTCCATCCGCGCCGTGCAGAGCGGATCGGTCTGGAAGCTGGGCTTCGCATAGACCGTGCTGCAGCCCGAGCCGCCCGAGCTCCACGCCGTCTCGCTCCAGCCGCGAGCGTTCGAGGCGCGGACGAGATGGGTGCCGCCGACCGCGATGACGTGCGGTGAGGTCGCGGGGAACTCGACTCCGTATCCGGAGTCGCCGGTCGAGACGGTGACCGCCTTGCCCGGCTGGTTGTAGGACGCCTCGTAGCTGGTCGTGCCGGCTTCGCTGCCGCCGTAGCTGTTCGAGATGACCGTCACGCCGGGCATCGCGGCCGCGGTGCGGACCGCCTGCGCGAGGTTGGCGTAGCTCGGCGTGGTGGCCTCGACGAGCACGAGCTTGCAACCCGAGCACATGGCGCTGGCCATGTCGAGATCGAGCGCCGACTCCTGCGACCAGCCGGTGTCGGTCTGCGGATAGCTGCCCTGCACGCCGTTCTGGTTGACCTTCTTGAAGCAGCCGTTCGCCGTCGTGCAGGCCGGGAGCCCGTACTGCGAGCGATAGACCGCAAGGTCGGACTCGGCGTTGGGATAGCCATAGGCGTCGACGATCGCGATGGTCGTCGTGCCGTTGCCGGTGATGGCGTAGGCCGAACGCAGGTCGTTCGGGCCGTAGCCCGACGGAACCACGTTGGGACTGGCCTGTCCGTCCGCCTCTTCGCCCCGCGCGTCGGTGACGACGTGGGCGTGGCACCGGGCGGTGCCGTTCGGATTGCCGTGGGCGCACACGGCCTTGTGATAGACGTTTCCGCTCCTCTCGAGCGGCTGGTTGGCACTTGCCACGGTGCCCGCCATGGCGCCGCACGCCAGCGCCAGGGCAGTGAAGCCCCACTTTCTCAGGTTCATGTTATTACTCTCCCATTCACGGCCAGGACGGCCGCGAAGGGGATGCTGACAGCGAAATTTCCGATTGCAAGCATTGACTTAGCGCTAACGGCCGGGCAACCTTGATTTCGGTCAAATCCGCGACGAAGCGTTCGAAGAAACGGACGACTAGTTGTTTTGGAGCGAAACCCTGACACGAGCTTTACCGCGTCCAGGCCAGCGACACTCGTAGTAATACTGTAGTCGAATGACGTGAGTCGGCGTCATCTCCCCAGGTATCGTCGGGGGTCGCTGGAGCACGGTTACTGACCCATTCAGTATCACGGTCCGCCTAATTCTGCGGGATTTCGTGATACTTAGGTCGGACAGTTCACCATTAACCTTGGAAGAAATCGCGGCGCTACAGCGTTTTGCCGCCGGGGTCTGGCCCGAGTCGCTTACGATGGGCGACTCGTCGAGGGCCAGGAGGGCCATCCAAAGAAGCGCGCTCATCAAAACCTCCTAATTCTGCCGGCTATCCATCGGAAATGATGAATAGCGGACCCAATCACCGCTCGCTCGTGTTCGCCAGCAGGTCGATCAACTCCTGGCGCCAGAATTTGGCCCAGGTGTGAGTGCCGTGACCGCGGGTGTCGGTGGTCGCGCGCACCAGGATGTAGCGGCCGGTCTTCACCCGCCGCGCCGCCTCCTCGGCGATTCCGTAGCCGGGCGGGTTGATGAAATCGTCCTCGCTGTTGACCCACGTGATGGGCGCGGTGATCCGCTCCAGCTTCCCCCACGGATTGTAGCTGCGCGACGCGTCGAGCTGGTAGATGAGGTCGTTGGCGTCGCGGGTCGGGATATCCTTGGCGATCCGGTCCTCGATATAGGCGTCGGCGGAGGCGCGGGTCGGATAGGCCTTCTGGAGGTAGAGCGGGGCGAAGCCGGCGATCTGCAGGATGGTGACCGCGGTGCGCAGCCCCTGCAGCGGCTCCGAGCGATACTCGCCGCCCGCCCAGGCCGAATCGGCCTCGATCCCCTTGATCGCGGCGTCGCGCCACATCCGGTTGTGGCCGGCGATCTCGGTCGGGAGGCAGGCCATCGGCATGATCGCGCGGGCGAAATCGGGGTGGCTCTCGGCCCAGACGAAGCCGTGCATGCAGCCCATCGACGTGCCCATCAGCAGGCGTAGGCGGTGGACGCCGAGCCCTTCCTCCAGCATCCGCCGCTGCGCCTCGACCATGTCGTCATAATCGTATTTCGGGAAGCGCATGTGGAGGCCGTCCGAGGGCTTGGACGAGCGGCCGTGGCCGAGATTGTCGGGGAGGACGATGTAATAGCGGGCGATGTCGAGCGGCTGGCCGGGGCCGTAGAGCTCGTTCGCGAATTGCGGTGCAAGGAACTGCCGCCCGCTGCCGCCGGTGCCGTGGAGCACCATCACCGCATTGTCGATCGCGCCCCGCGCGTCGCGGTGGGGCGTGCCGAGCGTCGCATAATGGATGCGGATCTCGGGCAGCCGCTCGCCGTCGGCGAAACGGAAGTCCTTGAGCACCGCGTCGCCTTCATGAAGCCGGGCCGCATAATCCGGCGTCTGCGCGGCGGCGGCGGATGCGCCGAGCCAGGCGGCGAGGAGGGCGACGAAGAGGCTGAGGCGCATGCGATCCTCCTTGGTTTCCGGGGCTTTACTCCCCTGCCCAGGCAATGCTCAATAAGCCGGTCCGAAGCAGGAGGGATTGGAATGAATTGGGTTGCCGTCGCTTTGATCGTCATCGGCCTCGTCTGGTGCGGGGCCTTCGCCTGGGCGCATTTCCGCGCCGTCGGCAAGGCCAAGGCGGCCGAGACATGGCCCACGGCGACCGGGACGATCGTCAGCTGCGACATCGTCGAGAAGGAATCGAGCGACCGCGAGGGCGGCACCACGACCTGGTACAACCCCGTCGTCAGCTATTCCTACAATGTCGCCGGCCAGGACCTGAAGAGCACCCGGCTTCGCTTCGGCAATTATCGCAGTGCCAGCCGGAAGAAGGCCGAAGCCCTGCTCGCGCCCTATTCGCCGGGCGGCCTCACCTCGGTGCGCTACAATCCCGCCAATCCCGACGAATGCGTGCTCGAGACCAGGAAGCCCGGGCCGATCTACCTCGTCATGGCCGTGTTCGGCCTGCTGTTCGTCGCAATGGGAATCTTCTGGATCAGCGCGGGCGGGGCCTGACGGACGGCCGCTGCCGATAGCGGCGGATCAGGATCGAATGGCTGCCGACGGCCACCGGAAGCGTTTCGTGGACCGTAAAGCCGTTCGGCTCGCCGCCGGCGACGAGATTGTTCCAGACGAGAAGGTGTCCCGCGGCGGGCTTCATCCTCAGGCCGGCATTGGCGAAAAGGATCTCGCCGCCCGCGGCCGGGGTGTCGAGGAACAGAGTCGCGGTCCAGGTCCGCTGCCCGCCCAGGTCCGCCTCGTCGGCGAAGGACGGATCCTCGGTGTCGAGGAAATCGATTCGCGCCTCGCGCCCCGACGCGCCGATGCGCAGGCCTGCCGGGGGCTCGGCAGTCGCCGGATCATTGCCGAGCAGCGCATCGATGCGGCAGGCGACCTCCTCCGCGTCGATCGGGCATTCCTCATTGTCGGCCCCGATCCGCCGGGCGAGCGCCGCACAGGCCTCTGGGTCGGCAAATCCGGGGACGATGAACGCCTCGATACGGCCGCACGGGACCCGCGACACGCCGCGAGACTCGGCGAGCCGCTCCGCCACGCCATCGGCGCTACCCAGGGGCGTCACCCGCAGCCGCGACGCCGCGGCAGGCTTGGGCGGCGCAATCGGGGCCGGCCCGGCCGGCACCGGCTCGGGCCTCATCCACGGCAAGGGTCCTCCGATCATCACCGGCACGAACGCCTCGGAGGGCCGGCCGCAGGCTGAGAAGCGGAGTTCCGAAACGCGCTGGAGGATGTCGTCGACCAGTCGGCCCGGGTCCCCGCCGCTGCAACGCGCGACCCGGTCCACCAGCGATTCGACGCTCTCGACAGCGCCCGAGGCGGCTATCCTCAGGCGCAAGGTGAGCGGGCCGTGCGCATCCACCGCAGCGGCGCGATTGGCCTCGAGCGCGAATGCCACCTGCCCGCGCACCGACTCGGCCACCTCGCGGCAATCGTGCGGACCGCGCACGACGGGCTCCCCTTCGCTGATATGGCCGTGAAGGACGATACGCCCGTCGAGCGGGTCCATCGCGCCTTCGATTCGACGAACGCCGTGCGGCATGCGGTCGTCGAACAGGACGAGACGGTTGAAGCGCGGTTCGACCAGCTCCTGCATCGCACTCCCGGCCCCGGCGCGGGTCAGGTGGGCGCGGAACAGATCGCCCTCGCGCAGGACGATCGTCTCGCCACCGACGCTGCGCCGATTGTCGAGGGTCAGCGAATAGACGAAGCCGAAGCGGCCGTTGGTCGAATCGTTGTGGAGGTGCTGGACGCAGCCGTCGACATAGAGGCTGAGGTTCGGCCAGGTGACGCAGGTCAGGCCCAGCCGCTCGAGCGCCCAGCGGCTGAGGCGGTCGTGGAAGCTCCGTACCAGGTCCGGCGGCAGGACCTTCTCGGGCGCGGTGCGCAAATAGGTGTAGAGTTCCGGAACGAACCAATAATTCCATATCTGGTGCGTGTCCGGGCGATGCGCATGGGGCTGCGCGAAATGCGCCTCGAAGCCCGCGCGCAACGCGCTCGCCTCGGCCGCCGGGAGGAACGCGTCCTCGACCAGAAACGGGTCGCGCATCGGCGACCGGTCCGCGACGCGGACCGCGTCGTCCGGAATCGCGGCTGCGCCGAGCTGATTCATGGCTGCCCCCTGCCAAGTCCTTGAAGAAAGGTGCAGAGGACGAGGGATCAAGTCAATCCGGCGGTGCGATCAATCCTTGTCGACGAGCTTCAGCTGGGTGAGGCTGAGGCGCTCGAACCGGGCCGCCCAGGGCGAATCGGGCTGAAGCTCGGTCTCGAGGTAAGCGGGCTTGAGCACGGACGGGACGGCGACCTCCCTGGCCGGCTCGCGGGCCGGGGCGAGGCTGTCGAGGTCGAACTCGGCGGCGAAGCGCAGGCCGACCTGGCCGTCGTTCGACCAGCGCACCTCGGCGATCTGGAAGCCGGCCTCGCCGAGGTCCAGCTCGACCTCGGCGCCGGCCTGGAGCGAGCGGTCCGCCTCGAGCTGCGCTCCGCCGCTCGAGATGTTGCGCAGCCGGACGGGAATCGAGATCCCGCCCCAGTAGAGCATTCCGGAGCGGAGCAGGCGCTGCCTCGGCTCGCGCTCGACCTGCGGGCGCTCGGGCTCGCCGCCGCCGGCCTGCGGCTCGTAGCGGAAGACCGGACCCTTGGAATCGGTTTCCCAGAAGATGGTCTCGTTGACGAACTCGACTCCGACACGCCCCTCGCGCAGCCAGCGTACCGCGCAGCGCGTCTTGGTCTCGGGCGTAAACAAGATGTCGAGCGATTCGCCGATGCGGGGCTCGATGTCGCAGGCGAGCATCGCGCCGCGCGAGGAGACGTTGACCACGCCGACCTCGCGGCGCTTGCGGCGGAAGACGATCGTCGCCTGGGCGACGATGCCGTGGTGGCGGTCCTCGAGCCGCTGGTTGGTGATCCGCGCTTCCTGGCGCTTGATGGCGATGCGGGTGAGGCCGCCGACCGGCTCCGCCTTGGCTTTGGCTTTCCGCGCGACCAGCGAAGGCTTTTGGTCGCCGGAAAGGATCGTTGAGCGGATTTCGTGCATTGCGCCCCTCGGACCTCGCAAATCTGGGAGGAAGCCATGCCACACAAAGGGTTGCCGAATTGTTAGCCGTATCGGATGAGTGAGGAAGCGATGATCGCGGCCCAGGCCGATCTGTTCGGCGGCGAGCCCGGCCTTCCCGACGGCCTCGCCTATCGCCCCGCCTTCCTCGACCCGGCCGAGGAAGCGGCGCTGGCCGAACGGCTCGCCGCCCTCGCCTTCCGGCCATTCGAGTTCCACGGTTTCGAGGGCAAGCGGCGCACGGTCTCCTTCGGCTGGCACTACCGGTTCGACGGCGGCGGGCTCCAGCAGGCGGAGCCGATGCCGGACTGGCTGCTCCCCTTCCGCGCGCGGGCGGAGGACTGGGCCGGGCTGGCGCAGGGCGCAATCGAGCATGCCCTGCTCGTCGAATATGCACCCGGCGCCGGCATCGGCTGGCACCGCGACCGCGCGGTCTTCGGCGACGTCGTCGGAATCTCTTTGCTTGCCCCGGCGCGCCTGCGCTTCCGCCGCAAGAGCGGCGCGAAGTGGGAGCGGGCGGCCTTGCGGGCCGAACCGCGCTCCGCCTATCTGCTGCGCGGCCCGGCGCGCGACGAATGGGAGCACAGCATCGCCCCGATGGACCGGCTGCGCTATTCGATCACGTTCCGGACGATGGCCGCCTAATCCTCCCCCGGATTTCCGGGGCAGGGGAGGATTTCCCGCCCTCAGCTGTAGAAGATGTGGAGGCCGATCTGGGCCTGGCGGTTGAGGCGCTTGCCCCAGCCCGGCGAGACGTAGGTCGCGTGGTACCAGAGGCAGTCGGCGGGAATGCCGGCGTCCGCCACCTTGGACTCGGCGATCCTGGCGATCGCCACCGACTTGCGCCAGGCTTCCGACGCCTTGTCGGCGGCCGGAAAGCGGCCGTGGCGGATGAAGGAGAATTGCGCCTTCTGGGTGATCACCCCGCAAAGGTCGGACGGATAGCGGCCCGAGGCGGCACGGTTCATCACCACCTGGGCGACGGCGAGCTGGCCCTCGATCGGCTCGCCACGCGATTCGAAATAGACGGCGTTGGCAAGGCATTCCTGCTCGCGGTCGGCCGGCGCATCGGCCTCGTAGGTGCCGACCAGCTCGTCGAGCGTCGGAACCGGCGCAGCGGCCGGCGCGGGCTCGCCCTTGCCGGTCAGGGCCTCCATCGCCTTTTCGTAAATGGCGGCGAGATAGCCTTTCGGCTTGGCCGGCGCGTCCGCCGACACGACCGCAGTCGTTGCGCCTTGATGCAGATCCTGGGCCAGAGAGGGCGCAGCGATGCTCAGCGCGGCCATCAGGCCGACGCACGCCGCGGCAATCTCCGCGGCCCGAAAGGTCCGGTTCATTCGTTCCCGTTTGTGTGTGCGGGTGTCCGATCCCCCGGATGCGAGAACCGCATCCCCGATCGCCCCCGTCTCGCGTGCCGCCGGCCGGCGCGTAATCGCGCCGCGGGCCCCCGCTCTCGCTCATTGGCTGAGGGGCAAATGACTATCGAAGCCCGGTTCCGCAACCGGCCGCGCCGGGTTTAGCGGTGAACCGTGTGTCGCCGGGGATACATGGAAGAAAAAAGTTCGGGCGGCCGGAACTTTTCGCGGAAACGTGGTTTTTCAGCCGCTTCCGTTGCCGCTCGCATTGCCTTCCGGCTGATTCGGAGCGGCCGGCTCGTCTCCCGCCACCAGCCGCACGAACGGCGTCGACACCCAGCCGGACTGGCAGGGCCCGGCATAATCCCGCCGCGCCGGCGACGGATCGGAGACTCCGCAGCGCGCGTCGAGCCGGCCGCCGGAATCGTAGACGATTCCGAACCATTTCTCGTCGAGCGAACGCGAGCAGACGAAGAACCGCCCGCCGGCCGGAATGCCGCCGGTCTGCGCCGCGTTGTCGAACGGCGCGGAGCGGACCGGGAGCGAGGCGCCGGCCTCGACGTGCCGGGTCGTGCCCGCCGCCCCGCAGGCGGCGAAGCTCGGGCCGAGTTCGCCCACCCGCACCGCCGTGGTCGTCGGCGTGACCGTGTCGGCATCGGCCGAATTGGAGTCGGCCGCGTTGCGGTCGTAGGCCGCCGGCTCTCCGCACCCGGCGAGGCCGAGCAGGGCGATGAAGCTGAGGGCGGCGCCGGGTCGCATCGGAGCCTTGTGGCGCGCCGCCGCGGAAAAATCTACGCTGGCGGTGCGAAGGAGGGATGGATGGCCTATTGGCTGATGAAGTCGGAGCCGGGAAGCTACAGCTGGGACGAGCTGGTCCACGATCGCGGCACCGAATGGGACGGGGTGCGCAACGCCGCCGCCCGGCTGCATTTGAGGGCGATGAAGCCCGGCGACGAGGCGCTCTTCTACCATAGCGGCGATGAGAAAGCGGCGGTCGGAGTGATGCGCATCGCCCGCGGGGCGGCGCCCGATCCGAAGGATTCGGACTGGGTTTCGGTCCGCGTCGAACCGGTGCGCCCGCTGGCCAAAGCGGTGACCCTGAAGGCGATGAAGGCGGATCCGCGCCTCGCGCGCCTCGAGATGATCCGCCAATCCCGTCTCTCTGTCTCGCCGGTCCGTGACGAGGAATGGCCGGCTTTGCTCGATCTCGCGGAGCGCGGCGCGTGATCGCCCTCGCCTTGGCCCTCGCGGTCGCATCGCCTCGCGGCTTCGTCGAGCATCTCTACGCGGCCTATCGGAACGAACGCTGGAGCCCCCTCGCCCGCCCGCGCCGCATCTTCGCGCCCCCGCTCGCCGCGGCGATCGACGGGGACCGGCGCCTGTCCGGCGACGAGGTCGGCTTCCTCGACGGCGACCCCGTATGCGACTGCCAGGATCCAGCCGGCCTTCGCGCGCGAATCCTTGCTCTGACCCCCGACGGCCGCACCGCCGCCACCGTTCGGGTCGCGCTGCAATTCGGCGACGATCGCCGACTCCTTACTCTCCGTCTCACCCGAACCGCCGCCGGCTGGCGAATCGCCGACGTCGCGACTCCCGACAGTGCGAGCCTCCTGCTCGACCTCCAGGCCGCGAACCGCAGGCGCCGCCGCTAGGCGGTGGGGCGCGAGGCCAGAGCGAAGAGGCCCGCGGCGAGGAGCCAGAACAAGGCGAAGCCCAACGAAAAGGCGCCGCCGCGGCCGTCCTGCGGCATGCCGGCCGCCCCGGCTGCGGCCTGCGCGATCGCCGCCGCCAGCATCGCCTTGGCCATTCCGGCCGCCCGGAACCGCGCGAGCAGCGCTCCGGCCAGGGCGAGCGCGAGCACGCCGAGGAAGATGAAATTGTAGGGATTGTCCTCGTTTCCGATCATTCCGACGGCGAGGTTGACCCAGATCGTGAGGAAGGCGCTGAGGACCGCGACGACCGCTCCGGCCCGCCAGGCGAGGCTGGACGAGGCCCGCACGACCAGTTCGACGCCGAGGCCGACTCCGCCGAGCAGGACGCCCATCACCGCGAAGTCCATCGGGCTCCAATTGAATCCGGCGCCGGGCGACAAGCGCATCGCGATCCCCGGCACGCTCAGCAGCACGGCCAGAGCCCCCCAGAGCGCGAGCCGCGCCCCGCCCGAACGCCAGCCGCCGCCTTGATCCGCCATCGCAATCATCGTCCCGTCTCCCTGAGCCTGTCATCCCGGCGTCTGCCAACTTTTATTGCATCCTTGGTCCCTGAGATGTGGAGATGTCGTGCAGGCGAGTTCGCGCGGAGGCGCCGGGGGCGAACGGCGCGGAAGTTTCGGAAGTTTCAGCTTCCATAAGGCGAAAACTTCCAGCGGGCGCGGAGACCTCTCGGGGGAACGGGCGGAAAGAGAGGAAAGAGAGGAAAGTCATACGGAATCGCGGGGGGCCTTCGCCGGCAAGGGACGCGGGAAGCGACAAGGCGGAACCCTTCGCAAAGAGCCGTCGCGTCACTTGTGTAAACTCTCGCTGGCTTGGTGACGGCCTGAAACAAGGCCAATGCGGCCAGGGGCGATTGCAGTGAGGGGCCGATGGGCAGACATGCCTATGAATCTTCCGAGTCGCGCGCCAATCGACCAGCTTATGCCTCAAGCGATGGGGTGTAGGAAAATGGTTTGTTGCGGATCTGTTCACGGCGGCGCGCAGCGAGCCTGTCCCGAGTTGTCGAAGGGCCGGCGGCAAAGCCGCCGCCGCCGAAGCAGCGCGAAGAGAGGGGCGAGGGCGGCCGACGACCGGCTCCAGCCTTGTTGATCGGGCGTCACGGGATTCACTTCCGCGACGGCCTCCGGCGTTTGCGCGACGGGAGCATTTCGATGCCCGCCACGGCTTGCGTCATCGACCATTCGTGGCTACATCATGTGCACACGAGGAGGCGTATGTCGGCAATCGTCCAGCATATCGGAGTCCGCGAGCTTCGCGGCAAGCTCAGCCAGATCTTGCGCAAGGCCCAGGCGGGCGAGGCGTTCGTCGTCGTTTCCCGCGGCAAGCCGATCGTCGAGCTCAAGGGAATTGCGGCGGCGCCCGCCGCTTTCCGGAAGCCCGGCGCGCTGGCCGGCAAGATTTGGATGAGCGAGGATTTCGACGACCTTCCCGACGACATGCTGGACGAAATCGAGCGGGAGCGGGCTTGAAGCTGCTGCTCGACACGCATGCCTTGCTGTGGTGGCTGGGGGACGACGCGCGCCTTGGCCCCGAAGCCCGGGAACGGATCGAACAGTCCGACAACAAGGTGCTCGTCAGCCAGATTTCGCTGTGGGAAATCGCGATCAAGGTCGGCATCGGCAAGCTGCGCATCGACCTAGGCGAGGCGCTGACGGCGATCCGCGAGCGGGGGCTGGACGAGCTCGGCCTGAAGCCGGCGCATCTCACGACCCTCGCGGCGCTCGAAAGACATCACCGCGACCCGTTCGACCACATGCTGATCGCCCAGGCGATCGTCGAAGGCGCGACGCTGATAAGCGAGGATCGGCGGATGGGGGAGTATCCGGTCACGATCCTTGGCTGTCGATAAGCGCGGACGGCGCGCAAACGGACGAAGAGGGTTCTAATAGGGAGTGAGAACAGGCATCGCGGCTCCGGGATGGACGATTTCCTGAAGGAGGAAGACGTCCTCGAGGAGTTCAAGGCGCGCGCCGTGAAGGAGGGTGATCGCCTGGCAGCTCGGCGAGGCGAGAGCCGGCGGAAACTGCGCGACACGTCCCGTTCTGGTCGGATCTCGTCGCACGCTTCGACGACGCCTACGCCTGTTACGAAGCCGCAAGAGCGGAACGAGAAGCCGGGCCTTAGTTGGGCAACGCGGACTCGGGCCAGAGCCGGGAAACGACCTATGCAATCCCCAGGAACGCGAAGGCCCGCGCGCGATATTGCTCGGGGGGCTCGTAGCTTACGCTCTCGCAATAGCCGCTGCCGGTCACGGCGACGCAGGGCCCGCTGTCGGTGTTGTTGGCCGCGCGATTGAGCATGGTGACCGTCACCGGAGTCTCACCCTCGACCTTCAGGTTGCCGGTGGTGAAGCTGCCGTCCGGATAGATCGGGGCCGGCACCACGACGAGATCGGCGAGGGCGCCCCCTTCATAGTCGGTCGCCTCGTAGCGCCACGCGGTGGGCAGCAGGACGTTCTCGAGCCCGGGCAGGAAACGGTCGAGCGAGAGCCGGCCCTGGAGAAACACCTTCTCCCAGCCGCTATCGGTGCGCGTGAGGTAGAAGCCGTAGCTGAACGGCGCCTCGGTCCTCAGCGATCCGATCTGGAAGGCGGCGCCGGTGAAGACGTCGCCGTTCGAGAAGTTGAACTGGCACCACGACCAGCCGTTGAACGCATGCATCGCCGTCCACCCGGGCGAGGGCGCGGGCGGCAGCGGCGACGGAGCCGGCGAGGGCGGCGCCGGCTCGTACATCATCATCTGGTGGTCGATCCAGCCGGTGCCGGTGACCGAATAGGTCGTGCCTTCCACGATGACCGTCCCGCTGACCTCGAGCTGCGGCCAGCTGTAATAGAGGCCCGCCTTGGGCGGCGGCGTATAGCCGTCCATGCCCTGCAGGAAGAAGGCCGACTCGCCCTCGAGGTCAGAGGTCATGGTCAGCCGGACATTCAGATTGTCGCCGTCGTCGATCACGACGCTGAGCGGCACGACGTCGCGCGAGCCGTCGGCTGGGCCGCTCAGCGAATCCGGGCCGCAGCGGTAGCAGAAGGGATCGGTGGCGAATCCGACCTCTCCGCCGAGCTTCGCCCATTGCACGTTGCGGCTGCGGCGCACGATCTTCGAGACCTTCGCGGTCGACAGGGTCACCGTCGCCGTCGAATCGACGACCTGGGCTTCGGCATCGCTCCAGCCGGCCTGGGCCTGCACGGCGTTGGTCACGGTGCGATTGCGCGCGATCACCACCAGCACGCCGAGCTGGTCGCGGCCGTCGGTCCCGTCGACCGTCAGGTTGGCGCTCAGCCAATACCATTCGTCGCCCATGTCGAGATGGAGTTTGTGGTCGTCGGGGAATTTCAGGCCGCCGGGCGGCGGCGGCGGGTTGGCGCCGTAGCTCGCCCCCTGGTCCCCGAGCAGGGCGCTGATCACCAAGGCCTGGGTCGCGTCCGAGACGTGGGTCGCCGGATCGAGCAGTTTGTCGAAATAGGGAACCCGCCGGTCCTGCGGGATCGATTGCAAGGAAAGGCGCATCGCCTCGCCGGCGCTCATCGTATCGGTCATTGTCTTGCCCCCCACGTCACGACCGCGAAGATCTTCGAGTCGCCTGCCGACTATCGGCGTGGGCCGGAAAAGGGTCAATGAGAGCCCGCTGGCGCCTCGGCCGCGGAATCGTTAGCGCGCAGCCATCGCGATGTCGGAAGAAGCAGTCCTGGAAGGCCGTGCGGAGGCCGCGGCCGGCGGGGCGGGCTTCCGGTCGCCGCGCGTGCTCGTCTCGTTCACGATCGCCACCCTGATCTGGGGCTCGACCTGGTTCGTCATCCTCGGCCAGTTCGGGCCCGTGCCGGCGGTCTGGTCGGTCGCCTACCGCTTCGCCATTGCCTCAGCCGCTCTGTTCGCCTGGGCGGCATGGCGCGGCTCGCCGCTGCGCCTCGGCCGGCGCGGCCAAGCCTGGGCCCTCGCCTTCGGAATCCCCCAATTCTGCCTCAACTACAACAGCGTCTACGCCGCCGAACATTTCGTCACCTCGGGCCTGGTCGCGGTCGTCTTCGCGCTTCTGCTCGTGCCCAATTCGGCCTTCGCGCGGCTGTTCCTCGGCCACCGACTGAGCGCAAGGTTCCTCCTGGGCTCCGCCGTCGCCATGGCCGGGGTCGCCTTGCTGTTCGTGCAGGAGCTTCGCACCAGCAACGTCGGCGCGCATGCGGTTCTGATCGGGATCGGCTTCACTTTGGCTGGAATCCTCGCCGCCTCGGCCGCGAACACCATGCAGGCGGCGGAGGCGCTGCGGCGCCACGCCACGCCGTCGATCCTCGCCTGGGGGATGCTCTACGGCGCCCTTGCCAACGCCCTCCTCGCCTTCGCCCTCGCCGGCCCGCCGGTGCTCGACCCCTCCCCCGCTTACTGGGCCGGCCTCCTCTACCTCGCTTTGCTCGCCTCCTCGCTCGCCTTCGTCCTCTATTACGAGGTGATCCGAGCGGTCGGCCCGGCCAGGGCGGCCTATTCGAGCCTGATCGTGCCGGTCATCGCGATGGGTTTCTCAACCCTGTTCGAAGGCTATCGCTGGAGCCTGCTCGCCGCCGCCGGCGGGGCGCTGACGCTGGCCGGGCTGGCCATCGCGCTGCGATCCCGGCCCGCGAGCTAGCGGGATAGCTTGGCGCTTCTCCGATAGGTCCAGAAAGCGATCAGGGCGAAGAGCAGGGCCCCGCCCCAGACCGCGATCGGGCGGAAGGAATCGCCCACCACCGCCAGCGGCGATCCGCTGCCGCTGGCGACGACGATTCCGGCGAGCAGCACTCCGAACAGGCTCTCGCCGACGATCAGGCCGGTAGCGGTGAGCACGCCGGTGCGCTTGTAGCGCTCGGGATCCTTCGCCCGCGGCGCCCGGCGATCGTAGAGCCAGCCGAGGATCGAGCCGACGATGACCATCAGGGTGGCCGACATCGGCAGGTAGATGGCGATTCCGACCCCGAGGGGCGGAAGGCGCAACAGCTTCGTCTTGCCCAGGGCCGCGTCGAGCAGGATCAGGCCGACGCCGAGGACGACCCCCCAGCCGATCATCGTCCAGTCCATGTTGCCGCCGAGCACGCCCGACGCCAGCGTCGAGATCAAGGCGGCCTGGGGCGCGGCGAGCGCCTCCTTGCCCGCCCCGGCGACTCCGGCGAAGCCGTAGCCCTGGTTGAGCAGGTTCAGCACCGGCGGAATCACCGCGGCGCCGAAGATGACGCCGAACAGCAAGGCGACCTGCTGCCGCCACGGAGTCGCGTGGACGAGCTGGCCGGTCTTGAGATCCTGCAAATTGTCGTTGGAGATGGTGGCCACTCCGAAGACGATGCCGGTGACGATCAGAGCATAGGCGACCAAAGGCTTCGGGTCGGCGACCCGGCCGAGCACGGCGACGAGCAGAAGCGACGCGCCGATCGCGGAGAGGATGCCGATGCCCGAAACCGGGCTGTTCGAGGCGCCGATCAGGCCGGCCATGTAGCCGCACACGGCGGCGATGAAGGCCCCCGCCAGGACCACGAAGACGAGGCTTCCGGCGACGACGAGGATGGTGCTCGCGCCGGCGGCGGCGCCGATCTGCGTCCAGAGCAGCCAGGCGATCGGGACGAGGCAGGCGAGGCTGCCGATCGCGACCCAGCCGATCGGGATGTCGCGCTCGTGCAGCGGCAGGTCCGCTCCTCCGCCCGACGCCCGCGCGCGCGATGCGGCCATGGCGCTGGCGAGGCCCTTGAGGATCGGGCCGATGACGATGAGCAGGGTCCAGACCGCCGCGACTCCGATGACTCCGGCGCCGAGAAAGCGGACCTGGTGGACCCAGATGCCGCTCGCCCAATCCTCGAGTCCGACGCCCGGCGCGGCCGGCGCCATCGCGCTCAGCACCGGCACGGCGATGCCCCAGGCGATGAAGGTGCCCAGCGCCATCGCGGCTCCGACCGAGATTCCGACCAGGTGGCCGACCCCGAGCAGCGAGAATTGGAAGCCGGGGTTGATCCCGCTCACTCCGCCGCCGACCCGGAAGAAGCCGCTGGCTTCACCCGCGGTCAGCTTCATCGCTGCGAGCAGGGCGAAAAGGGCCGAGACGACCGAGCCGGTGGCGATCGCCTCGACGCCGCGGTCCGCCTCGGCCTGCGCGTCGCGCGCATTCTCGCCGACCCGAAGCACCTCGGCGGCGGCGACGCCTTCGGGATAGGGGAGCGGCGAATCGCTGACCAGGGCGCGGCGCAGCGGAACCGAGAAGAGCACGCCGAGGATTCCGCCGAGCGCGGTGATCAGCGCCGTCTCCCAATAGGGAAAGCCGTGCCACCAGCCGATCATGACCAGGCCGGGGAGGACGAAGCAGATCGCCGCCAGAGTGCCCGCGGCGGACGCGACCGTCTGGACGATGTTGTTCTCGAGGATCGAGGAGGAGGCGAACCAGCGCAGCACCGCCATGGAGATGACCGCGGCGGGGATCGAGGTGGCGAAGGTGATTCCGACCTTGAGGCCGAGATAGACGTTGGCGGCGGTGAAGACGAGGGTGATCAGCCCGCCGAGGACGACGGCGCGGACCGTCAGCTCGGGCGGAGAGTCGGTCGCGCGGCTTGCCATCGTATCTGTCTCCGTCCGAGAGGCCGCCGCCCCTATCCGCGAAAGCGAAACACGCGGCAAGGGTGAGGCAATCCTCCCCTCGATTTCGAGGGGAGGGGGACCATGCGAAGCATGGTGGAGGGGCCCTTCACCGCAAGAAGCCCCTCCACCGCACTTCGTGCGGTCCCCCTCCCCTGCAAATGCAGGGGAGGATTGGGAACTCAGCGGGCGGCGGGCCGGCTCAGCTCGACGCCGACGTAGATGGGGGGCGAGTTGCCGCGGCGGACGAGGAGCAGGACCGAATTGCGTCCGGCCGCGCGCGCGGCGGCGACCGCGGCGGCCGCTTCTTCGGGCGTTCGGGTCGCGCGCTGGTTGATCGACAGGATCACATCCGTGACCTGGATTTCCTTTGCAGCGGCGTCGCTGTTCGGGTTGACGGCGGAGACGACGACGCCCTTGAGGTTGGGATCGTTGAGGTGGAGCGAACGGGCGATGTCCGGAGTCAGCGTCTGGACGGTGAGGCCGAGGCTCTCCCGCGCCGAGCGCTGGCCGGTCGACTGCTGCGAGTCCGACGGGCTGGTCACCGGCGTGTCCGTGTCGATGCCGTTGAGCCTGGCCAGTTCCTCCTCGCTCGGCCGCTCGCCGATCGCGACGGTGACGGTGCGGCGCTGGCCGTCGCGGATCAGCTCGATCGGCACGCGGGTGCCGACCGGCTGCTGCGAGACGAGATAGGCCAGCGTCTGATCGGGCGTGACCGTCTGTCCGTTGACGGCGATGACGACGTCGCCCTGCTGGATTCCGGCGCGCGCCGCCGGGCCGCCGGGGGTGACTCCGCGGATCAGCTCGCCCTGGTTCTTGGGCACGCCCATCGCCGCGGCGATATCCTCGTCGACGTCCTGGAGGGCGACTCCGATATAGCCGCGCGAGACCCGGGCGCCGCGGCGCAGAGCATCGATCACCGGCTTGGCCTGCTCGGCGGGAATGGCGAAGCCGATGCCGATATTGCCGCCGGTCGGCGAATAGAGGGCGGTGTTGATGCCGATCACGTTGCCGTTCAGATCGAACATCGGGCCGCCCGAATTGCCCATGTTGATCGAGGCGTCGGTCTGGATGTAGCGATCGTAGACGCCGCCGCCGGGCAGGTTGCGGTGCAGCGCCGAGACGATGCCCGCGGTCACCGTGCCGCCGAGGCCGAACGGGTTGCCGATCGCCACCACCCAGTCGCCGACGCGGGTGCGGGTCGAATCGCCGAAATTGACGTAGGGCAGGCCGGTCGCGTTGATCTTCAGAAGCGCGAGGTCGGAGGTCTGGTCGCGGCCGATCAGCTTCGCCTCATATTCTCGGCGGTCGGCCAGCGTGACGGTGATGCTCTCGACCGTCGCTCCGGTGCGGGCGGGCGAGATGACGTGGTTGTTGGTGACGACATAGCCGTCCGGCGAGATCAGGAAGCCCGACCCCAGCGAGCCGCCATGCTGGGTGACGGGGCCGTTGCCGCTGTCGTCGCCCTGGTCCGGGACGGGGGCGCCGAACTGCTTGAAGAATTCCTCGACGCCGGGGGGAAGCTGCTGCTGGCGGCTGACCTGGATCGACTGCTTGGTCGAGATGTTGACCACCGCCGGCTGGAGCCGCGCGGCCAGATCGGCGAAGCTCATCGGCGCTCCGGCGCGCGGCGCCGCGGCGGCCATCGCGCCCGGCTCGTTCTGGGCCGTCTGAGCGCCGACGGGCCCGACGGTCAGCGTGGCGGCGGCGCCGCCGAGCAGCAGGGCGGCGGAAAGGCCATAAGCGTAACGCACGATTGCAATCCTCCTGATCTCGACTCGTCCCCGGCGGACCGGGCACGATTACAAGCCGTTTCGTAACGGTATGTGGTGCGGCTGAACCGGATTTGAATAGGTCCCGGCCGCGCTTTTGCGTTCCGTCATTTGCGGCCGCGGAATTCCCTCAGATAATCGTTTTCGGGCGAGAGGATGACGGTCGTCTTCCCCTGCGGCGGCTGGCCCGGCTGCGGGTTCGGGTTGAAGGTCACGTCGTAGGACTGCATCGCGCGATAGAAATCGTAGAATTCCGGGTCCTTGTTGAACGCCTGGGCATAGGTGTTCGCCGCTTCCGCGTCCGCCTCGGCGCGGATGATCTGCGCCTGCTTGTAGCCCTGCGCCTTGGTCGCGTTCGCTTCCTGCTCGCGGGCTGTTCGCATGCGCTGGAAGGCCGATTCGAGAGTCCCTTCGGGAAGATCGGCCTTCTTGATCCGCACGTCGACGATCTCGGCGCCATATTGGGCGGCAACGCGGTTCAGCGCGGCGCGGATGTTGGACATGATCTGGCCGCGCTCGGGGCTGAGCAGGGCGGCGAACTGCCGCTTGCCGAGTTCGTTGCGGGTCGCCGAGCCGAGGATCGGCTGGATCTGGGCGGCGACGTTGGCCTCGGTCTTGGCCTGGATGTACATCTTCAGGGGATCGACGATCCGGAAGCGGGCGAAAGCATCGACCTCCAGCCTCTGCTGGTCGATCGAGAGGACTTGCTGGTTGTCCATCTCGACCGTCTGGATCCGTTTGTCGATCCAGACGATTTGCTCGACGAACGGGTAGCGGGCGATGAGCCCTGCACCGGTCTCGCCGAACGGAACGCCGGGATGATAGGGGTTCACGACCCGCATCGGCCGGCCCCAGCGGACGATCACCGCCTGCTTGCTCTCGCGAACGGTCGCGAAGGTCGCGCCGGCGAGGATCAGCAGCATGATCGCGGTGAAGGCGACGGCGAGGGGGTTGCGCAGCACCGGGCTCATCTTTGCTCGCCTTCCGGGGCCTTCGTCCGCAGGCTCGGCAACGGCAGATAGGGAACCACTCCCGGCGCCTCGACCACCGTCTTGTCGACCTTTGAAAGGACGCGCTCCATCGTCTCGTAATACATGCGCCTGCGGGTCACTTCCGGGGCGAGCTTGTATTGCGCATAGACCTTGTCGAACGCCGCCGCCTCGCCCTGGGCGTGCGCGGTCACCTGCTGGGCATAGCCGCGCGCCTGGTTGATGTAGGATTGCGCCTCCTGCTGGGCGGTGGTCACCGCCTTGAAGGCGTCGTTGACCTTGTTCGGCGGGTCCGACTGGCGGATCGAGACGCCCTGGATCTGGACGCCCGCGCCGTAGCGGTCGAGGACCTGCTGGGTCAGCGCCTGGACGCGGTTCTCGATCTCGCCGCGGCCGGCGCCGATCGCGTCGTCGAGCGACACCGTCGCCACCGAGGCGCGCATCGCGCTCTCCGCCACCTGGTGGATCGTCGCCTCCGGATCCTGGACGTTGAACAGGTAGAGCGCGGGGTCGCGCACCTTCCAGCGGATCGTGTAGGCGAGATCGATGATATTCTCGTCGCCGGTGAGGATGAGATTCTCCTGCTCGCCCTGTTCCGTGCCGATGCTCATCGAGCGGATCTGGGTATCCACCCTCTCCAGGCTCTCGATCGGCAGCGGCAAAGTGAAGTTGATGCCGGGGCCGACCGTCCGGCTGTAGCGGCCGAACAGGGTGACGACGCCCTCGTCCTGCGGCCCGACTCGGTGGAAGCTGGTGAAGATCAGCCAGAGCAGCAGGAAGATGGCGAGCCCGTAGGCCCAATAGGGACGGCGATCCTGCTGCGGGAAGCGGCCGCCGAAACGCTCGCGCCCTTTCTTCAGGAAATCCTCGATCGACGAAATATTGGACGGGCTGCCCGGAGTGCGGCGGCGCCGCGGCGGCTGGCCCCAGGGGCTGCGCGGCCCCTCGCCCTCGCCATCGCCGCCCCCCGATCCGCCGCCCGACGGACCCCAGGGACCTCCCTTATTCTCGCTCCAGCTGCCGGCGAGGCGCGCGCCCCATCCCCAAATCGCTCTCATGCTCGTCCTTATAGGAAGCGGAAAGAAGGAAAAACAGTGGCAAGCAGTCGTGCTACGCCTATCTGCGGACGATGAGCCAGGATGCCGCCGACCTCGACGCCGCGCTCGCCTCTCTCGGCGAAGAGGCGTCGCGCGTGTCGGCGCCCCGGCTCAAGGACGGCGTCGCCAGCCTGATCCTCGACGTCACCGGGCTCTCCGCAGACCAGCGCGCGGCCCTCGAGCGCAGGATCCGCGCCGCCCTGATCGGGGTTCCCGGCGTCGGCGACGTGCGCCTCGCGATGACGGCCGAGAAGCTCACGCGCACGGTGATCGCCATCGGCAGCGGCAAGGGCGGAGTCGGCAAGTCGACCGTGGCCGCCAACCTCGCGATCGCCCTGGCGCGCCGCGGCCGCAAGGTCGGGCTGGTCGACGCCGATATCTACGGACCCTCCCAGCCGCGGATCATGGGCAATAGCAGCCGGCCCGAGCTTGCCGACAAGCTGATCGTGCCGGTCGAGGCCTGGGGCGTTCGAATGCTGTCGATCGGCCAGCTGGTCGACCCGGGCAGCGCCCTCGCCTGGCGCGGGCCGATGGCGGCCTCGGCGCTCGGCCAGCTGATGGACGCCGACTGGGGCGATTCCGACACGATCGTCGTCGACCTGCCGCCCGGCACCGGCGACATCCAGCTTTCGCTGATCCAGAAATGGAAGCCGGCCGGCGCGGTCATCGTCTCGACTCCGCAGGACCTCGCCCTGATCGACGCCACCCGCGCCATCGACCTGTTCCGCAAGATGGATGTGCCTTTGCTTGGCCTGATCGAAAACATGTCGGGCTACGAATGCCCCCATTGCGGCGAGGTCTCCGATCCGTTCGGAATGGGCGGCGCCGAGGCAGCGGCGAAGGTGATGGGCCTCCCCTTCCTCGGCCGGATCCCCCTGACCCTCGCCCTCCGCCGCGCCTCCGACGCCGGGACGCCGCCGGCGGCCGGCGAGGGGGAGGAGGCGGAGACCTTCGCGCGGATCGCGGGGCGTCTGCTAGAGGAGACGCCCTTCGCTTAACACGGATTGTCGAGGAAACATTCCTCTGTTATGAAAAGAATATGGCGCCGAAAGGCCGGAATTGGTGGCAATTGTTCGTGTCGGTCGGACTCGCGGCGTCGATCACCAGCGGTGGCGGCCTTGTTCACGACCTGATAATGGCCGAACAGCAACGATGCTCCCTGTCGGAGCAGATTCTGGGAGACGAATCTCCGAATCCGGCATTAGGTCCGATCGAACGGCAGCAGCTTGCCGCTCAGGCTCATTCGAGGCTGCAGCGCTGTTTGGGAGACGCACGATGATCGCCTTCTGGCTCGTTCTCATGTTTTTCGGCGTGGCGATGCTAACCTACGGGTTGCTCATCAGACCGCGCCCCGGCGATTCAAAATCTGAATGACCTAAAGGCCGAGCGCAGTATGCCCCTCACTCGCGACGAAGACATTTACGCCCTGCTCGCCGGCACCCGCACGATCGCGATGATCGGGGCGTCGGACCGGCCCGACCGGCCGAGCTACGGGGTGATGAAATTCCTGCAGGATTGGGGCTACCGGGTGTTGCCGGTGAACCCGCAGATCACCGGCGAGCATGTCCACGGCGAATATGTCTGGCGCGAGCTGTCCCAGATCGGCGAGCCGATCGACCTGGTCGACATCTTCCGCCGCCCGCAGGCGGCTGGAGAGGCGGTGGACGAGGCGATCGCGGCCGGAGCAAAGGCGGTCTGGATGCAGCTCGGAGTGATCAACGAGGAGGCGGCCGCCCGCGCCGAAGCGGCCGGCCTCAAGGTGGTGATGAACCGCTGTCCCAAGATCGACATCCCGCGCCTCGGGGTGCCGAGGGTCGGCTGAAGCTCAGCCTTCGGGGCCCATTCGCGTCGCCGCGGCGAGCTGGGCCCAGGGCGCACGTTCGGAGCGGCCGCGGGCGAGGAGACGGACCCTGCGCTTGGGGAAATCGACCGACACCCGCTCGAACAGCTTCAGCGCGTCCATCCCGAGCAGCAAAGCCGGCCGGCCGGTGAGGCCGAGCTTGATGAACGGGTGGACGTCCGCGAAGGCGACCGGCATGTCGTAAATGTCGACGCCGCCGAGCCGCATATGCTTGACCAAGGAGGCGTCGGCGCTGAGCCGGCCGCCGGTGACGCTCAGCAGCGTGATCGGGTCGAGCAGCCTCAGCTTGCCGTGCTTCTCCAATTTGTGCCGTAGCGCCGTATTGCCGACCGTCACCTGCGCGCCGGTGTCGACGATCACCCAGACCTTCTCGCCCTCGACCGTGGCATCGACGAGGACGAGGTGGCCGAAGCGGCTGCGGGCGGTGACGATGATCGAATCGTCGGTCCACCTTTCCTCGCTCTGCCGCGAAGGCACGACCGTCATGACGTCGCGCGCGAAGTCGAACGAGACGCGCTGTTGCTGCAGCGAATCCACGCCGAGCATGCCTTCGGCGCCGAGGTTGCGGCGGTCCATCGCCGGCGCCCTGATGTCGTGGACCTGCCTTCCGCCGACCTGCAGGCTGGGGATTGAGACGGTCTCGATCTCGCTGACCTCCGTCATGCTGTGCACCCGCGCCTTGCCGGCGATGCCGAGCTGCAGAGCGTGGGCGAGATCGGTCGCGATCACCGTGCGCTCGGCGCCGGTGTCGACGATGAACGGATAGGGCCCGTTGGCGCCGATGCTGACCGGCACCGTCATCCGCTCGTTGCGGTCCTCGCCGAGAGCGATCGAGAAGCCCTCTTCGGCCGCGGCAGGCGCGGCTTCGGCCGGCGGCGCGGCGGGCGCTGCGGGCGGCGGCGCGGCGCCGATCGCGGCGGCGGCAAGGAGCGGGAGGAGCAACGTCTTCATGGCAGGCCTCCAATCGGCCGACCCTACTCGTTCCGCCGCCGAAAGTCGAAGGGCGGCGCGGCGAAGGCGGCGGACGGCGCGACGAAGCCGCTCAGACGAGGGCGAGCGCGCGCTCGCGCAGCCGCTCGACGGCGGCGGCGTGGATGCCCGGAGTCGCCGCAAGAACGCCGAACGCCGTGCCGGCGGCGCTGTTGAAGGCGTAAGGCTGGCCGAGCGCGCCCGTCACGGTCGCGCCCGCTTCGGCGGCGATCAGGGCGGCCGCGGCGATGTCCCATTCAAAGCCCCATCTCAGCGTCGCGGCGAGATCGGCCTCGCCCGCCGCGACGAGGGCGATTCGAAGCGCGATCGAATTCGGTCTGGGGACGGCGACGAGATCGCTATCCTCCGCGGCCAGCCGGTCGGCCGGCACCCGGGCGCCGGCAAACAGGGTGCGCCCGCTCACCTTCAGCCGCTCGCCGTTGCGCCAGGCGCCGGCGCCGCGCGCGGCCGTCCATTGCTCGCCTCGAGCCGGGGCGTCGAGCACGCCGATCACCGGCGCGCGTTCCTCGACGAGGGCGATGGAAACGCACCAGCCGCTGCCGCCGCGCAGATAGTCGCGGGTCCCGTCGATCGGATCCACCAACCACAGGCGCGGCCGCTCGATCCGGTCGGACTCGTCGGCCGTCTCTTCCGAACGCCAGCCCGCTTCCGGATCGAGCCGGCCGAGCGCCTCGCTAAGGAAGGCGTCGACCTCGAGGTCGACCTCGCAGACCGGCGTGTCCGGCGCCTTCTCCCAGCGCCGGAAAGGACTGCCGGCGCGGTCCGCGGCGATCCGTCCCGCCTCCCGGGCGATCCGGGCGACCTCGTCAAGCACCGGCGACGGTCATCGCGTCCGTGCGCAAGGTCGGGACGTTGATCGAATAGCGCATTTCGAGGTCGTCGGCCGGAACCAGGCTTGCGAACATGTCGAGCAAATTGCCGGCGATGGTGATCTCGGCGACCGGCCGGCCGATCTCGCCATGCTCGATGATGAAGCCGGAGGCGCCCCGGCTGTAATCGCCGGTGACCGGATTGACGCCCTGTCCGATCAGCTCGGTCACGTAGACGCCGCGCTCGATCCCGGAAAGGAGGCCGTCTCTCGACACGCTGCCCGCCGCCATATGGACGTTGGTCGCGCTCGCGCCGGGCGGGCCGGCGGCGCCGCGGCTGGCGTGGCCGGTCGGCTCGCGCCCCAGTTGGCGCGCCGAGGCGCTGTCCATCAGCCAGCCGGTCAGGCGGCCGTCGGCGACCAGATCGGTGGGATGGGTCGCGAGGCCTTCGCCGTCGAACGGCTTCGAGCGCAGCCCGCGCCGGCGCAGGGGATCGTCGCGAACAATAATCCCGGAGGCGAAGACGCGCTCGCCTTCCCGGTCGAGAAGGAAGCTGGTGCGGCGCGCGATCGCGCTTCCGACGATGGCCGAGACGAAATGGCCGAGCAGCGAGTTGCCGACGCGCGGATCGAAGACCACGGGCATCGCGCCGCTGGCGAGCTTGGCCGGATCGAGGCGGGCGACGGCACGCTCGCCGGCGCGGCGGCCGATCGCCTCGGCCGGGTCGAGGTCGGCGAGGTGGCGGACGCTGTGAAAGGCGTAATCGCGCTGCATGCCGCCGCCGGTGCCGGCGATGACGCTGGCCGAGCCGGAATAAGAGCTGGCGGTGTAGCCCCGGCAGAAGCCGTGGCTGGTGGCGAGCGCGATCACCGTCCGGCCCGCGCCGACTCCCGCGCCTTCGCTGTTGGTGACGCCGGCGACGGCGCGGGCGGCATCCTCCGTCTCGAGCGCACGCGCCTTCAGCTCGACCGGCGACGGGTCGCCGCCATCGTCGGCTTCCACGTCGGGGAGGGGCCCCTCGAACAGCCGGTCGCGGGGCGCGAGGCCGGCATAAGGGTCCTCGGGCGCCTCGCGGGCCATCGCCGCCGCCCGCTCCACCAGGGCGGCCAGTGCGTCGTCCGACAGATCGGACGAGGAGACGCTGGCCGAGCGGGTGCCGACGAAGAAGCGCAGGCCGATCGTCTCGCCCTCGGAGCGGGACACGTCCTCGAGCGCGCCGAGCCGCACCTGGACGCCGGTCGAGGCGTCGGCGAAATAAAGCGCGTCGGCGGCGTCGGCGCCCGCTTTCCTCGCGCGCCCGACGAGGGACGAGGCGCGGTCTTCGGCTTGGGCGGTGGTCAGCATCGAACGGCAACTAGGGTCGCCCCCGGCGAAATGCAAAGCCTCAGGTCGTGCCGACGACGAGGCAGGCGAGAAACATCAGCAGCCCGGCGAAACGGTTCGACCGGAACTTCGCAAGCGCGTCCTCCCCCTCGTCCGGCTTCAAGGCGGCGACCTGGTGGGCGAGGTGGATCGCCATCGGCAGCAGGGCGACCAGCGCGAGGCCGTCCGGCCGTTCCCGCCACAGCGCGAAGCCCCAGAGGACGAGCGCGGCGGCGTAGGCGAGCGCGACTCCGGCCCTGATCCGGGGGCCCAAGGCGCGGGCCGAGGACCGGACGCCGACCAAAGCATCGTCCTCGATGTCCTGGATGGCGTAGATCGTGTCGTAGCCGATCACCCAGAAGATCGAGCCCGCGTAGAGCAGCCAGACGCTCGGGCCCATCGATTCGGTGACCGCCGGCCATCCGACCAGGGCGGCCCAGGAAAAGACCAGGCCGAGCCAAGCCTGCGGCCACCAGGTGATCCGCTTCATGAACGGATAGGCGGCCACGGGCGCCAGGCTGGCCAGGGCGACGACCTGGGCGAGGCGGTTGAGCTGAAGCAGCACGACCAGCCCAATTAGGCTGAGGCCGATCAGGAGGATCCAGGCCCCGGCGAGGCTGGCCCGGCCGCTGGCCAGGGGGCGAAGGCGGGTGCGCTCGACCTTGCGGTCGAGGTCGCGGTCGACGATGTCGTTCCAGACGCAGCCGGCGCTGCGCATCGCCCAGGCGCCGAGCGCCAGCCAGAGGATGAGGGCGAGGCCGTGCGGGCCCAAGCCCGCAAGGGCCACCGCCCACGCGCCGGGCCAGAACAGCAGCCATGCACCGATCGGCCGGTCGAGCCGGATCAGCGAGGCATAGGGTCTGAGCGGCGAAGGCAGCGCTCCGATCAGCCCGCGCCGCTCGGAATCGGGAACGATATCGGTATCGCTGGAAGCCGCCATGGCCGACCCATACCGTTCGGCCTGAGCTTGTCGAAGGCCATTCTTTCCCTTGCGCTTGACCAGGGAACGGGCTTCGACAGGCTCAGCCCGAACGGATCGAGGATGATCGGCAAGTGCCCGCAACCCCCGCCTGGCCGCCTTCGAGTCTGCCGCGCCTCTATGTCGAGCACCCGCTGTCGGAAGCGTCGGCGCTGACGCTCGAAGGCGCGCAGGCCCATTACCTCGCCGGGGTCATGCGCCTGGGACCCGGTGACCCGGTCAAGCTGTTCGACGACCGAACCGGCGAATGGCTGGCGGAGATCGAGGAGGCCGGGAGGAAGCGCGTCACGCTCCGCGTCGGCGAGCGGCTGCGGGAGCGGGAGCTCGTCCCCGACCTGTGGCTGCTGTTCGCGCCGATCAAGCGGGGGCGGATCGACTGGCTCGTCGAGAAGGCGACGGAGCTCGGCGTCGCACGCCTGGTGCCGGTCCTCACGCGGCGGACGGTCGTCGAACGCCTGAATCGCGATCGGCTGTTCGCCCACGCCGTCGAGGCCGCCGAGCAATGCGAGCGCACCGCTTTGCCCGAGCTCGACGAGGCGCAGAAGCTGGAGGCCGTCCTGCGGGACTGGCCTGCCGGGCGCACGCTGTTCTTCGCCGACGAGGCGGGCGGGACGCCGCTCGCCGAGGCTGCACGGCCCGGCCCGGCCGCCATCCTGGTCGGCCCGGAAGGCGGCTTTGCCGACGACGAGCGGGCGGCGATCCGGTCTCTCCCCTCGGCCTGCGCGGTGTCGCTCGGCCCGCGCATCCTGCGCGCCGACACCGCCGCCATCGCCGCGGTGGCCCTGTGGATGGCGGCGGCGGGCGATTGGCACCGGCACGGAGACCGGTAGCGATCCGAAACCGGCTGTCCTTCGAGACGCCGCTTCGACTTCGGCGAAGCCGAAGTTCATCCTGAGCGCCGCCGCAGGCGGCGTCGAAGGGCTCAGCGGCTCCTCAGGATGAGCGGAAAAATGGCCCGGGTCCCCCGCTCATCCTGAGTAGGGACTGAGCTTGGCGAAGGCCCGTATCGAAGGACCCGGCATGTTTTTGGGGGCCAACCCTCGTTGCGAGAGCTGAGGACAGGCCCTAGACGGCGCCCATGACGACGCGCACCGAGACCGGAAAGGCCGACCCGCCGATCGAGAGCCGGGACGATCTGCTGCGTCCGTTCCTCAAGGGGGAGAAGCCGAAGGAGGCCTGGCGGATCGGCACCGAGCACGAGAAGTTCGTCTACCGCCGCGCCGACCATCGCGCGCCTTCCTACGACGAGCCCGGAGGGATCCGCGACCTGCTCCAGGCGATGACCGAGTTCGGCTGGGAGCCGGTCGAGGAAGGCGGCAAGGTCATCGCCCTCTCGGGCAAGGACGGCAATGTCAGCCTCGAGCCGGCCGGGCAGTTCGAGCTTTCGGGCGCGCCGCTCGAGCATCTCCACCAGACCTGCGCGGAAGCCGGGCGCCATCTCGAGCAGGTGAAGACGGTCGGCGAGCGGCTCGGGCTCGGCTTCCTCGGCCTCGGCATGTGGCCGGACAAGACCCGCGACGCGCTGCCGCGAATGCCCAAGGGCCGCTACGCGATCATGCTGAGGCACATGCCGCGGGTCGGCAGCCTTGGGCTCGACATGATGCTCCGCACCTGTACGATCCAGGTCAATCTCGATTATTCGTCGGAAGCCGACATGGCGCAGAAGTTCCGGGTCGGCCTCGCTCTTCAGCCGCTCGCCACCGCTTTGTTCGCCAACTCGCCGTTCACCGAAGGCAAGCCCAACGGCTACCTCTCCTACCGAAGCCACATCTGGTCCGACACCGATCCGGCGCGCACCGGAATGCTGCCCTTCGTGTTCGAGGACGGCTTCGGCTACGAGCGCTATCTCGACTACGCGCTCGATGTGCCGATGTACTTCGTCTACCGCGACGGCCGCTACGTCGACGCCGCCGGCCTCTCCTTCCGCGACTTCCTCGAGGGGCGCCTGTCCGCGCTTCCGGGCGAGAAGCCTTTGCTCTCGGACTGGGTAGACCATCTTTCGACCGCCTTCCCCGAGGTGCGGCTGAAGAGCTTCCTCGAGATGCGCGGCGCCGACGGCGGCCGCTGGAGCAAGATCTGCGCGCTGCCGGCGCTCTGGGTCGGCCTGCTCTACGACCAAAGCGCGCTCGACGCCGCCTGGGACGAGGTCAAGCACTGGTCGCTGGACGAGCGCCAGCGCCTTCGCGACGAGGTGCCGAAGCTGGCGCTCAACGCGGTGACCCCTTCGGGCGAGAAGCTCCGCGACCTGGCGGGCCGGGTGCTCGCCATCGCGGAGGCCGGCCTCGCCGCCCGAGCCCGGCTCAACGCCGCCGGCGACAATGAGGGCGGCTTCCTCGACCCGCTGCGCGAGATCGTCTCGCGCGGCACCACGCCCGCCGAGCTGCTGCTCGAGCGCTACCACGGCGAATGGGGCGGCGACGTCTCGCACATCTACGATGAGATGAGCTTCTGAAGGGCGGTCAACCTCCTTTCGCCGAAAACTGGGCTAAAGTTCGAGACGGAAGATGACGCGAAGCAGAAAGTCCGCTAGATAGAGGAGAAGGAGGACGAGCCATGTGGTGGGAGCCACAGGACGAGCATGAACTGCTTGTTCTAGAGGATGTTGAGCTTCTCTCCTCTTGGTTCCAGGAGCGGCATATGGAAAAGAGCGCGCCAGCATGGGGCGTTGGGTCTGTATGGGTTACTGATGAAGAAGCTCTCTTTCCCTTTGTCCTCTTAAATGCCGCTCTGATTGAAGGCGCTTGGATGGGTTACGAAAAATCCCCATGGCGGGACGGCGGGCTGCCGATTTTCCGGTCTGATGATCGGGCGATCGGTAGGGAACGGGGATTGGGTGTACCTGAAACGCGGCTTCCGCTCTTCGTCAGCTTCGCTTTCAGACCGGTTGCCGCTGAAACACGTCTCAAGCAAGCTCTTCAATTCATCGAAGACCAGATCGCCGTTCGAGATTACGTGGTTTGCCGAAACACCGGCGCCTGCGGCACGGCCGCGGTTCAGGTGCGCGATCGCCAGGATGGGAAGATTGGATTATTGACTGCAGGCCATACCTTTCCGGACGGCGTCGGCTCTCTGGTCGAGCGGCTAAAATGGCGCCATCTCCGCCGCCTCTCGCCTCATAGTCGGTTCGGCCGAATCTCTCACCACGTCATGCCCCGCCCTGGGAGGGCTGATTGGGACGTGGCCGTCATACGCTGTCGAAACGGGTTGGATCAGAGATCCCAAACCCTGACACATTGTCGCTCGCGCCTCAGGCGCGATGAATCTGTGTTCGCATATGGTGCTCGCAGCGGTTTTATGAGCGATGCAACTATCGTGAGGGCGGCGATGAGGTCGCACGGTGACGAGTTTCGAACTTGGAAAAATTGTTGGCTTATGGGTCCAAGTGGCGTGCTTCGCCCGGGTGACTCAGGATCCGCCATCTTTGCCACAGCCGATCATGCCCTGTTCGGCCTCTATGTAGGTTCGTCGCGCACCGCGTTTGGACGAGCCAGCTTTCATTTTGTGCAGGATGCACACTCAATCGGACAGCAGGTCCTCTCATCATGGGGCTATGAATATTGTTAGGATCAAGGGGGCGGATATGAATGGGATGATTTGTCTTGCACTGGCAGCCGTCGGACTCGGCATGATTCTGCTCGGAATCTTCATGACTTGGCGTGACTGGAGGACCAAGAGGTTTGGCAATGCCCCGAGCGCCCGCGAGGAAGCGCTTGCCAACGATTTTGAAGCTTTGGCCAAACTCGTTGCTGCCTTAAAAAATTCGCCTCCCGGCATATCTCTCATCGTCCTCGGGATTGCCCTGTTGTTCGTTGCTCTGGCATTTTGTGGAATCTCGGGCATCGTGAACGCGGTTGCCGGCTGAATATAGATTGCAAGTGCCATCGATCCCGTCGCATTCCGACGCCGGAAGACGGTGGAAGCGCCCGCTCCCGGTTTGAAATCGGCCGCAGCTGCGAGGAGTCGATGCATTGGCAGACGTGGAAGGACTAACCCGCCGCAGCCTTTATCCGCCGATCGAGCCCTACCGCTCCGGCCATCTCGACGTCGGCGACGGGCACAGCCTCTATTGGGAGCTGTCGGGCAACCCGCAGGGCAAGCCGGCGGTGTTCCTCCACGGCGGGCCGGGCGCCGGCTTCTCGCCCGACCATCGCCGGATCTTCCATCCCGAGCGCTACAACGTCCTGCTGTTCGACCAGCGCGGCTGCGGCAAGTCGACGCCGTTCGCCAGCCTCGAGGACAACACCACCTGGCACCTCGTCGCCGACATCGAGCGGCTGCGCGAGATGGCGGGGGTGGAGAGCTGGCTGGTGTTCGGCGGCTCGTGGGGCTCGACCCTCGCCCTCGCTTACGCGGAGGCGCATCCCGGGCGCGTCACCGGGCTGATCCTGCGCGGCATCTTCCTGATGGAGCAGGGCGAGATCGACTGGCTCTACAAGGCCGGCGGCGCCTCGATGGTCTATCCCGACAAATGGGAGGAGTTCGTAGGCCTCATTCCCGAGGACGAGCGCGGCGACCTGGTCGAAGCCTATCGCCGGCGCCTGCTCGATTCCGATGAGGACGTGCAGCTCGCGGCGGCCAAGGCGTGGAGCAAATGGGAGGCGGAGACGATCACCCT
>JAXDPL010000258.1:0-3163 GCA_034668385.1 Sphingomonadales bacterium | reverse complement strand
ATGTCGTCCGACGACGAGCCGGGGAAGCGCACGCCGGTGATACGGTTGGCGCTGTCCGAGGTGATCCGCCAGGTCCGCCCGCCGGCGTCGGTGACGTCGGTGACGGTCGAGGAGACGTAGGAGTAAGAGATGCTCCTCGTCGCGCCCGAGACGTTCGAATTGCTGAGCGTCGCTCCGGACCTCTTGTACCAGTTGCCCGAGGGGAGCGAATGGAAGGCGATGGTGTTGCTGACGAAGCTGAACGCCACGCCGTAGCCGGCGCTGTTGCTGGCGCTGGCCAACCGCCAAGCATAGCTGCAGTCGAGGCTTCCGTCCGGGTTGTACGTGGTCGAGCAGAGCGAGGCCATGTCCCAGGTGAAGGTCGTGGTGAGGCCGTTGGGCGCGGTGATGGTATCGGCGAGGGCCACGCAGCCGTTCGGGTTGGCGTTGACGTGGCCGCACAGGTTCGAGGCGCCATATTGGTCGTCGGCGGGGGCTCCGAAGGTCACCGTGGTTCCGTCGCTGGCGGTGAAGGTGTAGCCGGAGCTCAAGGTCGAGCCGTCGCCCGAGGCGGCAACGAAGGCGCCGCCGCTGGTCGAGGTGAAATTCTCCGAGAAGTCGCCGAGAACCACCGAGGCGGTGGTCGTCGAGCCCGAGACCGTCTGGTAGATATAATAATTCTGCCAGTTGCTCGCCCCATAGGCGCCGTTGCCGTGGCGCTCGACCGAGACGGCGCCGAGGCCGGAGCCGATCGCGCCCTCGTTGAACAGGAACGGGAACGAGCCGTCGACGAGGTTGACCCCGTTGGCGTCGATCGCGCGCCGGTAGGGCTCGGCGGTCTGGCCGCTCTGGGCGTCTGCCGGAGTGGTCAGCGCCGTGGTCGAAAGCAAGGCGCAGCCGAAGGCGGCCGCGCGGAAGCAGGCTCGGTTCATCCCCATTCCTCCCCTGAAGGGAGCGCCGGTCGGCCACCACGGTCGGCCGGGTAAGCGACCGGTCAGGGCGGCGGGTTGGGCGAGCCCGTGACGTTGAGGTTGGTCCTGTTGTTGGCCTTGTCGTGGGTGTAGTTGGCGACGAGGTTGTTGTTGACGCTGCCGTTATGCTCGACTTTCACCAGCCGGCCCTTGGCGTCGTAGGTGTAGTTGATCGTCTCGCTGGCGAGCCCGAGCGCCGGAGCGGCGGCGATCGAAAGGGCGATGATGTAGCGCTCGGCGCGCCTGGTGGACCCTGACATCTCTTTTCCCCTTTGGAAAAGCGAGCCGGCTGACCACGCCCGACTCGGCGGATGCGGCGCCAAGGCCAAGCAGAAGGGTCCGAGCGAGTCAAAGGGGATATCGACCCATTTTGGCCGATAATTTGGAGTAGCCGAGTCCGATCGTTGCAAAGGGAGTTCGGAGGCTCGCTTCGTGTTATGGGGCGCTCGAGATGGAGCCTCCCGCCGACCACCCGCCGATCCCCGCGCCCAAGGTCGGCGTGCTTCTGGTCAACCTCGGGACGCCCAATGCGCCGGAGCCGGGATCGGTGCGGCTCTACCTCAAGGAGTTCCTCTCCGATCCGCGCGTCGTCGAGATCCCGCAGCTGGTCTGGCAGCCGATCCTGCGCGGGCTGATCCTTCGCACGCGGCCGAGGAAGTCCGCCCACGCCTACCGGCAGGTGTGGACCGACGAGGGCTCGCCGCTCGCCGCGATCACCGCCCGCCAGGCCAGGGCGCTGGCTGGGAATTGGGGCGAAAGCGTCGTCGTCGACCATGCGATGCGCTACGGCCGCCCGGCCATCTCCGAGAAGATCGACGCTCTGAAGGCCCGGGGCTGCGAGCGGATCCTGATCGCGCCGCTCTACCCGCAATATTGCGCGGCGACGACGGCGACGGCCAACGACGAGGCGTTCGCCCACCTCCGCCGACTGCGCTGGCAGCCCGCGGTCCGCACCCTGCCGCCTTATTACGACGATCCGGCCTACATCGCCGCTTTGGCGGCCCATCTCGAGCGAGGCCTCGCAGCGCTCGACTTCGAGCCGCAGGCGATCGTCGCCAGCTTCCACGGAATGCCCGAGCGCACCCTGGCGCTGGGTGACCCCTATCACTGCCACTGCCGGAAGACCGCGCGTCTGCTTTCCGAGGCGACCGGGCGCGAACTTCGAGTGACCTTCCAGTCCCGTTTCGGCCGCGCCAAGTGGCTCGAACCGGCCACCGATGCCACCTTCGCCGCCTTCCCGAAGCAGGGCGTCACCCGGGTCGCCGTGATGGCGCCGGGCTTCTCGGCGGACTGTCTGGAGACCCTGGAAGAGCTCGAAATCCGCGGCCGCGGCACCTTTGCGAACGTCGGCGGAACCCACTTCGCCTACATTCCCTGCCTTAACGACAGCCCGGAGGGAATCGCCATGCTCCGAGCCCTCATCGGCCGCGAGCTTGAAGGATGGCTGCCCCCCTCGTAGAGGGCGCTTCACAACGAAAAGGGAGAGAGAAATGGCACGCGTCGCAATCGTCACCGGAGGCACGAGGGGCATCGGCGAGGCGATCAGCGTCGCTCTGCGCGACTCGGGCATGACGGTCGCCGCAAACTATGCGGGCAACGACGAGAAGGCGGCCGATTTCACCCGGCGCACCGGGATCAAGGCCTACAAATGGGACGTCAGCGATTTCGACGCCTGCCTCGAAGGCTGCCGCAAGGTCGAAGAGGAATTGGGGCCGATCGACGTCCTCGTCAACAATGCCGGAATCACCCGCGACGCCACCATGAAGCGGATGACCCGCCAGATGTGGGACGAGGTGATCGACGTAAACCTGGGCGGCTGCTTCAACATGGCCAAGGCGGTGTTCGAGGGGATGCAGGGGCGCAAGTTCGGCCGGATCGTCAACATCGGCTCGATCAACGGCCAGGCCGGCCAGTACGGCCAGGTCAATTACGCCGCGGCCAAATCGGGCATCCACGGCTTCACCAAGGCGCTCGCCCAGGAAGGCGCCCGCGCAGGCGTGACGGTCAACGCGATCGCGCCCGGCTATATCGACACCGAGATGGTGGCGGCGGTGCCCGAGGACGTGCTCGCCAAGATCGTCGCCCGGATCCCGGTCGGCCGCCTCGGCAAGGCCGAGGAGATCGCCCGCGGAGTCGCCTTCCTGTGCGGCGAGGAGGCCGGCTTCATCACCGGCTCGACGCTCAGCATCAACGGCGGCCAGCACATGTACTGA
>JAXDPL010000257.1:0-6819 GCA_034668385.1 Sphingomonadales bacterium | reverse complement strand
GAAACATGATTTATCTCCTTCACTCGGAAGGCCTTGGGGCACAGGATGGTAAGGAAGGCCGTTCAGTGCCTGATAAGGAGGGCTTCGCCATTCTGTCCAGCATGCAGAAAAAAGCCCTGGCTCTCGGACTGCTCAGCGTCTCGGCCGCCGCGATGGGAGCGGCCGGCGTAACCGTGAGGCCGCTCGAGTTCGCTCGGATCCTGCCTGCGGCCGTGCAGTCGGCGGTGCTGCCGCCGTCGACCGAGCCGATCCCCACTCCTCCGGCGCCGCCGCCGGTCTACGTGCCGCCGGCGCTGGCCGGCGCGCTCGCCCAGTGGAACAGCCTTCGCCAGAGCGACAATAACAATTTCTCCTCCTACGCCTCCTTCCTGATCGGCCACCGCGGCTGGCCGGGCGAGACCGGGCTGCGCAAGTCGGCCGAGAAAGCGGCGACGCCCGATTCGGCGCCGGCGCAGGTGGTCGGCTTCTTCCGGATCTTTCCGCCGCTGACCGCGACCGGCCAGGCCCGCTTCGCCCTCGCCCTGCAGGCGACGGGACAGGCCGACGAGGCGCAGGAGGCGGCGCGCAAGGCCTGGACGACCGCAGGCCTCGGCGAGGCGGACGAGGCGCGGCTGCTGACCGCCTTCTCCGGCGCTCTGACGCCCGACGACCACGACACCCGGCTCGACGCTTTGCTGACCGCCGGAGACAGAGCCGGGGCGGTGCGGATGCTCGCCTTGGCCTCGCCCGCCAAAAGGCCGCTGTTCGAGACCCGCCTCGCCCTCCAGACCAACGCCTCGGACGCCGGAACGAAGCTCGGAGCCCTGCCGGACGGCGTCCAGGGCGATCCGGGCCTGCTCCGCGACAAGGCCAACTGGCTGAGGAGCGCCGGTCAGGCCTCGGCGGCGCGGCAGCTCTTGGCGAACCGGCCGCGCCTGACCGCCCGCCCCGCCGACCCGGAGAAATGGTTCGAGACCAACCTGACGCTCGCCCGCGAGGCGGCCAACGACCGGCAGTGGCAGACCGCCTACGACATCGCCTCGAAGCTCGACGATTCCTACGAGCCGGGCACCGACGTCAGCGGCCGCCCCTATGGCGAGCGCGACGATTATACGAGCCTCGCCTGGCTCGCCGGAAGCACCGCGCTCAACAAGCTCGGCCGGCCCTCGGACGCGATCCGCCTGTTCGACCTCTATGCCCACGGCGCCCTGTCGCCGCAGACGCGGTCGAAGGGCTTCTACTGGGCGGGCCGCGCCGCCGCCGCCGCGGGCCGGAGCGACGAAGCGGAATCCTATTACGCCCAGGCGGCGACGGCGCCCGACCAGTTCTACGGCCAGCTCGCCACCGAGCGGCTCGGCCGGACCATCCCCGCGCCGCCCGCGGTGCCGCCGATCACGCCGAGCGAAGCGGAGCGCCAGGCCTTCGCGCAGCGCAGCCTGGTCGAGGCGGCGAAGGTGCTCGGGCAGCTCGGCCGCTATTCCGACCAGACCCTGTTCGTCCGAGCCATCGCCCAGTCGCTCGACAATGACCGCGAGCGCGTGCTCGCCGCCGAGTTCGGCCGCTCGATCGGCCGGCCCGACCTCGGCGTGTGGATCGCGCGGGAGGCGCGCAGCAAGGGCGCGAGCTTCTACGCGCGCTCGGGCTTCCCGGAAGTGTCGGTCTCGCCCGTCTTCGCCCGCTACTGGACCATCTCGCACGCCATCGCCCGGCAGGAGAGCTCGTTCGACCGCGGCGCGGTCAGCAACGCCGGCGCGCGCGGTATGATGCAGCTGATGCCGGGGACGGCGCGGGAGACGGCCGGCAAGCTCGGCCTCGGCTACGATTTCTCGCGGCTGACCACCGACCCCGCTTACAACGTCATGCTCGGCACCAGCTATTTCTCGACCCTGCTCGACCAGTGGGGCGGAAGCATGCCGCTGGCGGTGGCGAGCTACAATGCCGGCGTCGGCAACGTCCGCAAATGGGTCGCGCAGAATGGCGACCCGCGCCTTCCCGGAGTCGACATGGTGCAATGGATCGAGGCGATCCCGTTCTTCGAGACCCGCAACTACGTCCAACGCGTGCTCGAGAATGCCGTCGTCTACGACACGTTCGCGCAGGGCGCTCCGGCCGGCAACCGTCTGAGCTTCTACCTCGGCAAGACGGGCCCCGGCTGAACCAAAATTGGGGACAGGCACGAATTTTCGGCGGCGGAAATTGGGGACAGGCACCCATTTCCGAAGGTTGGCTGCTGGGGCAGGAAATGCGTGCCTGTCCCCATTTTTCTGTCTCGGTTTTTTGGCTTAGGTAGCGGCTTGTGACCGACCGCCCGAACTACATCACGCCCGAGGGCTATCGCCGGCTGCGCGAGGAATATGAGGCCTTGTTCGGCGTCGAGCGGCCGAAGCTGGTCGAGACCATATCGTGGGCCGCGGGAAACGGGGACCGCTCCGAGAATGGCGACTATATCTACGGCCGCAAGCGGCTGCGCGAGATCGACCGGCGATTGGGCTGGCTGTCGCGGCGGATGAAGGACGCCAGGGTGGTCGAGCCGGCCGCACAGCCGGAGCGGTCCAAGGTCTATTTCGGAGCGACGGTGACGCTGGTCGACGAGGAGGACAGGGAGCGGACCGTCACCCTGGTCGGCGAGGACGAGACCGACGCCGGCGCGGGACGGATCGCCTGGAGCTCTCCGATCGGCCGAGCCATTCGCGGCGCCGCGGTCGGCGACGTTCGGCGGGTAACTCTCCCCAACGGAGAGCGGGAGTTCGAAGTGGTGGCGATAACCTATCCGGGCTGACCGGGCCGGCGCCGCACTTCCGCCGGGCTCTTGCCCGTCCAGCGCTTGAAGGCGCGGGAGAAAGCGGAGGGCTCTGCGAAGCCGAGGCGCCAGGCTCCCTCCTTCACCGACAGCCCCTCGTCGCGCATGAAGCGCAAGGCGAGGCGACGGCGGACTCGCTCGACCAGCGCCTCGAAGGTCGTCCCCTCCGCCTTGAGCCGGCGGTAGAGGGTCTGGCGCGACAGGCCGAGCGCCTGGGCCACCGAGTCGATCCGCAAGCCGCCCTGAGGCAGAAGCGTCTCGATCTGGCGCTCGACCTCGCGCCCGAACGCGGTTTGCGCGGGCGCGGCGGGACGGCGCTCGAACGCCTTCGACACTTCGCCGAGCAATGCCATGAACGCGCCGAGCCCGTTGGCCTGCGGAACGGCGGCGGCACCCCCGCGCGGCGCCGCGCGCGGGGCGGGCTGGATACCGAAGCGGCGCATCATCGCCTTGCACGCTTCCTCGCGGTCGCAGCCGCCGCAGCCGCTGCGCATCATCTTCTCGATGCAACCTGCGATCATGTTTTTGTCATCCCCGATCATGGCCGCGATGTGTGTTGCTGATCTAATACTCTAAAACAGCCGGTGGCGGAAGAGCCGCGCGGCGAAGATGGAGGGGAAGCAATGAGACGGATCCTGGCCGGAGCCCTGGCGGCTTCGATTCTGGTCGCGGCGCAGCCGGCGCGGGCCGACACCGTGGCCGACTGGTGGGATTATGCGAACCGGATCGCCGGTCCGACGACGGGGACCGGCACTCCGGATCAAACGCGCGCCGTCACCCGCGCCTCGATCGCCATGTTCGAGGCGGCCAACGCCATCGACCGGCGCTACGAATCCTATCTCGGCCTGCCGGCCGGCGACGCGGCGGCGTCGCAGGACGCGGCGACGGCGACGGCGGCCTACCGGGTTCTCGTCCAGGCCTTTCCGTCGCTGAAGACGGCGATCGAGGAGAGCTACCAGATCACCATGGCCGAAGTGCCGGACGGCAAGGCCAAGGAGGCCGGGCGGGCGATCGGCGAGGCGGCGGCGAAGGCGGCGATGGCGGTCGGCGGAATCGACCCGGCGATCGAGCAGGCGCCCTACCGGCCGCGCACCAGCCCGGGCGAATGGGTGGCGACCGGCCTGCCGAGCATCGACGCCTCCTATATCGCGTTCAAGCCCTGGGTGCTGCCCGGCGTCGACTTCTTGCTCCCCCCGCCGCCGCCGGCGCTCGGCAGCGCGGTGTGGGCCCGTGACCTCGAGGAGGTGCGTCGCTTCGGCGGCCGGACCAGCAAGGAGCGCACGCCCCACCAGACGTTGATGGCGCGCTACCGGCAGGCCTTCGACCTCACGCCGTCGATGCGGGCGATCGCCGACCAGCCGGGGCGCACCCCGGTCCGCAACGCGCGGATGTTCGCGCTCTACCAGATGGCGTTCGACGATTCGGGCGAAGCAATGGGCTCGGCCAAGTTCCACTACAATTTCTGGCGGCCGATCACCGCGATCCGCAACGCCGACAAGGACGGCAACGATGCGACTCAGCTCGACGCCGGCTGGGTGCCTCTGCTCGCCACGCCGAACTTTCCCGAATATCCGTGCGGCCATTGCACCGTCGCCGCCGCGATCGCCGAGGTGATGGACGCCGAGACGGGGCCGCGGCCGCCGGGCGGGGTGCGCGTCGGCTCGCAGGCGGTTCCGAACTCGATCGTCCAGACCCTGCCGACCTGGGACGAATGGGCGCGCCAGGTCTCGGACTCGCGGATGTACGGCGGGGTCCATTACCGCTTCTCGAATGAGGCGGGCGAGGCGATCGGCCGTCAGACGGCGCGGATGGTGCTGGCGAAGGTGGCGAAGCCGCTCCCGCCGCCGGCGAAGCGCAGGCGCTAGTCCGCCTTCCCCCCGAACGCCTCGCGGGCGAGGGCGAGGATCGCCGGGTCGGCTTCGGGCGGGGTCATCGGCACCGCCGCTTCGAGCCGCTCGGCGATCGCAGTGAGGGCGGCGATGCGGGCGGCTTTCTTGTTGTTGCCGTCGATCACCGCCCAGGGCGCCCAGTTGGTGTCGGTGTTGGCGAACATCTCCGCGATCGCTTCGAGATATTGGGGCCGCTTGAGGCGGTTGCGGAAGTCGTCGGCGGTGACCTTCCAGCGCTTCCAGGGATGCTCTATCCGCGCCTTCAGTCGCTCGTCCTGCACTTCCCGGGAGACGTGGAAGAAGAGTTTCACAACGGTCGTGCCGTCGAACGCCTGCTCGGCCTCGAACTCGTTGATCTCGTCGTAGGCGCGGCGCCATTCGGCCTCGCTGGCATAGCCCTCGACCCGCTCGACGAGGACCCGGCCGTACCAGCTGCGGTCGAACACCGCGATCTCGCCCGCGCCGGGCAGCTTGGTCCAGAAGCGCCAGAGGAAGTGATGCGCCTTTTCCTCCTGGGTCGGCGCCTTGATCGGCCAGACCTGGAAGGCGCGCGGGTCCCATTTGGCGGCGAGGCGCTGGATCGCCCCGCCCTTCCCCGCGGCGTCCCACCCCTCGCAGACCACGAGCGCGCGCCTGCCGTGCAGGATGTAGGCGGCGAGGATGCGGCCGAGCCGGTCCTGCAGCGCGCAGAGGTCCTTGTCGTAATCGCCGCGATATTGGGCGCCGGTCTCGTAATCGGAAAGGGTGATGGGCATCGCCTCTCCTTATCCTCCCCTCGATTTCGAGGGGAGGGGGACCAGCCGCAGGCTGGTGGAGGGGCCCTTCCCGCTCAAGAAGCCCCTCCACCATGCTTCGCATGGTTCCCCTCCCCTGCAAAGGCAGGGGAGGATATTCATTCCGGCGCGACCGCCCTGGCCGGGTCCTTCTTCGCGGTGCCGGCCGGCTCGACGATTCGGATGTGGAGCTCGCGGAGCTGCCTGGCGGTGACTTCGCCCGGGGCGCCCATCATCAAATCCTCGGCGCGCTGGTTCATAGGGAAGAGGACGACCTCGCGGATGTTCGGCTCGCCGGCGAGGAGCATGACGATCCGGTCGATGCCGGGCGCCGAGCCGCCGTGGGGCGGGGCGCCATACTTGAAGGCGTTGATCATGCCGGAGAAATTCGTATCGACGTCTTCCTTCGAGTAGCCGGCGATCTCGAACGCCTTGTACATGATGTCGGGCCGGTGGTTGCGGATCGCGCCCGACGACAGCTCCACGCCGTTGCAGACGATGTCGTATTGATAGGCGAGGATGTCCAAGGGGTCCTTGGTCTCCAGCGCCTCGAGCTCGCCCTGCGGCATCGAGAAGGGGTTGTGCGAGAAGTCGACCTTCTTCGCTTCCTCGTCATATTCGAACATCGGGAAGTCGACGATCCAGCAGAATTCGAAGCGATTCTCGTCGATCAGGCCGAGCTGCTCGCCGATCCGGGTCCGCGCCGCGCCGGCCAGCCGGGCGGCCTGCGCCTCCTTGCCGGCGGCGAAGAAGATGCCGTCGTCGGGGCCCAGGCCGAGCTCGGCGATCAGGCGGCGCATGCCCTCGTCGCCATGATTCTTGGCGATCGGGCCGCCCAGCTCGCCGCCCTTCTGGGTGACGTAGCCGAGGCCGGCATGGCCCTCCGAGCGCGCCCAGTCGTTCATCTCGTCGAAGAATTTGCGGCTGAGGCCGGCGGTGCCCGGCGCCGGGATGGCGCGGACCACTCCGCCGCCCTCGACGATCCGGGCGAACAGGCCGAAGCCCGAGCCGCGGAAATGGTCCGACACGTCGGAGACGAGGACGGGGTTGCGGAGATCGGGCTTGTCGGAGCCGTATCTGAGCATCGCCTCCTTGTAGGGGATGCGCGGGAAGCTTCCGGCCGGGGTCACCGCCTTGCCGTTCGCGAATTCCTCGAACACGCCGGCGAGGACGGGCTCGATCGCCTGGAACACGTCTTCCTGGGTGACGTAGCTCATCTCGAAATCGAGCTGGTAGAATTCGCCGGGCGAGCGGTCGGCGCGGGCGTCCTCGTCGCGGAAGCAGGGGGCGATCTGGAAATAGCGGTCGAAGCCCGCCACCATGATCATCTGCTTGAACATCTGCGGGGCCTGGGGAAGCGCGTAGAACTTGCCCGGGT
>JAXDPL010000256.1:0-3547 GCA_034668385.1 Sphingomonadales bacterium | reverse complement strand
CGGTCGATGATGGGTGGCGGCGACGTTTTCATCACGCTGACCGGCACCGACCGGACGTTCAGCGATCTGGTGGCCGCGATCCATCGTTTTGCCCCGGCCAAGGCCCAGCACTGAACCGCTAGGATCGGCTCCAGCGGGCGAAGATGGCGGTGGGGAGGAGCAGGCCTCGCGCTTCCTCGCGCACCGCCATGTCGCCGCATTCGACCCGCCCGCCGAGCTCGGCCAGCTCTTGGCTCAGCAGCTCGCCGATCGCCAGCGCCGACATCCGCACCGCATAGACGGTGAGGACGAGGAACCGGCTGTCGGCGTCGAGCAGCCGCCGGCAGTCGGCGATCAGGCCCGGCAGGCCTTCCTCGAGCCGCCAGATCTCGCCCGCCGGGCCGCGCCCGAACTTGGGCGGATCGAGGATGATGCCGTCATAGCGGCGGCCGCGCCGGACCTCGCGGGCCGCGAACTTGGCCGCATCGTCGACCATCCAGCGGATCGGCCGCTCGGCCATTCCGGAGAGCCTGGCATTCTCTTTCCCCGCCTCGACGGATTTCCTCGACGCGTCGACATGGGAGAGGCGGGCGCCCGTGGCCGCCATCGCCAGAGTGCCGACGCCGGTATAGCCGAACAGGTTGAGCGCCTCGCTGCCCTCGCCGAGCCGCTCGCGCATCCACGCCCATTGCGGCGCCATGTCCGGGAAGAAGGCGAGGTGGCGGAACGGAGTCGCCTGGGCGCGGAAGCGGACCTTCTCCCAGCCGAGCTCCCATCCGCCGCTCGGCACCGGCCGGTCGAACCGCCAGCGGCCGCCGCCTTCCTCGTCCGAGCCTGGGACGAACTCGCCGTCGGCGTCCCAGGGTTCGGCGGAGGGCGCCCACATCGCCTGCGGCTCCGGGCGGATGAAGCGATAGGGCCCGTAGCGCTCCAGCTTCCGGCCGCCGCCGCTGTCGACCAGGCCGTAATCGGACCACGGCTCGGCGACGAGGGTGGAAAGGCTCATGCGGCCCGGACGGCCGGCACGCCGATCGTCGCCCGCGCCCGGGGCCCGGCGAGCATCTTCGCCCCCGCCGCGCGCATCGCGTCGAGAGTCACCGCCTCGAGCGCCGCCACCACCTCCGCCGGCTCGACCAGCCGGCCGTAGACCGCGAGCTGGCGGGCGAGATAGTGGGCCTGGCCCCACGGGCTCTCCAGCGACATGAGCAAGGCGGCGCGGGCCTGGGTGCGGACCCGTGCGAGCTCGCGGTCGGTGACGCTCTCCGCCGCCTCGACAAGCACTTCGTCGATCAACCGCGCCGCCGCTCCGGATTCGCGCCGCGCCGTCGCGGCATAGACGTAGAAGATGCCGGCGTCCGAATAAGGCTGAAGCGCGGCATAGACCGAATAAGCGAGGCCCCGGTCCTCGCGAACCCGCTGGAACAGGCGCGACGACATGCCGCCGCCGACCGCGTCCGCGAACAGGCGCGCGGCGAAATAATCGGAGTCCCGCTGGGCGGGTGCCGGGAAGGCGAGGGCGAGGTGCGCCTGCTCGGCGGCGAGGCGCGGAACGCGGGTGCCTCCGGTGAATCGGCCCGGTTCCGGCGCGTCCGCAAGGCCTTCGGGAAGGTGCGCGAAATGGCGCTCGGCCAAGGCGACAAGCGCGGAGTGATCGACCCGGCCCGCCGCGATCAGGGCCAGGCTGCCGCCGCGATACTGGCCCAAACGCCAGGCATGGAGATCCTCGACTCCGATCGCGGCCAGACTCTCCTCGCTCCCGAGCACCGGCCGCCCCAGCGACTGGTCGGCGAAAGCGGCGGACCACAGCTCGTCGAAGATGATGTCGGAGGGCGTGTCGCGGGCTTCGCCCAGCTCCTGCAGAACCACGTCCTTCTCGCGCTCGAGATCGGCGGCGTCGAAATGTGGACGGAGGATGAGGTCGGCGATCAGCTCGACGCCGAGAGGGACATGCTCGGCCATCACCGCGGCGGTGAAGCTGGTCCCGTCCCGGTCGGTCGCGGCGTTGAGGTCGCCGCCGACATCCTCGATCGCCTCGCCGATCTCCCGGGCCGAGCGGCCGCCGGCGCCCTTGAACACCATATGCTCGAACAGGTGCGCGAGGCCGTTGAGCCGCGCCGGCTCGTGGCGCGAGCCGGCCTCGGCGTAGAGGCCGACGGCCGCCGTCTCGAGACCCGGCATCTCGCGGGTGACGACGCGCAGGCCGTTGCCGAGGGTGGTGAGCTTCATGAAGGCCGGCAGGTAATGCCTGCCGGTCCACGCGGCAACTAGTCCGCCCGCCGCCGCCTCAGCGCCAACGCGTAGATGACGAGCGCGGTCGCGGCGAAAAGGAACCACTGGATTGCGTAGGAGAAGCTGTTGTTCGGCACGGAATCGCGCGACGGCTGGCGGCTCGGCTCGAGCCCCGGGGCGGGCGTGAAGGAGACGAGCATCGGCCGCGGCGGCGGCGCCCGGCGGGTGAGGCGGTCCCACAGCCCCGCCTCCGAGGGCGCGGCGGCAATGGTTCCGGAGACCTCGCCGCCTCGCCACGAAGGCTGGAAGCGGGGCTGCTGCGACACCCCCATGTCGGCGACGAAGCCGGGGCCCTCGGCGCCGCTCCTGCATTCGGCGAGGAAGCGCGTGCCGCCCCTGCCCGCCTCGGTCTCGCCGCCGGCGACCCGCCAGCGCACGACCTGCAGGCAGAAGGCCGTCGCGCGGCGATAGAGCAGCTTCTCGTCGACGACGCCGACGCTGGGCAGCGCCATCTCCGGAAGCTTCGAATTCTGCTCGTAGCGGGCGAGCAAAGCGTCCTTCTCATGCGCGCGGTGGAGCTGCCAGATGCCGAGCCGGATCATCAGCCCGGCGGCGAGCAGAACGACCAGGGTCGGGATCAGCGGCAGGCGTTTCATTCGGGCGGCGCGATCCGGCCCTCACGGGCCCGGTGCCTGTATTCCAGCGCGAGGAGGACCCCCTTCGCGATGCGCAGCGAGCCGATCACCAGGGCGGCGGTCAGCGGCAGCCAGAGCAGGATGTGGACCCAGAAAGGCGGGCTGGCGGAGAGCTCGAGCGCGATGGCGAGGCCGGTGACCAGCCCGCCGATGACGAGGATCAGCAGGGCCGCGGGCCCGTCGCCGACGTTGAACGCCTCGAGATCGAGCCCGCAGGCCCGGCAGGCCGGCGAGAAGGCGACCAGCCCCTTGAACAATCCCGGCGCGCCGCAGCGTGGGCAGAGACCCCTGAGCCCAACGAGGAGGGGGGTGGGGCCGGGAGTATCGAGCATGGCCGGTCCTTCGATACGGGCCTTCGCCAAGCTCAGTCCCTACTCAGGATGAGCGGCGAGGAGCCAGTTGATCGCTCATCCTGAGTAGCCGCTGAGCCCTTCGACGCCGCCTGCGGCGGCGCTCAGGATGAACTTCGGCTTCGCCGAAGTCGAAGCGGCGTATCGAAGGATCACCCCGCGTAGGACGCGCCCCAGCCGCCCCAGACGTAGACGAAGATGAACAGGAACAGCCACACCACGTCGACGAAATGCCAGTACCAGGCGGCCGCCTCGAAGCCGAAATGCTGCTGCGGGGTGAAATGGCCTTTGTAG
>JAXDPL010000255.1:0-9092 GCA_034668385.1 Sphingomonadales bacterium | reverse complement strand
ACCTTATGTTCGCCGGCCACTCGGCCTTTCGCTTCCGGAGCGACCCCTTTTATTCCAACGGGTTCGTGCCGACCGTGAAGCAGCTCGTCGATCGCATCCTGACCGGGGCATAACAGGCCCCGACGGCAATTCCGGCTTCCGCCGCGCCGTCGCGACTTGGGCGTTGAACAGCCGCCCGCCTCGTGCCTAAGGAAGGGGCAGGAGGAGACGCGATGCTGAGAGGTTTGGCGCTGGCCGCGGTCGCGGCGCTCGTTCTCGCCGTCGGCCCCGCCGGGGCGCAGGAGGAGCGCAAGCCGCCTTACTGGGCTTCGATCTCGGCGAGCAAGGCGGCGATGCGCACCGGACCCGGGCGCAACTATCCGATGACCTGGATCTACCAGCGGACCGATCTGCCGGTGCGCGTGATCGAGACCTATCCCAACTGGCGCAAGGTCCAGGATCCGGACGGGACGACCGGCTGGATGCTTCAGCGTCTGCTGAGCGACGCGCGCACCGCACTGGTCCGGGGCAATGCGCCGCGGCCGATGCGCGAGAAGCCGGCGGAAAGCGCTCGCGTCCGCTATCTGGCCGAACCGGGCGTCGTCGGGCGCATCGCCAAATGCTCGGCCAACTGGTGCCAGCTCGACGTTGCCGGCAAGCAGGGCTACATGCGCACCGACTTCCTGTGGGGGGTCACACCGGGAGAGATTATCGAATGAAGCCCGACATCGTCATGGACGACTTCGCCCGCCACATGGGCGAGCCATTCGACGTCGTCGTCGGCGACGAGGTCTTTCCGATCACGCTGGCCGAAGCCCGGCCGGTCACGCCCTCGATCCGCAAGGGCGGATCCTTCTCGCTGATCTTCACCGGGCCGCGCTCGCCGATCCTCAACCAGGCGATGTACGAGGTGAGGCGAGGCGAAGAGCAATGGCCGCTGTTGATCGTGCCCGTAGGAGAGAAGAACGGCGCATTCGAATATGAGGTGATCTTCAACTAGCGGCCGCGGGCTCCCAGGCCATCAGGTCGTAGACGCCCCGGTCCTCGACCATGACGAAGCCCATGCGAAGGTAGAGCCGCCGGGCGGGGTTGTTCTTCTCGACGTGGATCGAGACCCGCTTTCCGGTCGGCCGCGCCAGGTCGAACACGTCCTCGAGGATCGCCGCCCCGATGCCTTCGCCGCGCGCCTCGGGGCCGATGGTGATGTCGACGATCTCGAATTCGTCCTTGGCTTCGAACAGATAGAGTCGCCCGATCGGCTGGCCGGCCCGCTCGACGATCAGCCATTCCATGTCGTAATAATGGGCCTGGTAGTGGCGGTGCTGCGCTTCGAACTGCTGGGCGAGGAAGGCGCGCTGCGCGTCCTCCGGCCAGCCGGTCTGAGCCACCTCCGCCTCGCGCGTCGAGACGTAGAGGCGCTCGATCAAAGGCAGATCGGCGTCGGCGAACGGGCGGTAGGCGATGTCGAACCGTGCGGCCGCACGAAGGGGCGGCGGCATGGCTCAGGCGAAAATGGCGACGAGCCGGTCTCCGGAGGGACCGAAGAAGATGTCGAGCTTGCCGTGCTGGGCGTGGGCGAGCGGATAGATTCGGTCGCCGGCCGGCAAAGGTCCGCCCGCCGACCGGAAAGCGAGGGCAAACGCACGGTCGCGTCCTTTCCGGCGACCCGCGCCGTCGAGGCGAGCCAGCGGTCGCACCTCGGCCAGGATCAGGCTCTGGACGCCGTTCTCGGAGCGAATTCGGAACTCACTGCCGATCTGCTCCGCCCAAGCCGCCGCGCCGGCGGCGGCGAGGGAGCGGAACGACGTTCCGCGCCCGGCCGGGCCCAGGCGCAGCACCGGCGCGGCGTTCGCGCCCGCCGCCGTGGCGGCAAGAGCGAGCCCGCCGAGCAGCTTGCGCCGCGAGAGCGGTGTCAGCGCCCGTCCGATCGTCATTTTGTCCCCCCCGACCGGCGCTTAGTTGCGCGCCGGAAACACGCCCTGCAGCGCGATGATGTAGTTCAAGGTCAGATACGGCATCATGTTGTTGTGCGGCAGGCTGGAGCCCGAAATGCTCAACGACTGCGGATCGAGCGCCACGTTCGGCGTCCCGGACTTGTAGGCATTGCCGCCCGAGGCGCGGGCGAAGGTGGTGGTGGCGGCGCCGGTGCCGAGCGTGGCGAGGCCGATATTGGCCCCGACCTGGTGGTTGTGGATAGGCATCTCCGACTGGAGCAGGGTGACGAACTGCTCACCCGACTCCTCGCCGAGGAAGCGATCGCTGAGGCCGGGCCCCTGGCCCTGGCCGACCGGAACCCGGCTTTGCAGGTCGGGAAGCGCGAAGGTCGTCTTGCCGTCGCCGCCGTAGAAGGTGCCGACGAGCGAGAACAAGGCGGTGTTCTGGGAGATCGGCATGAGCTGGCCGTTGCAATAGGCCCAGCCGGTCGGCGGGAAGTTGAAGCCGACGATGCGGACCTCTGCGACAAAGGGGTTTGACACGTGCGGCCTCCTCTAATTCTGATGCGGGAACACGCCGAACAGCGAGATGATGTAGTTGAGGACGAGATAGGGCTGCATGTTGTCGTGCGGCTGGCTGCCGCCCACCATCGACGTCGTCGCCGGGTCGAAATTCTGGGTGCCGGCGCCCGGCCGGTAGAGCAGGATCGACTGGTTCGATGCCAATGTGTGGCCGGTGGGGTCGGCGAGCGTCCCCTGGTCCTTCGACACGACCATCGCATGGCTGTGGATCGGTATCTGCTGGGTGGTCAGAGTGACCGATTCGACGCCGCCGGTCTCGCCGAGGATGTGGCCGTTCCCGACATGCATCGGCACCCGGCTCTGGAGATTGGGGAGCGCGAACGTCTCCTGGCCGTCGCCGCCATAGGTGGTGCCGATCAGGTTGAAGAGCGTGTCGTTCTCGGAAATCGGAATGAGGCGGCCGTCGCAGAAAGCCCAGCCGGCCGGAGCGAAGCTGCCCGCGAACATGCGGATCTCGCCCACATAAGGTGATCCCATCGTTACCCCCTGTCAGTTGCGGGAAGGGAAGATGCCGGTCAGCGCGACCATGAAGTTCAGCACCAGATAGGGCTGAACGTTCGTGTGCGCCTGGCTTCCGCCGACATTCTTGATCTCGCCGGGTGCGAGGGTGGCGAGGTTGGTGAGACCGCCGTAGCCGGCGTTGAAGTTGCCGATGCTTCCGCTCGGGCCGAACGGGGCGTCGGTATCGCCTTGCGCGCTGTTGGCCATGAAGAAGTGGTTGTGCGCCGGCATCTCGCCCATCGTGACGGTGTGGGCTTCCTCGCCGCCCGCCTGGCCCTGGGTGAAGCCGTTGCCGAAGTGGATCGCGACGCGGCCGCGCAGGTCGGGGAGGGCAAAGGTCGTCTGCCCGTTGCCGCCGTAGGTCGTCCCGAACAGGGAGAAGAGCGCCTGGTTCTGGTTGATCGGAAGCAGTTGTCCGTTGGCGAAAGCCCAGCCTTGTTGCGGAAAGTTCCAGGAGATAATCTTTATCTCCCCCATGAACGGATTGCCCATCGGCGGCTCCCCCCTCTGTTATGTTTTTCCCCGGGGCCGGAACATAACCTATGTAATTCTTGAGTGGGAAGGGGTGGCAACCTGTTTATTTTTCCCCCATTTTCGCTGAGAACATCATCCATTATGCACGAAAATACGAGCATGACTTGAGTTTCCCGGCCGGCCGCGCCAACGCCTCGCAATGAGCCAAAGGCTTCTCGAACCACCGCTTTCCCTGCTCGACGGAGCGGCGTTGCTGCTCGATTTCGACGGAACGCTGGTCGAACTGGCCGAAACGCCCGATGCGATCCGGATTCCGGTCGAACTGCCGGCTTTGATCGCCCGGCTGTCGCTTCGGCTGGACGGGCGAGTCGCGATCGTCTCGGGCCGCTCCCTCGACGATCTCGAGCGCCATGCCGGGCCGTTGCCGGTCGCGTTCGCCGGGTCGCACGGCGTCGAGATCCGCATCCGCGGAGAGGTGGAGCGATCGGCCCTGCCGGAGGGCCTCTCCGAAGCCCGGGAAGCGCTGGCGCGCTTTGCCGCCGACGACCCGCGGCTGCTGGTCGAGGACAAGCCGGGAACCGTCGCCCTGCATTTCCGCCGCGCGCCGGACCGGGAGGCGGATTCCGCCGCGCTCGCGGACGACCTGGCGGCGCGCCACGGTCTTCGTGTCCAGCCGGGCAAGATGGTGGTCGAGCTGCTTCCTCCCGGAGTCGACAAGGGAAAGGCGGTGGAGAGGCTGATGGCGGAACCGAGCTTCGCCGGCGCGCGTCCGTGGTTCATGGGCGACGACCTCACCGACGAGCACGCCTTCGCCGCCGCGGCGCGGGCCGGAGGCGGGGGAATCCTGGTCGGACCGGAGCGCGAGACGGCGGCGGTCTGGCGTCTCTCCGACGTGCCGGCGGCGCGGCGCTGGCTGACGGAGGCCGCTTGTGGCTGACCTCGCGCTCTGGCCGATCGGCAATTGCCAGGTGAGCGCCCTCGTCGATTCGGGCGGCGGGTTCGTCTGGGCCTGCCAGCCGCGCGTCGACGGCGACCCGCTGTTCTGCTCGCTGCTCGATCCCCGGGGCGGTGGAGACGGGCCTCGCGGCGAGTGGCGGATCGCGGTCGAGAACCAGGTCTCGGTCGAGCAGAGCTATTTGCGCAACACGCCGATCCTCACCACCCGTCTGACCGACGCCGACGGAGCGGTGGCCGAGATATTCGACTTCTGCCCCCGCTTCGAGCGCAACGGACGGATGTACCGCCCGGTCGCCTGGGTGCGGATCGTCCGGCCCCTCGCCGGAGCGCCGCGGCTGCTTGTCACGCTGAGCCCGGCGACCGACTGGGGGGCGAGGGAAGCCGAGCGGACCAGCGGAACCAACCACATACGCTATCTGGTGAAGCCGCAGCCGCTGCGCCTCACCACGGACGCGCCGGTGGGGCAATTGCTCGAGGGCCGCGCCTTCCGGCTCGAGCGGGCCGGGCATTTCTTCCTCGGGCCCGACGAGCCGTTCGTCGGCAATGTCGGCCACACCCTCGCGGCGTGGCTGCACCAGACCGCGGACGAGTGGCGGGGGTGGGTGCGCGGCCTCGCCATCCCGCTCGAATGGCAGCGCGTCGTGATCCGCGCCGCCATCGCCCTCAAGCTGTGCCAGCACGAGGAGACCGGGGCGATCGTCGCCGCGCTGACCACCTCGATCCCGGAGGCGCCCGATTCCGGCCGCAACTGGGACTATCGCTATTGCTGGATCCGCGACGCTTATTACACGGTGCAGGCGCTCAACCGGCTGGGCGCGCTCGACGTGCTCGAAAACTATTTGGGCTACCTCCGCAACATCGTCGACGAGGCGAAAGGCGGCCATATCCAGCCGCTCTACGCCGTGACGGGCGAGCCCAGGCTCGACGAACGGGAGGCGGAGGCGCTCGCCGGCTATCGGGGCATGGGGCCGGTCCGGATCGGCAATGCCGCCGTCGGGCAGGTCCAGCACGACGCCTACGGCCAGATCGTCCTCTCGAACGTGCAGGCGTTCATCGACGAGCGGCTGTTCCGGAAGGCGACCGAGGCGGATTTCCACGCGCTCGAGCGGGTCGGCGAGCGGGCCTGGGAGATGCACGACCAGCCCGACGCGGGGCTTTGGGAATACCGCACCCGCAGCGCCGTCCACACCTACAGCGCGGTGATGAGCTGGGCGGCCTGCGACCGGCTCGCTTATGCCGCCCAAATGCTCGGCCTCGACGCGCGCCAGGCCTTGTGGCGCGAGCGCGCCGACGCGATCCGGGCGCGGATCGAGCGCGACGCCTGGTACGCGCCGGAGGGACGGTTCGGCGCGACGTTCGGCGGCGGCGAGCTCGACGCCAGCCTGCTCCAGCTCGCCGACATGCGTTTCCTCGGCCCCGACGATCCGCGCTTCCTCGCCACGTTCGAGGCGGTCGAGAAGGGCCTGAGGCGCGGCGAGCACATGCTGCGCTACGCCGCCGAGGACGATTTCGGCCTTCCCGAGACCGCGTTCAACTTCTGCACCTTCTGGCTGATCGAGGCGCTCCACCTCGCCGGGCGGGCAGACGAGGCGCGCGCGCTCTACGAGAAGACGCTGGCGCGGCTCACTCCGGCGGGGCTGCTCTCGGAAGACACCGACTTCGCCACCGGCGAGCTGTGGGGGAACTACCCGCAGACTTACTCGCTGGTCGGACTGATCAACTGCGCCGTGCTCCTGTCGCGGCCGTGGAGCGCCGTTAGATGACCCACCTGGGGAACCCATCGAAGTACCAATTCGATGGGATATCATGAGCCGCCTCATCGTCATCTCGAACCGCGTCGCGGCGCCCAAGCCCGAAGGGGAGGGCGGGGCTCAGGGCGGGCTCGCCGTGGCCCTGTCGGCGGCGCTGAGGGAATATCGCGGGCTGTGGTTCGGCTGGTCCGGCAAGGTGACGGACAGCTTCACCGGCAAGATCGACTTCCAGCGCCACGACGGAGTCACCTCGGCTCTGGTCGACCTCGAGGAGCAGGACGTCGAGGAATATTATAACGGCTACGCCAACCGGACGCTCTGGCCGCTGTTCCACTACCGGATCGACCTCGCCGAATATGACCGCAGCTTCGCCGGCGGCTACGAAAGGGTCAACGAGCGCTTCGCCGACACCGTCGTGCCGCTGATCGAGCCCGACGACCTCGTCTGGATCCACGATTACCACCTCATCCCGCTCGGCGCGCAGCTGAGGGAGCGGGGGGTCAGGAACCGGATGGGCTTCTTTCTCCACATCCCGTTCCCGCCGTCGCGGCTGATGGTCTCCTTGCCCTTCCACGAGGGGCTGGTCCTGTCGATGCTCGCCTACGACCTGATCGGCTTCCAGACCGAGGAATGGCTCGACAGCTTCAAGAACTATGTCGAGCGCGAGCTCGGCGGCCATTGCGACGGGGACGGCATGGTCCATGTCGGCGACCGCTCGGTCCACGCCGGCGCCTATCCGATCGGCATCGACTACAAGGAATTCCGGCAGGCCGTGGCGAGCGAGGGCGCGCGCATCGCCCACGACCGCCTGATGAAGAGCGCGGACGGCCGTCACACGATCATCGGAGTCGACCGGCTCGATTATTCCAAGGGGCTCGAGGAACGATTCCTCGGCTACCGCCGCTTCCTCGAGGACAACGCGGCATGCCGGGGCCAGGTCTTCCTGCTCCAGATCGCGCCGCCCTCGCGCGGCGAGGTCCATACCTACGAGACGATCCGCGAGGGGCTGGACGAGCTTTCGGGGCGGATCAACGGCGAATTCGCCGAGGTCGACTGGGTGCCGATCCGCTACGTCAACCAGGGCTATGGCCGCGAGGACCTGGCCGGCTTCTACCGCGCCGCCAAGATCGCGCTGATCACGCCGCTGAGGGACGGAATGAACCTCGTCGCCAAGGAATATGTCGCGGCGCAGGACCCGGAGGATCCCGGAATCCTCATCCTCTCCCGCTTCGCCGGCGCGGCGCTGCAGCTCAAGGACGCCCTGCTGGTCAACCCCTACAGCAAGGAGGACATCTCCGACGCCATCCGCCGAGCCATCGAGATGCCCAGGGAGGAACGGATCCGGCGCTGGCGGACGATGAACGAAACGGTCGAGCGCGAGGACGTGGTCTGGTGGCGCAAAAGCTTCGTCGAGGCGCTGGAAAAGGCGGGGCGCTAGAGGCTCAAGCGGGAACGCCGAACAGGTCGTGCTCGTCGGAATCCTCGATAAGGACGCTGAGGATGTCGCCGGGTTTCGCGCCCGGCGCGTCGCCCAGGTGGACCTCGCCGTCGATCTCGGGCGCGTCGGCCTTCGAGCGGCCGGTCGCGCCGCCTTCGCCGTCCGCGACGTCGACGAGCACCTCGAGGGTGCGAGCGACCTTGGCGCGGAGCTTTTCGGCCGAGATTCGGGCGGTCAGCTCCATCAAGCGGGCGTAGCGTTCCTCCTTGACCTCCTCGGGCACGGCGCCGGGGAGGGCGTTGGCCGCGGCGCCCTTGACCGGCTCGAAGCGGAAGGCGCCGACCCGGTCGAGCCGGGCTTCCTCGAGCCACTCCATCAGATAGGCGAAATCCGCCTCGGTCTCGCCCGGGAAGCCGACGACGAAGGTCGAGCGGATGGCGATGTCCGGGCAGATCTCGCGCCAGCCGCGGATCCGCTCCAGCACCCTGGCCTCGTTGGCCGGCCGCCTCATCGCCTTGAGCACCTGCGGCGAGGCGTGCTGGAACGGGATGTCGAGATAGGGAAGGACGAGCCCCTCGGCCATCAAAGGGATGACCCGGTCTACGTGCGGGTAGGGATAGACGTAGTGGAGTCGCACCCAGGCGCCCAGCTTGCCGAGCTCGCGGGCGAGATCGGTCATGTGGGCACGGACCTCGCCGCCTTTCCACGGCCATGAGGCGTGGCGCAGGTCGACTCCGTAGGCCGAGGTGTCCTGGCTGATGACGAGCAATTCCTTCGTCCCGGCCGCGACCAGCTTCTCCGCCTCGCGAAGGATCGCGTCGGGCCGGCGGCTGACCAGGTCGCCGCGGATCGAGGGGATGATGCAGAAGCTGCAGCGGTGGTTGCAGCCCTCGGAAATCTTCAGATAGCTGTAGTGCCGCGGCGTCAGCTTCAGCCCGGCGTGGGGCACCAGGTTCAGATAGGCGGAGGGCGGGATCGGCGCGGCGACGTGGACGGCGCCGACCACCTGCTCGTACTGGTGCGGGCCGGTGACGGCGAGGACCTCGGGGAATTTGGAGCGGATCATTTCCGCCTCGTTGCCCATGCAGCCGGTGACGATCACCCGGCCGTTCTCGGCGATCGCCTCGCCGATCGCCGCCAGGCTTTCCTCCTTGGCCGAATCGAGGAAGCCGCAGGTGTTGACCAGCACGACGTCGGCCTGGTCGTAGTCCGGCGACAATTGATAGCCGTCGGAGCGCAGCTTGGTCAGGATCCGCTCCGAATCGACGAGGGCCTTCGGGCAGCCGAGCGAGACCATGCCGACCTTGGGCGGGGAGGGGAGCTCTATTTCCATGGGAGCCGGCGACATAGTCGCTCGCCGCCGTTTTTCCTAGGGCAGACGGCGCCGAAGCAGGGTGCGGGGCGGGGAATGATTAGGGTTAGGCGGGTTTGTCGCCGGTGACCTTGCGGTCCCTGAGCCGGGTTCGCTTCAGCGCG
>JAXDPL010000254.1:0-5508 GCA_034668385.1 Sphingomonadales bacterium | reverse complement strand
TTACTCGCTGGCCGACATGGGTCGCTATTATGCCGACTACGTCCGGCTGATGGCTCATGTCGACGCGGTGCTTCCGGGCCGGGTCCACCGCGTGATCCACGAGCGGCTGCTCGACGATCCGGAGGGCGAGGTCCGCGCCCTGCTCGCCTACCTGGGCCTCGATTTCGACCCGGCCTGCCTCGCCTTCCACGAGAACAAGCGCGCGGTCCGCACCGCCAGCTCCGAGCAGGTCCGCCGGCCGATCAACCGCGAGGGCGTCGGCCAATGGCGCGCCTTCGAACCCTGGCTCGGGCCACTGAAGGACGCGCTCGGCCCGGTGCTCGACGCCTATCCCGAGGCTCCGGCGGCGTGGCCGGGAAGCCACAGCGACCCGTCCGCCTGACGTTACGAAGGCAAAATGAATTGACGGGGCGCCCCGGTGGAGGTCACGCTCAGCCCTGACGCAGCTCTGGGGGAATGTATGCGCTCCACCGCCCTACGCACCGCGCTTCTCGGCTTCCTCGCGACGACGGTCCTCGCCGGCACGGCCCAGGCCCAGGGCGGCACCGCGCCGGCGCCGACGCCCCCGCCGACGCCGCCCGCCGCCGCTTCCGATCAGGACGAGATCGTCGTCACCGCCCAGAAGCGCGAGGAGAACCTCCAGGACGTCCCGATCAGCATCCAGGCGCTCGGCACCCGCCGGCTCGAGGAGCTGAACGTCTCAAACTTCAACGATTACACCAAACTGACCCCGAGCGTGTCGTTCCAGACCGCGACTCCGGGCAGCACCAACGTCTATATCCGCGGAGTCGCGTCGGGCGGCGACGGCAACCATTCGGGCTCTTTGCCCTCGGTCGGCGTCTATCTCGACGAGCAGCCGGTGACGACGATCGGCGGAACGATCGACGTCCACATCTACGACATCGCGCGCATTGAAGTTCTGCGCGGCCCCCAAGGCACCCTCTACGGCGCCTCGTCCGAAGCCGGGACGATCCGCATCATCACCAACAAGCCCGACAAGAACAGCTTCTACGGAGGCGCCGACGGCGAGATCAACACGGTTCGGCACGGCGGCGTCGGCGGCAAGCTGGAGGGCTTCTTCAACGCCCCGCTCGGCACCGGCGCGGCGCTCCGGGTCGTCGGCTGGTACGAGCATGACGCCGGCTATATCGACAACATCCCCGGCACCCGCTCCTTCCTGCCTCATCCGGGCGGGATCACCGTCAACAATTCGGCGCTGGTCAAGAAGGACTTCAACGACGTCGACGTCGCCGGCGGCCGTGCCGCGCTCGGCATCGACCTCGCCGACAATTGGACGGCGACGCTCGCCGTGCTCGGCCAGGACCAGCATGCCCACGGCTCGTTCGGCTACGACCCGAGCCTCGGCGACCTCAAGGTCCAGCATTTCTACCCGGACCGCAGCCACGACCGCTTCGGCCAGGCGGCGCTGACCATCGAGGGCAAGGTCTCCAACTGGGACCTCACCTACGCGGGCGCCTATTTCCTGAGGAAGATCAACACCTCCAACGATTATACCGATTACGCCGAGGCCTACGACAACCTCTATTCGAGCTACGGCGGCCTCGCCGGCTACTTCTACTTCCTCGACAATGCCGGGAACACGATCAACCCGTCGCAGCACATCATCGGCCGCGACAAGTTCACCAAGATGAGCCACGAGCTCCGCATCGCCTCGCCGGCGGACAAGCGCCTGCGCTTCGTCGGCGGCTTGTTCTACCAGCGCCAGTATCATCGCATCCACCAGGATTATCAGGTGACCGGGCTGGGCGCCGCCGTCTCGGTCAACGGCTTGCCCGGAACGCTGTGGCTGACCCAGCAGGACCGCGTCGACAAGGATTATGCGGCGTTCGGCGAGGCGAGCTTCGACATTCTCCAGAACCTCACCTTCACCGGCGGCATCCGCGCCTACAAATACGACAATTCGCTGATCGGCTTCTTCGGCTTCGGCCGCAATCCGGGCGCCGGCTTCACCGCCCATCCGTTCAACGGCGCGGGCAGCTCTCGCACGGGCGTCATCCAGTGCTTCACGACCACCGGCGCGACTTTGCGCAACAACATCACGGGCACCCTGCTGCCGCCCGCCGTGCCGGGCTCGCCCTGCACCGACCTCGGAGTCTTCGCCAACGGCAAGGTCGTGCCCAAGGCGACCAAGGGCGACGGCTTCACCCACCGCCTCAACCTCACCTGGAAGATCACGCCCGACCACATGGTCTACGCCACCTGGTCGAAGGGCTTCCGCCCGGGCGGCATCAACCGGCGCGGCGACATCGCTCCCTATGACGAGGATACGCTGACCAATTACGAGCTTGGCTTCAAGTCGACGATTGGCACCCTGCGCATGAACGGCGCCTTCTTCTTCCAGGACTGGAAGAAGTTCCAATTCTCCTTCCTCGGCGCCAACAGCTTCACCGAAATCCACAACGGCCCGGACGCGCGGATCAAGGGCGTCGAGCTCGACCTCAGCTGGCGGCCCGTGGTCGGCCTGTCGTTCACCGGCAGCGCCGCCTACACCGACGCCAAGACGAAGCGGAACCTCTGCGGCTTCGACGATCCGACCTTCACCTGCACGGCGCCGGGACCGCAGGGCCAGACCAACTACATTTCCGCCCCGAAGGGCATCCGCCTGCCGGTCACCCCGAGGTTCAAGGCGAGCGCCCAGGCCCGCTACGAATTCCCGGTCATGGAAGGGGCGCGGGCGCACCTCCAGGCGGTGGTCTCGCACCAGAGCTCGGCCTCGGCCGACATCCGCACCCTGATCTTCGACCCGCTCGGCAATGCGGTGAACCCGGCGGCCGGCCTCGGGCGGCTCAAGGCCTATACGATGGCGGATTTCGCGGTCGGCATCGACTGGAAGAAGTTCAACGTCGAGCTCTATGTCGAGAACGCCTTCGACGAGCGGGCCCAGCTCACCCGCTACCAGGAATGCGGCCAATGCGCGCAGCGCCCCTACATCGTCCCCTACGCCCCGCGGACGATCGGGCTGAGAGTGGGGACCAAGTTCTAGGCTCCTCACCCTCCCTGCGGATCGAAGCTCCATGGGGACGTTCGTGGTTCAGTTACCACTCAGTCCGTTCGGGCTGAGCCTGTCGATGCCCCTTCTTTTCGTTGTCAGAACTAGAAGGAAGGCCCTTCGACAGGCTCAGGGCGAACGGTTGCGGGGATTCAACCCAACGCTCGGCCACTAGCACCCCCTTTTCCCTCTTCCCCCTCCGGCGGAACGCGTGCATGCGGCGCGGCGTTGGGCGCGCGTGCGGGGAGTCCTGGGATAATCGTGACCATCGAAAAGCTGTTCATCTTCGAGCAAGCCGGCCGCTCCCATCGCGCCCGCGACGTGACCGCCTCTCTTTTGCCGAAGCTCGGACTGATCGCCGCCCTGCTGCTCGGGCTCGCCGCCTGCGGCTCGGGCAACGCCGACGACAGCGGCGGCGGCGCCGGCAAAGGCGGCCGCGGCGGACGGGGCGGCGGCGGCACCCCGGAAGCCGGCTATGTCGTCGTTCAGCCGACCAACGTCCCGATCACCGCCGACCTCGCCGGCCGGACCAGCGCCTATCAGGTCTCCGAGGTCCGGCCGCAGGTTTCGGGCGTGATCCGGGCGCGCCTGTTCACCGAAGGCTCGATCGTTCGCGCCGGCCAGACCCTCTATCAGATCGACCCGTCGCTCTATCAGGCCTCTGCCGCCCAGGCCCGCGCCAACCTCGCCAGCGCCCAGGCGAACCGCGCCGCCGCCCAGGCCCGCGCCAACCGCTACGCGCCGCTCGCCCGGATGCAGGCGGTCAGCCAGCAGGAATATACCGACGCCCGGGCCCAGGCCCAGCAGGCCAATGCCGCCGTCGCCCAGAACCGCGCCGCGCTGGAGACGGCGTCGATCAACCTTCGCTACACGCGGGTGCCGGCGCCGATCACGGGAAGGATCGGCCGCTCATTGTTCACCACCGGCGCGCTGGTCACCGCCAACCAGGCCGACCCGCTGACCACCATCCAGCGGCTCGACCCGATGTTCGTCGACATCCAGCAGTCGAGCGCCGAACTGCTCGTCTTGCGCCGCGCCATCGCCGCCGGGGGAGTGACGCCCGCCCGCGCCAAGGTCACCCTGACCCTCGAGGACGGAAGCGACTACGGCTTTACCGGAACGCTTGAATTCGCCGAGGCGATGGTGGACCCGGCGACCGGCAGCGTCACCCTGCGCGCTACCTTCCCCAATCCGCAGGGCCTGTTGCTCCCCGGCATGTACGTCCGCGCCAAGCTCATCCAGGAGACGATCGCCAACGCCTTCCTCGTCCCGCAATCCGGCGTGTCGCGCGATCCCAAGGGCAATGCGACGGTGATCGTCGTCGGCCCCGGCAACGTCGCGATGACCCGGCTGGTGACGGCCGAGCGGACGGTCGGCGACAAATGGGTGGTCACCGCCGGGCTCAAGCCGGGCGACCGGATCATCGTCGAGGGCCTGATCAAGGTGAAGCCGGGCCAGAAGGTGAAGCCGGTGCCCGCCGGCTCGCCGCAGCGCCAGCCCGGCGCGGGCCGCGGCGGCGCGGGCGGCTATGGCGGCGGCGGGGGCCGCGGCGGACGGGGCGCGGCGGGCGGCGGCGGCACGCAGGGTTAGCGGGCGCCGATGATTTCCCGAATCTTCATCGATCGCCCGATCTTCGCCTGGGTGATCGCCATCGTCATCATGCTCGGCGGTATCGGCGGCATATTGTCGCTTCCGGTCGAGCAATATCCCGACATCGCGCCGCCCTCGGTCAACATCCGCGCCAGCTATCCGGGCGCCTCGGCGGAGACGGTCGAGACCAGCGTCACCCAGGTGATCGAGCAGCAGCTCACCGGAATCAGCGGCCTGCTCTATTTCAGCGCCAATTCGAACGCCTCGGGCGGGGTCGGAATCACCGCCACCTTCGACAAGTCGGTCGATCCGGACATCGCCCAGGTTCAGGTCCAGAACAAGGTCCAGCAGGCCCTCCCCCGCCTCCCCCAGCAGGTCCAGCAGCAGGGCCTCGTCGTCACCAAGTCCAACCAGGACTTCCTGATGGTCGTCTCGGTCTACGACGAGAGCGACCGGATGTCCTCGGCCGACGTCTCCGATTATCTGACCACGAACCTCCAGGACCCCTTGGGCCGGGTGCCCGGAGTCGGCGACATCAACGTGTTCGGCTCGCAATATGCGATGCGGATCTGGCTCGATCCCTACAAGCTCGCCAGCTTCTCCTTGATCCCGCGCGACGTCATCCAGGCGATCCAGGCGCAGAACACCCAGGTCGCCGCCGGCCAGATCGGCGGCCAGCCGGCGCCGCCGGGGCAGATGCTGAACGCGACGGTGACCGCGCGCTCGCGCCTGTCGACGCCCGACCAGTTCCGGGCGATTATCCTGAAGACCCAGCCGGACGGCGCCAACGTCACTTTGAAGGACGTCGCCCGGGTCGAGCTCGGCAGCGAGAATTACGGCAACCTCTCGCGCCTCAACGGCCATCCCGGCGCCGGCATCGCCATCCAGCTCGCCCCCGGCGCCGACGC
>JAXDPL010000253.1:0-7972 GCA_034668385.1 Sphingomonadales bacterium | reverse complement strand
GCCGGCGACTTCCCCGGCGACTGAGCCGTCGCGCCGATCCCTCCGGTCCGGCTGGACGCCGAGTCGGAGCCTCGCTAGCCAACCCGCTCGGAACAGGGGGAGATACGAATGAAATTGCCTTTTCTCGCCGGGGTTGCAGCGGCCGCCCTGCTTTCCGCCGGTTGCGGCGGATCCGGGACGAGCGCGAAAGGAAGCGCGCTGGCCGCCGACTTCGACAAGGCCGCCGACGCTCTGCTCGCGAAGATGGCCGCCGCCAGGGGCGAACTGCCCGGCAAGGACGATCCGGCGGTCAGGGATTACGACGACGCGGCCTCGCGCGCGATGGCGGCGGTCGGCACCGACGACCTTCCGGCCACCGGCTTCGAGTCTTTCAGTCGGATCTGCGGCAAGGGGACCCGGATCATCCAGGCCTATGCCAATGGCGGGACAGCGGGCGGCCTCGTCGACGCCCAGACGATGACCGCCAACCTCCAGCGCTACATGGACCAGATGTTCACGCCGCTCCTGTTCTCCGCCCATTGCACGGCGGCGCATCTGCCGGCCATCGACAAGACGTTCAGCGAGGAGGATCTCAGGACGAAGGCGTCGGCGGTCGCTCGGATTCGCGGGGGCGCCTGGGCGCAGGCGAGCGGCCTGCTCGAAATGGCGGGCGACCCGACCTTCGACCCGGCGCGCCGGCAGCGCATCATGGACCTGCTCGCCGGCGACGCGGGCAATTTCGCGATCGTCTTCTCGGCGGCGCAGCGGCAGGAACTGGCCCGCACCGCGCAGAGCATCAAGCCGCTGCTGCCCAAGGATTCGCAGCCGGACGCCGACAGGGTCAGCGAAGCGGTGGCCAAGGCGCCTTGCGGGAAATTCTGCAAGGCGGGCTGACCTTCGTTCAGGCCTTCCAATCGGCCGCGGGAGCGCACACATGGCGCGTTCCCGCAGTCGAGGCCAATCCCGATGACCCCCGATCTGGCGGTGCTCTACGAGCACCCGAAATGGTTCGAGCCGCTGTTCGCGGCGCTGGAGCGGCACGGCGTGTCGTACCGGGCGGTCCGTCTTTCGGATCATCGGTTCGACCCGGCCTCGAGTGAGGTGCCGGCACCGGTGGTGCTGAGCCGGGTGGCGATGTCGAGCTTCCTGAGGGAGACGCAGCACCCGATCTTCTACGCCGAGAGCCTGCTGGCCCATTGGGCGGCGAACGGCGCCCGCGTGCTCAACGGGGCGGCGACCATCGCGGTCGACAGTTCGAAGGCAAGGCAGCTCTCGCTGATTGCCGGCCTCGGTTACAAGGTTCCGGAGTCACGGGTGGTCCATCGTCAGGAGGATCTGCTCGCGGCCGCCGCGGAGATGCGCTTTCCGCTGATGGTCAAGGCGAACATTGGCGGCTCGGGCGCGGGGATCGTGCGCTATGCCGACGCCGGAGAGCTCGAGCGGTCGATCCGGGAGGGCAGCGTTCCGGACAGCGTCGATTCGGTGCTGCTGGTCCAGGATTATGTGCCGCCGCGGGGGGGCGTGATCACGCGCGTGGAGACGCTCGGCGGCAAGTTCCTCTATGCGATCGAGGTAGAGAGCGGCGGCGACAGCTTCGACCTTTGCCCGGCCGACGCCTGTCTTGCCCAGCCGGGGCGGCAGGCGGTCCGGATGACGGCAGTTCAGCCGCCGCGCGCGATCGTCGCGGCAGCGGAAGAGATCGCGCGGGCGGCGGGGCTCGATGTCGGCGGAGTTGAATATCTGGTCGACGATCGCGACGGCGAGGCGCGCTTCTACGACATCAACGCGCTGTCCAATTTCGTCGCCAAGCCGCTCGACGTGCTCGGCTGGGATCCGCACGACCGGCTGGTCGATTTCCTCAAAGCCCAGATCGGGAGGGCGAGATGAGATTCGGTTACTGGATGCCGGTGTTCGGCGGCTGGCTGAGGAACATCGAGGATGAGCGGATGGAGGCAAGCTGGGACTTTGTCCGCCGCCTCACGCAGCGGAGCGAGCAGACCGGCTGGGACCTTTCGCTGATCGCCGAGCTGAACCTCAACGACATCAAGGGCGTCGAGGCGCCGGCGCTCGACGCCTGGTCGACCGCGGCGGCGCTGGCGGCGGTGACCGAGCGGCTCGAGCTGATGGTCGCCGTGCGGCCCAATTTCCACCAGCCGGCCCTGTTCGCCAAGGCGGCCGCCAACATCGACAACATCTCCGGCGGCCGGCTCGCGCTCAACGTCGTCTCCTCCTGGTGGGCGGACGAGGCGACTCAATACGGCCTCCAGTTCGACCAGCATGACGACCGCTACGCCCGCACGTCGGAATGGCTCGAGGTGGTGAACGGCCTGTGGACCGAGAAGAGGTTCAGCTACGAAGGCGAGCGCTATCGGCTGAAGGACGCGATCTGCGAGCCGAAGCCGGCGAGGAAGCCGCGTCCGACCATCTACGCGGGCGGCGAAAGCGAGGCCGCGAAGACGATGATCGCAACGCAGTGCGACGCCTATGTGATGCACGGCGATCCGGTCGAGGCGATCAGGCCGAAGATCGAGGACATGGAGCGGCGGCGCGCCGAGGCGGGCAAGCCACGGATGCAATACGGCATGGCCGGCTACGCCATCGTTCGCGACAGCGAGTCGGAAGCGAAAAAGGAGCTGGCGCGGATCACCGCGCTGCCGCCGACCCCGCCCAAGGGGTTCGACAATTTCGAGCAATGGCTGTCGGGGACCGAACTGGAGCGCGAGCTCAAGCTGCAGGAATATTCGGTTTCGAACCGGGGGCTGAGGCCCAATTTCGTCGGAACGCCCGAGCAACTCGCCGAGCGTATCGAGGAATATGAAGCGGCGGGCCTCGACCTTCTGCTCCTCCAGATGAGCCCGCAGGCGGAGGAGATGGACCGCTTCGCGGCGCAGGTCATCCAGCCGATGAAGCAGGCGGCCTGAATCCGACCTGCTCGACGAGCCGATCGAGCTCGGCGAGCACCAAATCGGGCTCATCGCTGGCGATCATGTGGTTGCTCTCGGCGGCGACGACGAGCCGGCCGCGCGTCGAAAGCCGCGCGATCCGGTCCTGCTCCGGCCGCCACAGCCGCTCGAGCGCGGCGAAAGGTCCTGGAAAAGGCTTTCCGTGGGTGATGACGGTCAGCGGTAGGTCGCCGAGAGACTCGGGCTTCGCTCCGGGATCGACCGCGACAATATTCCGCAGATCGCCGCGGATCGCGGCGAAGAAGCCGGGCCGGACCATCTCGGCGCCGGCCATTCGCTCCTCCGGCGAGTCCTGAGCGTCGTTCGAAAAGAGCCTCGCCGCGAGGCGGAGCATCCCCACGGCCGCGGCGCCTCGCAGGATACGGACGAACCATCGTCCCTTGCCCACGAAGGCGCGGTAATCGGGATGGGCGGCGACGCCTTCGTCGATCGCGTCCACCATCAGCAGCCCGGCCATGTCCTCCGGATAGAGCCGGGCGAAGGCCAAGGCGACGAGGCCGCCATAGGAATGGGCGACCATGACATAGGGCGGGCCGATCCCCGCCGCCGCGAGGGCGCGGCGCAGGTCGGCGGCGCGGTCGTCCAACGGCTGCGGTGCGGGCGCCGGCGGGCTCCAGCCGTAGCCGGCGCGGTCGTAGAGGCAGAAATGGCAGAATTCGGCCGCGCGGCGCTGGATCGGCCGCCACAAGATCGAAGGTTCCCCGGCGCCCTGCTCGACGACCACGGCCGGGCCCTTCCCTTCGCACAGCAGATGAAGCGACCGCCCGTCGCCCACCGGGACGATCCGGCCGGGCACGGGATGCAGGCGCCGGTCGCGTCTCTCCATCCAACGTTCGACGACGGCCCCAATCGCCGCAAGCGCGGCCGCCCCCGACCCAACCCAAAGCACGTTCATTCCCGATCCTCCAAAAAAATACATGCCTGTATTTTCTGGGCTTGTATAGTGGCGCGATGGGATCGGCCAAGACCAAGGCGGGCGAGGGCCTTCCGAAGCGCGAGCGGACTCGGCGGGCCCTTGTCCGTGCCGCAGCCGAGCTGATCGGCGAGCGAGGCTACGAGCGCACCAGCCTGGAAGCGGTGGCGGCTCGCGCGGGCCTCAGCCGGGGCGCCATCTACGGCAATTTCGCCGACCGGGACGCGCTGTTCATGGCCGTCGCCGAGAGCCTGTGGCAGCCGGTCGCCCCCGCCTTTCCGCCCGGCGCCTCGCTGGCCGAAACGATGGCGATCCTCGGGCGGGCGGTGGCCGCCGAAGCCGCCGCGCGGCGCGAGCGGGCGGTGGGCGCTCTCTCCTTCCAGCTCTACGCGCTGACCCACGAGCCGATGCGAAGGCGGCTGATCGAAGCGAATCGCGGGCTGTACCGCGCGGCGGCGGAACGCGTGCTCGCCGACCACCCGGAAGCAAGGCTGCCGATGCCGGCGGAGGCCTTTGTCAAGACGCTCCACGCGCTCATCGAAGGCCTGATGCTGCTCCACTTCCTCACGCCCGAGCTGGTGACCGAGGACGTGATCGCGGCCGCCTTCGCCGGCTTCGCCGGACCGGACGATTGACGCGCGCCGGGCGCCTGGCGCATCGGGAACGCGGCCATTCTCGAACGGGGGTTCGAATGAAGCGTCTCCTGCTGCTGCTGGCGGGGCTGGTCCTGCCGCTTTTCCTCGCCTCCTCCTCCACGGCCGCGCCGACGGCCGATTATCACAGCCGCGCCGGCCATCCCGATTCCTGGTCCGGCGGCGCGCGGATGATCGAGATCGCGACTCCGAAGGGGCCGTTCCACGTCTGGGTGAAGAGGTTCGGCAATAATCCGCGGATGAAGGTGCTGCTGCTCCACGGCGGACCGGCGATGGGCCACGATTATCTCGAGGCGATGGACAGCTTCCTGCCCGCGGCGGGAGTGGAATATTATTATTACGACCAATTGGGCGCGGGCCTCTCGGACCGTCCGGACGACGACAGTTTGTGGACCTTGCCGCGGTTCGTCGAGGAGGTGGAGCAGGTCCGCCGGGCGCTGAAGCTCGACCGGTCCAATTTCTGCCTGTTCGGGCACAGCTGGGGCGGGCTGCTGGCGATGGAATATGCGCTCAAATACCAGCGCAACCTCAAATGCCTGATCATCTCGAACATGATGGATTCGGTGCCGGCCTACAATGAATATGCCGAGCGGGTGCTGATGCCGAAGATGGACCCGGCGAAGCTGGCGCTGGTCAAGCAGCTCGAGGCGAGCCGCAAGACCGACGATCCGCGCTACATGGCGACGCTCATCCCGATGCATTACGAGCAGCATTTCCTGCGCCGGCCGTTCGAAAGCTGGCCGGAGCCGGTGCTCCGCTCGATCAACCACGTCAACCAGCACGTCTACGAGCTGATGCAGGGGCCGAGCGAACTGGGCGCGGGCGGGATCCTCGTCGACTGGGACCGGTCGAAGGATCTCCACCGGATCACCCTGCCGACCCTGGTGATCGGCGCGACCTACGACACGATGGACCCGGCCTGGATGGCTGCGATGGCGCGGCGGCTGCCGCACGGCCAGTTCCTGCTCGCGAGGAACGGCAGCCACATGGCGATGTACGACGACCAGGAAGCCTATTTCTCGGGGCTCGTCGCTTTCCTGAAGGCGCAGGAGCGGCGTTAGAATTCGGAGTGGACGCCGGCAACGACGCTCTTCGTCTCAGGGTCGTCGCCCGCGGCGCGGGTGAGTCGGGCGGTGCGGCCGAGGTCGTGCGACCAGCTTAAGCCCACATAGGGCGCGAGATGGTCGATCACCTCGTAGCGGAGGCGCAGGCCGAGCTCGGCGTAGGAGAGGCCGCGGCCGAGGCCGAGCGCCGGGACGTCCTGCGCGTAGGCGTCGAGCTCGAAGCTCGGCTGCAGGGTGAGCCGCTTCGCCAGCTCCCAATTGTAATAGCCCGAGAGGCGCGCGCTCACCTCGCCCTGCTTCGAGAGGTAGCCGAACGCGCCGAGCCAGAGCTTGCCGGTGTCGAGCTGGCCGCCGGCGGCGAGGTAGAGGCGGTTCGGGTGCGGCCGGGCGTCCCAGCGCAGGCCGAGATTGAGATCGATGTCGCTCCCGACCCAGCGGCTGTAGAGCGCCTCGAGCTCGAGATAGTCGAGCCGGCCGCTCGCCGCGCCTTCGCCGGTCGAGGCGAGATAGACCCGGTTCCTCTTGCCGCCGACCATGGAGGAGAAATCCCAGGCATAGCCGTCCTCGCCTCGGGCGAAGGCCCATTCCATCCGGTCGAGCAGGACGTATTGGAGCCAGGGCGGGTTGTGGGTCTCTTCGCCGTCGGGGGCGGCTTCGGCCGGGGGGCCGGCCGGAGCCGTGACCGTGTCGTCCGGATCGAGCGGCGCGTAAGCGAGTTGCGGCGCCCCGGCGGGCCCGGCCGTCAGCGCGGCGGCGAGAGCGAGGCGAAGCATCGCTCCGCCCTAGCGGCTCGGGGTTAAGGTGCCCTTATTCCTCCCCGTTCCGGGGAGGAATTCTTACAGCGAATAGCCGCCGTCGGTGACGAAGCAGGCGCCGGTGACGAAGGCGCAGGCGTCGGAGAGCAGGAAGGCGATCTGGCCGGCGATCTCGTCGGGCCGGGCGAAGCGGCCGATCGGCGCGGCGGCGGCGCCCATCGCCTTGAATGCGGCCTCCTCGCTGCCGGTGCTCTCGACCAATTGGTGGAAGAAGGGAACGTTGTGCCAGATCGGAGTCTCGACTCCGCCCGGCGCCACGGCGTTCACCCGGATGCCGAGCGGCCCGCCTTCCTTGGCGGCGATCCGGGCGAGCTGGATGACGGCCGCCTTGGAGGCGCCATAGGCGGCGATTCCGGGCTCGGCCTTGAGGCCGGCGACCGAGGCGGTGAGGACGATCGCGCCGCCGCGTCCCTGCATCGCGCGCATCGCGGCCTGGAGGGTGAGGAAGGCACCGTCGAGATTGACGGACAGCACCCGACGCCAGTCCTCGAAACTCGATTCGAGGATCGGCGCGCCGGCGCCGATGCCGGCGTTGACCACGGCGTGGGTGAGGCCGGTGAGGTCGGCCGCCCCCCACCGGTCCGGTTCGGCGACGTCGCCGACGATCGGCTGGCGCTCGCAGGGGAGGGTGAAGGCGTGGTCGCGCAATCTCTCCTCGTCGGTGTCGACGAGGATCAGCTTCTTGGCGCCGCCGGCGGCGAGGCGCGCGGCGGTCGCGGCGCCGATTCCGGAGGCGGCGCCGGTGATCAGCGCGATGGCGTTGGCGAAGTCGGTCATGGGGCGGGGGTTTAGCGTGCCCGCACCGCCGCGTCACGCGGCGAGGGAAACCTCCGTTCGGCCTGAAGGGAAATCGGGGACAGCTACCGATTTCGGTGAAGGCGTTGCGATGGGCGGGAAATCGGTAGCTGTCCCCGATTTCAGGCCACCTCGCCGATGCCGAGCTCGCCGAGCTTGCGGTAGAGGGTGGAGCGGCCGATGCCGAGGCGGCGGGCGACTTCGGTCATCCGGCCGCGATAATGGCCGATGGCGAGGCGGATGACGTCGGCCTCGATATCCTCGAGGCTGCGCATGTTGCCGTCGCTGTCGTAGAGGGTGATGCCCGGCGCGTGGTTCAGGGCGGCGGTCTGCGAGGCGCCGTTGAGCAGGGGCCGGTGGAAATCGGAGGCGCGGCGGGCGAAGGTCGATTCCTGCTGGATCTGCGGGAAGTCGGCGGCGGTCAGGGCATTGTCCTCGCACAGCACGGCGGCACGGAAGAGGGCGTTCTGGAGCTGGCGGACGTTGCCGGGCCAGCCGTAGCGCATCAGCACCGCAAGGGCGTCGTCGGTGATCGAGAGGTAGCGCATGCCCGGCTGCTCGGCGATCCGGGCGAGGAGGTGGCGGGCGAGGGCCGGGATATCGCTCGAACGGTCGCGCAGCGGCGGGATGTCGACGTGGACAACGTTGAGGCGGTAATAGAGGTCCTCGCGGAAGCGGCCGGCGGCGACCTCGTCGGCGAGGCGGCGGTTGGTGGCGGCGATGATCCGCACGTCGACCATCTGGATGGCTCGGCCGCCGAGGCGCTGGACCTCGCCGCTCTCGAGCACGC
>JAXDPL010000252.1:0-36278 GCA_034668385.1 Sphingomonadales bacterium | reverse complement strand
CGAGCGACCTCGGCCTGATCGACACCGGCCTCAAGCTGCGCACCCTGCGCCTCCCCGACCGCTTCCAGGACCAGGACAAGCCCGAGAAGCAATATGCCGAAGCGGGGCTGGACGCGGAGGCGATCGTCGAAGCGGTTTTGAAAGCGCTCCGCCACAACAGCGCGGGTGTGATCGAAGGGGCGCGGGCCTAGCTTCAGACGTAGCTTTGGGCAGAAAATGAGCAAGAACTCGATTTCCAACGAAGACGCTGAAAAAAGCCATGGAATTTCAACAAGCCACGAGCGAATGCCGAATGGCGAGTTGAGATTTAGACTGATGCCCAGTGACGGAAACGGATACATTAGAACCGTTGCTGGCGCCTGTGGCGCTTGGCAGAGGGCACATTACCACCACCAGCTACGAGAAACATACATAGTGGAGCGGGGCTGGATAGCCTTGGCCGAGTGGGAAGGCCGTGGGCTTACCGTCAAAAGATATGGGCCTGGTGAAATTTTTACGACTGAGCCCAATAGATCGCATAATATTTATATGGCGGCCGGGGCAATTATTCACACAGTTAAACACGGCGGGCAACAAGACCGTGATTGGCAGGAGGATAGCGCGCTCAGTGCTATAACAGATTCTATGACCGAAGATGACATACGGCGATTAGCATTATCGTCGCAACCACAGGACAGATTTGGCAACTATATTGATCTCTATAATAATCTTGACAATCTTCTTTGGTCTATTCCGAATCTACTTGCTGCTGGGGCAACAATCATCGTGGGATTTTTTATATCGATAATTACCAAGAACGCTGGTCCACCTATTCCACCGATAATGTTTTCCATCGTTTTCTTATTCTCGGGTATCCTATTTTACCTAGGTTATGTTAGTATGTCGCGATTGCGCGAACACCACTCTCTCGTTGGGGAGCAGCTCGCCAAGATGGAAACCGGGGGCTATTTCGCGGTTAGAAATAAGAATGTAGCGAGATGGTGGCCGATTGCTGCTCCGAATCAATTTCGGATCGTCTATGCTGCGCTGGCGATCGTATTGTTTGCTGCATCCATTGCCTGCCTGATTTGGCCAAGAGTAACACAAGTTATTACTAGCTAGAACATTCTCTGGCCGGATACGAACGCGCCGTCGCCACAACTGGGCAAACGCGACATGAATGTGAGGAACGAGGCCTTGCTCGGCGTAGCGACGGAAAGGCTCGTGCGGACCCTCTCTCAGTCTGTCGTCGTCTGAGAGCGCCCCAATTGATATATCGCCTCGCCCTGAACGCGAAGAAGCCGCCGGGGTCAGCCGGCGGCTTCAGCCTGGCTCGGTCATCCCGGCGGTCGCTTAGATGAGGACCGTCGCGACGACGAGCATCTGGGCGGCCAGGGCCACGAGCCCCACCGCCGCGCTCTCGAAGACACGCATGTTCGTTTCCTTTTCACTACAAGAGCGAGAGCCGTTCCGCCCCCGCAACGCCCACATAGGGGGTGGGCGCGCAATCTCCACTGCAAAGATAGACAATTAAAATGCAGATTCTGCACCCGCCCGCACAAACCCGCATTCTCGCGCATTCTTGAGGCGCCTTTTTCAGTTCGCGCAGAGACGCAAAGACGCAGAGAGGCCGCAACGGGCAACAAGGCGGTGCGTATCGACTGGGCGTGAATGTGCAGCCCGCCCGCGGGCTGCCGTGGATGCGGGTTAGCCGCGGGCTTGTTGACAAGCTCGGCCCCTCTGCGTCTCTGCGTCTCCGCGCGAACCCTTTCCGGCGCATGTTACAGGCGAAAACCATGAAGACCCGCGCCGATCAGTTGCTTGTCGACCGCGGGCTCGCGGACAGCCGGGCGAAGGCGCAGGCGCTGATCCTGGCGGGCCTGGTGTTTTCCGGGGAGCGGAAGATCGACAAGGCGGGGCAGGCGCTGGCCGCGGACGCGCCGCTCGAGGTGCGGGGGCGCGAGCATCCGTGGGTGTCGCGGGGCGGGGTGAAGCTGGCGCACGCGCTCGACCGTTTCCGCTGGGACGTGGCCGGCGCGGTGGCGCTCGACGTCGGATCCTCGACCGGCGGCTTCACCGACGTGCTGCTGCAGCGGGGCGCGGCGAAGATATTCGCGGTCGACGTCGGCACCAATCAGCTCGCCTGGAAGCTCAGGCAGGACTCGCGCGTCGCGGTTCACGAGCGGACCAATGCGCGCTACCTCAACGACGAAATCGTCACCGAGCCACCGGACCTCGTCGTCTGCGACGCCAGCTTCATTTCCCTCGCCAAGGTGCTCGACAAGGCCCTCGACCTGGCCCGGCCGGGCGCCCGAATGATCGCTTTGGTCAAGCCGCAGTTCGAGGCGGGACGCGAGGAGGTGGGCAAGGGCGGCGTGGTCCGCGACCCCATTGTTCACGCCCGCGTCTGCGACGCCGCCGCCGAGTGGGTGCGATCGAAAGGCTGGGAGGTGGTTGGCGTGATCCCCAGCCCGATCACCGGCCCGGAAGGCAATGTCGAGTTCCTGCTCGCCGCCCGAAAGGCTTGATCCGGGGCGGCGCGGCCCCTAGCCACGGCCGCGATGACGGCGCTCGCCTCCCGTTCCCAGCTGCGCATGAGCTTCCTTCGCTGGGCGCTGGTGACGGTGCCCGCGATCCTGCTGCTCGGCACGCTGTCCGGCCGGGCGGCGGGTTCGGGCTTCGGAAACCCGTGGTTCGACGCGCTGGTGAAACCGGCCTTCATGCCGCCCGGGTGGGCGTTTCCGGTGGCCTGGACCCTTCTCTATGTCCTGATGGGGCTGTCGCTGGCCCTGATCCTCCACGCAAGGGGGGCCCGCGGCCGGCCGCTGGCGCTGACCCTCTTCCTCGCCCAGCTCGCGCTCAACTACAGCTGGTCGCCGGTCTTCTTCGCCCTCCACAAGGTCGGCCTGGCCCTCGCGATCATCGCGACCATGTTCCTCGCGGCAGCCGCCGCCGCCTTCCTCTTCTACCGCATCCGCAAGGCCGCGGGCCTCCTGCTCCTCCCCTATCTCGCCTGGCTGTGCCTCGCCGCAGCCCTCAATTACCAGATAATGAGGCTCAATCCGGGCGCGGAGCTTGCGGCGCCGGCCAGCGGTACCGATATCCCGCTCTAGAAATTGTTCCGCCGAGGAGACCCGCAATGCAGTCCGAAAACCGCCTGTTCGACGATTTCGTCAAGGTGATGAACGGCGCCGCCGGAACGCTCGCCGGAATGACCCGCGAAGCCGAAAGCGCCTTTCGCGAGCGGATGCGCGAGTGGGTCGGCGGGCTCGACATGGTCAGCCGCGAGGAATTCGAGGCGGTGAAGGCGATCGCGGTCGCCGGGCGGGAGGAGAACCAGGCGCTGAAGGCGCGGATCGAGAAGCTCGAGGCGGCGGCGGCTCCTAAAGGTCCCGCCAAGGCCGGCGGAGGCAAGAAATCCACAACTTCCGCGCCGCCGGGCGCGTAATCCACAACTTAATCGCTTGATTGGCGCCCCTTGCCTTGCGCTTTACGAGGGCAGAGGGCAGATTCGCCCGTGAACAAAAGTGGGCCGGGGACCTTAGATGAACGTCGATGAGTTCGAGCTCGAGCGCGAGACCAGCGCGCCGATCGACATGCTCGAACATTATTTCAGCGCGCACAACTGGACTTACGAACGCAGCGGCGAGGAAGAGATCGTCGCCAACTTCCAGGGCAGCTGGGCGCAATACGAGCTGCGCGCGATCTGGCGCGACGAGGACAATGTCCTTCAGTTCCTCGCGCTGCCCGACATCCGCGTCGCCAGCGACAAGCGCGCGGCGGTCTACGAGACGATCGGGCTGATCAACGAGCAGCTCTGGCTCGGCCATTTCGAGCTCTGGGCGACCAGCGGCCTCGTCCTCTTCCGCCACGCCACCCTGCTCGAGGGCGACGAGCGCGGCACCCTGACGCTCGGCCATGCCGAGACCCTGGTCGAGGCGGCGATCGAGGAATGCGAGCGCTTCTACCCGGTCTTCCAGTTCGTCCTGTGGGCGGGCAAGACTCCGCAGGAGGCGATCGCCGCGGCGCTGATCGAGACTCAGGGCGAAGCCTGAGGCGGAAGCGCCGCCTCGAAGGAGGGGCGATGGGGGAGGAAGGTCACGAGGGCGGCTGCGCGTGCGGCGCGGTGCGCTACCGGATGGAAGGCCCGCCGCTCGTCGTTCACGCCTGCCATTGCAGCCAGTGCCAGACCCTCAGCGGCACCGCCTTCGCGCTCAATGCGGTGATCGAGGCGGATCGTGTCGCCTTGCTCTCCGGTGAACCCGAGCCGGCGCCGGTCACCGGCGCCAGCGGCAAGCCGCAGACGATCCTGCGCTGCCCGCATTGCAAGGTCGCGCTGTGGAGCCACTATCCGCAGGCCGGCGAGCGCATCGCCTTCGTCCGCGCCGGCACGCTCGACGAGCCGGGCCGGGTGCCGCCGGACATCCACATCTTCACAAGCACGAAGCTGCCCTGGCTGACGCTGCCCGAGGGCACCCGCGCCGTGCCGGAATTCTATTCTCCCGGCGAAGTCTGGCCGCCCGAGAGCCTGGAGCGCTGGCGCAAGGCGACGGCGGGGTAGCCTGCTAGCGCCCCTCCCCCTCGATGGGGGAGGGATACGGAGCCTTGGCGACGAAGGAGCCTAGGCGGAGTTGGGAGAGGGTGACAGCGCCTGAAAATATTCTCGACCGGTGTCACCCTCTCCAACTTCGCCTAAGCGGCGAAGCCGCTAAGGCTCAGTATCCTCTCCCATCAAGGGAGAGGGACGCGCCTCAATCCACCACGATCTCGCCGGACATTCCGAACATCTTGTGGAAGGCGTGGGTGCAGCGGAGCGGGTAACGGCCCGCTTTGGGAACCAGCGCCACGTCGGCCGTCCCGTGGCCGCGCAAATCGACATCGCCCTCCTCATCGACCTTGGCGCGGTCCGCCGGCCGGATCTGCGCGGCATCGAAGAAGCGCGGCGCGCTGAAATCGTGGCCGCCCGACGCGGTGTTGACGAGATGGAGGACCACCGGCTGGCCGACGCGGAGGTGGATCGTCCTGGGGGTGAAGGAGAAATTGGCCAGCTTCACCTCCACCCTTTGGGCGTGGGACCAGTCCTGCGCGGCCGCGGGCGCGGCGCAAGCGATTGCGGCGGCGAAAACGAGGAATGGACGGCGCATGGGGACCTCCTCTTGGCTGCGCTCAGGATAGCATGCGCCTCAGCCCTCGACCACGATCTCGGTCTTCAGCGAATTGGCGATGAAGCAGCGCTCGTGCGCGTCGTGGTGGAGCCGCGCCAGCGTCTCTGGGTCGGGCGGGTCGCCGGCGAACTCGATTCGCGGCCGGAGCGTGATCCGGACGATCGCGACGCGCCCGTCGAGCCGTCCCAACACGCCCACCGCCTCGTCGCGATAGGCGGCGACGTCGAGTCCGGACTGCCGCGCGAGGTCGAGGAACCAGAGCATGTGGCAGGAGGCCGCCGAGGCGACCAGCAGCTCCTCCGGATCGACGCCGGCCGGATCGGACAGCGGCTCCGGCACCACGCTCGGCGACGAGGAGCCGCGCAGCTCGGCGCCGCCGTCGAAGCTCAGGCTGTGCGCCCGGCTGTAGCGATTCTCGCGGAAGCCCCCGCCCGAACGCCAGGCGATTGTCGCCCGATGCTCGCTCATCGCGCTAGGCCGCCGTCTTGGCCAGGAAGTCGCGTTCGCGCTCGACCCACGGCGCGAAGCTCGGGCGGGCGAGCATCCGGTCCACATAGGCTTTGGCCTTCGGGTAGCGCCCGGCGTCGACCGTCACGCCGATGTACGAAAGGTTGGCGAAGGGGCTGGCGACCGCGATGTCGGCCAGAGTGATCGAGTCGCCGACGAGGAAACCCTCCCCGTCCGGCGCCACTCGCTCGAGATAATCGAGGATCGGCGGCAGCTCTTCCCGCTCGGCCTTGTCGGCGGCGGCGAGATCGCCCTCGCGGCCGAGGAAGCGCGGCGCGACGACGCGGTTGAAGAACATCTTCGCCCCGCAGGCCATCAGGATGGTGTCGCCGAACTCTTCATACCAGATGGTCCGGGCCCGCGGCTCGGGCGCGTGCGGGATCAAAACCGGCTCGGGGAACTTGGCCTCGAGATAATGGACGATCGCCGAGGAATCGCAGATCTTGAAGTCGCCGTCCTGGAAGCCGGGGATCTTGCGGAACGGGCTCGCCTCGATGAAGTCGGGATCGGTGGCGCCGAGGCCGAGCGGGCGATGCTCCAGCTCCAGCCCCTTCTCGGCGCCGAAGGCGAGCACCTTGCGGACGAAGGGCGACAGGGACGAGCCGTAGACGATCATCGCAAAAATTCCCCTCTTTCCGTTTCAAGCCGAAACCTATTCCGCCGGCCCGCTCAAGGCAAGCCGCCGAAGCGGAGGCCGATCCAGAGCGTGCGCGGAGTCGCGCGCTCGACGATGCCGTCGCCGGTGATCCCGGCATAAACCCGCTTGTTCGCGATATTCTCGGCCCGCGCCTCCAGCGCGAGGCGCCTGGTCAGCGGCCAGCGCGCCTCGGCGTCGAAGGTGAGCGCGCCGGGCAGAATCTGGCGGTTCAAATCGTCCTCATACTGGCCGCCGACATAGCGGACGGTGAGCGAGGTCCGGCCGCGCCAGGAAAGCGTCGCGGAGAAGGTCGAACGCGGCGTCTGCGCGGGCCTTAGGCCATCCAGCGGCGCCGCCGCGCCGGTCGCCCGCACTCTGGCGTCGACCCACGACCAGCCGCCCGACAGCGTGAAGGCGCCCATAGACCAGCGTGCGTCCAGCTCCACGCCCTTCGCCGAGATGGCATCCAGATTCTGCCGCTGCCGGTAGGCGCCCCCGGCGGCCACCGTTCCGACGATCGGGAAAATGCCGGGGCCGAAGCCGAGCGTGACGTTGGCGATCGGGTCTTCGAGCCGGTTGGCGAACAGAGTGGCGGAGAGCTTGGCGCGCGGCGCCGGGCTCCAGTCGAGCCCCGCTTCCACGCCCTTCAGCCGCTCCGGCTTGAGACCCGGATTGGGCCCCGTCGCGTCGGTGCCGGCGCGGAACGGGCGGTAGAGCTCGTTCAGCGTCGGCAGCCGCCAGCCGGCATAGGCCGCGCTCCTCAGGGTCAGTGCCGGTGTAGCGCGGAAAGCCACGCCGACGCGGCCGGTCGGCTCCCAGCCGGAGCGATTGCCGAAGTGCAAGTCGGTGAGCAGCGCTCCCGTTGCGAACACGTGCTCCTCCAGAAAGCCGCGGCTGATGTCCCAGCGGTCGAGGCGGCCGCCCGCGACCAGGGTCAGCGGGCCCTTCACCCAATCCGCTTCGGCGAAGGCGCCGAGCGTGCCGGTCCGCCCGCCCGCCTCGCGGCGCCGGGTGCCGGTGCCGGCGACGAAGGCGAAGCGTTCGCGGGTCACGCCCTCGGTGCGCCGCCAGTCGCCGCCGAGGCGGAGCTGGATTGGCCCGAGGTCCGGCCGCCATTCGAAGCGGGCGCCGAGGCCGGTCGACGGCACGTTGTACTGCTCCGAGGTGCGGGTGACCGCGGTCCGGCCCGCATTGGCGCTGGCGAAGCTGTTGTAGAAGTCGCGGGTCTGGACATAAGCGAGCGCGCTCCAGCGCCGCGCCACCAGGCGCAGCGAGGCGTCGGCGCCGTCGGTCGAAATGCCGCTCAGCGCGGTCCCCCGCTCGCGGCGGTCGGTGAAGCCGAGGCCCGAGGCCTGAAGCTCGATGCCGTCGGGGAGCGGCGCCACCGCCCGCACCGCGAGGCTCGCCTGCTCGTAGGGGGAGGGCCGGTCCGCGGGCCCGCGCTGCTCGGCAATGATCGGAATGAAGCCGTCGCCGCGCGCATAGGCGCCGACGACGCTGAGAAAGCCGCCGCCCAGCCGCTCGCCGAGGCTGGCATGAGCCTCGACGCTGTCGCGGCTGCCATAGAGGAGACTGCCGAAGAGGCCGCTCAGCTCGGAAGGGCCGACGCTCTCCAGAGCGATCGTGCCGGCCAGCGCGCCGGGGCCGTCGACCCCGCTGCCGCCGCCCCGCCGCACCCGCACCTCGGCGAGACGCTGCGGATCGTAGGCCGGCCAGCTCACCCAGCCGCCGAACGGGTCGGTCTGCGGCACGCCGTCGAGCAGGATCAGCGCCCGGCTCGACGCATTGCCGCCGAGCGCGCGCAGGGTGACGCCCTGGCTGGTCGGGTTGGCGCTGGAAGCGTCGGAACGGCGGAAAAGCTGGAAGCCGGGCACGTCGCGCAGCACATCCTCGAGCCGCGCCGCCCCCTCGAACCGGTCGCGCCGCACCGTGACGACGTCGAACGCCGCCTCGCCCGTAACCTCGCCGAGGCCACGCCCGGTGACGACGATCGCCTCGTCCGGCGGCTGCGCAACGGCCGGCGCGGCGGCGAGCAGGAGGAGGGGCGGAAGGAGACGGAGCGTCACGGCCTTCGCCTACTCCGGGGTCCGAGTAGGCGGAAAGTGAATTCCGATATCCCTCCTATCCCTTGAGGGGAGAGGGTTGCGGAGCCTTGGTGAGCCTCTTCCGGCCAACCTAGGCGTAGCTGGGTGAGGGTGACGGCGTCGGCGGACTATCTCCCCCGGTGTCACCCTCACCAACTACGCCTAAGCTCCTTCGTCGCTAAGGCTTCGTATCCTCTCCCCTCCAAGGGAGAGGGGGACTCGTCACCGCCCCGAGGCGCGGCGCCTGGCGCGGTTCGTCTTGGGGGCGCCGGCGGAACCGAAATTGGGTCTCCGCGACTTGGGACGGCGGACTCGGCTGCGATCCTCGCGGCGCTCGTCGCGCGGGGCTCGGGCGGGCTCGGCGGGACGGGCGGCCCTGATCCGCGCCGTCTCGGCGACGAAGCCTTCGGGCAGCGGCACGACGTCCGGCTTCTGCTTCGTGAGCCGCTCGATGTCGCGCAGATAGGCGCGCTCGTCGTCGCCGCAGAAGGCGATGGCGACGCCCGCCGCGCCGGCGCGCGCGGTTCGGCCGATGCGGTGGACATATTGCTCGGGGACGTTGGGCAGGTCGAAATTGACGACGTGGCTGACGCCCGAGACGTCGATGCCGCGCGCGGCGATGTCGGTCGCGATGAGGATGTTGACCTTGCCCGCCTTGAACTCGCCGAGCGCGCGCTCGCGCTGCGGCTGGCTCTTGTTGCCGTGGATGGCGTTGGCGGAGATGCCCGCCTGGCCGAGCTGGCGCACGATCCGGTCGGCGCCGTGCTTGGTGCGCGAGAAGATCAGCACCCGGTCCATATTGCCCTTCGGGCCGAAGCCGACGCGCAGCATCATGGTGAGCAGCGCCGGCTTCTCCGACTGCTGGACGAAGGTGACATACTGCTCGACCCGCTCGACGGTCGAGGCGACCGGGGTCACCGCGACCTGGACCGGGTCGGTGAGGAATCGGTCGGCGAGCTCGCGGATCGCCTTCGGCATGGTCGCCGAGAAGAACAAAGTCTGCCGCCGCTCGGGGAGCAACTTGACGATCTGCTTCAGCGCATGGATGAAGCCCAAATCGAGCATCTGGTCGGCCTCGTCGAGGACGAGGATCTCGACGCCGCGAAGCATCAGATAGCCCTGCTCGATGAGGTCGATCAGCCGGCCGGGCGTGGCGACGAGGATGTCGACTCCGCGGCTGACGTCCTGGCGATTCTTGCCGACCGAGGTGCCGCCGAACACGGTCGCGACGCTCATGTGGCTGAACCGGGCGTAGCCGCGCGCGCTTTCGGCGATCTGCGAGGCGAGCTCGCGGGTCGGGGCGAGGACCAGCATCCGGCAGGTCCTGGGCTGCGGCCTTTTGTTCGAGCCGGCGAGCCGGTCGATCGAGGGCAGCATGAAGGCGGCGGTCTTGCCGGTGCCGGTCTGGGCGATGCCGAGCAGGTCGCGGCCCTGGAGCAGGATCGGGATCGCCTTCGCCTGGATCGGCGTCGCCTCGCTATAATCCTTGAGCGCAAGCGCCTGGCGGACGGGCTGCGACAGCCCGAGATTTTCGAATGACATTTTGGGTGTTGAACTCACTGCATTGTGCGGCGCCCGCGCAGCCCAAACGGCGCGCGGAAACGCGGCGGGTTTTGGTGACCCGCGTGAAAAGGGAAACCTTGGGTAGTGACGAAGCGGAGCCGGGGCCCGCACGGGCCTGTTCACGCTGCAATGGCGCTTCGATAGGGCCCATCTAGGGGCTGAAGCTTAACAAATCAACCGCTTCGGGAACCGCGCCCCCGATCCGGCATCCAATCGGCGTCATTCAGGCGGGAGGTGCCGGTGGAGCTTTACGAACAGAATGCAGTCTTCGCGGAGGCGGACGAGGCGACGCCGGAGGTGCTCGCCCCGGTACGCCGGCCCGGCGCGCGGGAGATCGAGGCGGCGGTTCGGACTTTGATCGCGGCGGCCGGCGACGATCCCGACCGCGAGGGGCTGGCGGAAACTCCGGCCCGGGTCGCCCGCGCCTATCGCGAATGGTTCGGCGGCTATGCGATCGATCCGGCCCGCCTGCTCGACCGGGTCTTCTCCGAGAGCGTGGGCTATGAGGAGACGGTGCTGCTCCGCGACATCCCGCTCGTCTCGACCTGCGAGCATCATCTCGCGCCGATCACCGGCGTCGCCCACGTCGCCTACCGGCCGCAGGGACGGGTCGTCGGTATCTCCAAGCTCTCGCGCCTCGTCGACGCTTATGCGCGCCGGCTGCAGCTCCAGGAGCGGCTCACCCGCCAGGTCGCGCAGGCATTGTGGGACACTTTGCGCCCGAGCGGGGTCGCGGTGATCGTCGAGGCCAGCCACGGCTGCATGTCGACCCGGGGCGTCCGCCAGCACGGCGTTTCGATGGTGACCCATTGCTGGCTCGGCGACTTCAAGGCGGACCCGGGGCTCCGGGCCGAGCTGCTGGAATCGCTCCGGCGGCCGAATTAGGAGAGTGACATGCCCGCCTCACCCAAGGTCGACTATGGATCCCTCTCCGATCTGGAGCTGGCAAGGTTGGTCGCGGCGCGCGACCCGGCCGCGGTTCGGCTGGTCACCCAGCGCAACAACCAGCGCCTGTTCCGGACCGCCTGGAGCGTGCTCAAGAACCGCGAGGAAGCGGAGGACGCCGTGCAGAGCGCCTATCTCGCCGCCTTTCGGGCAATCGGCGGCTTCGAGGGCCGCTCGTCGCTCTCGACCTGGCTGACCCGCATCGTCCTCAACGAGGCGCTCGGCCGCGTCCGTGCCGCCCGCCGCCGCCGCGCCGGGCTCGACGAGAGCTCGGTCGTCCACCTCGACGATTATCGGGAGAAACTGATGCGCGGATCGATGACCGGCGCCGCCCCGGACTCGGCGGTGGCGCGCGAGCAGATGCGCGCCCTGCTCGAGAAAGCGATCGGCGCGCTGCCCGAGTCGTTCCGCCTCGTCTTCGTGCTTCGCGAGGTCGAAAGCCTCAGCGTCGAGGAGGTGGCCGAGACGCTCGGAGTGCTTCCCGCGACGGTCAAGACCCGCGACCTGCGCGCGCGCCGCCGCCTCCAGGAAACGCTCGCGCCCGAGCTCAAGGCCGCGCTCACCGGCACCTTCCCCTTCGCCGGCGCCGATTGCGAGCGGATGACGCTGCGGGTGCTCGAAGCCTTCTAGTTCAGGCGCCGGGCCCGCGCCGTGAGGTAGGCGTGGAGTGCGGCGATCTCCGCGTCGGTCAGGCGGCTGAGGTCGCCGCGGGCGATGTCGTCCATCATGTCGAGGTCGCGGCCCGAGGCGCTTCGGCCGGTGCGGATCAGGGTCCGGAACTGGTCGAGCGTGTAGGCGGCGGCGATCCTGAGGTCGGGGCCGTTCGGTCCTTCCGCATCCGGCTGGCCCGACAAAGACGGGCCGTGGCAGTGGGTGCAGGCGGTCAGCGTGATCCGGCGGCCGGCCGCGAAGGCGGGGCCGAGGTCGATCGGCGCCTCGGTCCGGAAGCGCTCGGCGATCTTCGGGCTCGAATGATATCGGCCGAGCGCGATTCCGAGCCGGCCGAGGAAGCGGACCTTCACGCCTTCCTCATCGCCCGGCCGGCGCGGCAGGGTGCGGATCCAGGCGATCAGGGCGGCGAGCTCGGAATCGCCCAGGTTCGAATACATGCCGGACGGCATGACCCAGAGGGCGCGGCCGTCCGGGCCGACGCCTTGGCGGATCGCCTGGGCGAGCTGCTGGTCGCTGGCCCGAGCGGCGAAGGCGGGGAGATTGGGCGCGTGGATCCGGGCGACATGAGGGATATCGTCCAGGGTGTGGCCCCTCAGGCCCTCGCCGTGGCAGCCGATGCAGCCCATGATCCTCGCCTGGCGCGGCGCGTCGGCGAGGAGGGTGGCCGTCGGCGCGGCGAGCCGCTCGGGCCGGGGCTCGAAATGGCGGCCGAGCTGATATTGCGAGGCGCCGAGCACCCAGAGCAACGCGAGCAGGGCGAGGCCGCCGAGACCCAAAGCGGCCCATTTGAGGACGCGGATCGTGGTTCGCATCGCCGGACCCCCCTGCCCCGTCAATTCGCGGATGTTCGCAAAAGTCCCGCGCAACGGCAATTCCGATTTTTGTCCGGTGCGCGAACACCCGATCTGGAGTACCAGGTTAAGCTATTGATATTGCTTATTTATTCTGTCAGGGGTCGACGACCGCGCCTGCAGCGCCGGCGCGAACGATGAAAGAGCTTCCGCGATCCCCGATTTCGCGGAAATCGGTCGCTGTCACCGACGTCGATAGCCCCTCCACCGCCTTTCAGGCGCTCCCCCTCCCCATGCCCTTCGGGCACAGGGAGGACTGGGTTCGGCTCAGCTGTCCCCGCCGCCCCTGCGGAACAGGGGGAAGAGGCCGACGAGGCCGATCAGGCCGAGCACGCCCCAGGGGAAGCCGTGCGGGCGCGGCGGCGGCGGCGGCGGCGGGGCGGAGGTGTCGACGTCGTCGACGTTGCCCACGCTCGCGGGAGGTGCGGCGTTGCCCGTATCGACCGGCGCCGGCACCGCCACCTCGGCGGCGGTGCCGGCGGTGACGGCGGTGTTGGTGGCGACGGTGTTGGTCGTCGCGCCATTGCCGGTGCCCTGAGCGCCGGCCGGCGCGAGCGCGATGAAGGCGGCCGCGGCCGCGGCAAGGATCCGGGTTTTCATGTCTCTCCCCTCCTCAGAACGAATGGGAATAATCGGGCTTGTGGTGGAGTCCGGCGAGGCCGAACAGGCCGATGAGGCCGATCCAGTTCCAGTCGAAGCCCTGGTCCTGCATCCCCGCCGCGAGCCGTTCCTGGGTCTCGGTCGGGATTCCGCCGTCCTTGCCGGGCTGCTGGGCGGTCGCGGGAGTCGCGAGCCATACCAGGGCCGCGCCGCCGGCGCCGGCCAGAAGAGCGCGTTTCAAACGGGCTGTCATAGGCGAACCTCCGTGGCTTGAGGACGCGTCACTCGTCTCCTGCGTTGGAGGCCGCAGGACAACCGATGGGCCGCGCCGTGTGTTCCGCCCCTGCACCGATTCTGCACCCAAAGGGCATGGCGCGTCCAGCGGCGCGGCGCGCGGGCTTGCACCCGGCGCCACGAAGCAGGGCTTTGACAGCGCCGCTCAAGGGGTGAGACATGTACGCGATGAGCCACAAGATCCTGATCGTCGACGACGACGCCCATATCCGCGAGGTGCTGAGCTTCGCGCTCGGCAAGGCGGGGATGGAGACGGCCGAAGCCGGCGACGGCGAGGCGGCGCTCGCCGCGGTCGACCGCGCCCGGCCGGACCTCGTCGTGCTCGACATCAACATGCCGCGCATGGACGGGCTCGAAGTGTGCCGGCGGCTGCGCACCAGCGGCGATCTGCCGATCCTGTTCCTCTCGTCGCGCGACGATGAGATCGACCGGGTGGTCGGCCTCGAGCTCGGCGCCGACGATTATGTCGTGAAGCCGTTCAGCCCGCGCGAGGTGGTCGCCCGTGTCGGAGCGATCCTGAAGCGCGGCGCCCGGGTGCCGAGCGAGGCGGGGGCGAAGGCGCCGGTGGTCCACAACCGCCTGCGCCTCGATCCCGAGGCCTGGGAGGCGTTCTGGGACGGAGCCGAGGTGCCGGTCACCGTCACCGAGTTCCAGCTTCTGCTGCTGCTCGCCAGCCTGCCGTCGAAGGTCTTCACTCGCGACAATATCATCGACCGGCTGCATGGCCCCGGCTTCGCCATCACCGACCGGACCATCGACAGCCATATCCGCAACCTCCGCCACAAGTTCGGCGCGGCCGGAGCGCCCGACCTGATCGAGACCCGCGCCGGAGTCGGCTACCGGATCGGCCGCTGCCAGGGATCCGGATCCTGAGCGAGCCGGCCGCTTGATCCGCGCCTTCAAGGATTTCGCCAAGCGCCACTGGCCGGCGCTTCGCCTCAGGACCATCCTGTTCCTCACTTTGCTGTTCGTCGCGGCCCTGCCCGGCGTCGGCGCCGTGTTCCTGCGCGTCTACGAGAACACCCTCGTGCAGCAGACCGAGGCGGAGCTGATCGCCGAAGGGGCCGTGCTCGCCGCCGCCTATCGCAACGCCTGGCCCGAGCCCCTGCCGCCGCCCTCCGAAGCGCTCCAGCCGCAGCCGCCGACCATCGACCTTCGAGCCATGCCGGTGCTTCCCGCCCAGCCGGCGTGGAACGAGCCCGGCCGGCCGCCGGTGCCGCAGGCGCTCGCCGCCGGGATAAAGGTCGAGCCGATCGCCCGCGACGCGTTCCGGACCACCCTCGCCGCGACCCGGATTCTCGATTCGAACGGCATCGTCGTTCTCGGCGGCGACGACGTCCGCAAGAGCTATGCGGGCCTTCCCGAGGTTCGCCGCGCCATGGCCGGCCAGACCGGCACCGTGCTCCGCCGCCGCGGCGACTATGAGCCCCATTACGCGCTGGAATGGCTGAGCCGCGCCTCCGACATCAGGGTCCATTACACCCGCCCGATCGAGGCGGGCGGACGGGTGATCGGGGTGCTGATGCTGTCGCGAAGCCCGCGCGGACTGTTCGTCGGCCTCTACCAGGACCGCGGCAAGATCATCCTCGGGATCGTCCTCATCTTCCTCACCTTGCTGGTGCTCGCCGGCCTGCTGTCGCGCGGCATCGCCCGGCCGATCGAGGCGCTCGGCGAGGCGACCGACAATGTGGCGAGGGGCCGGGTCAGCGTCCCCGACCCGCCGCCGACCGCGGCGGTCGAGATCCGCAACCTCTACCTCAATTTCGCGGCGATGGCGGAGCGGATCGAGCGCCGCTCGCGCTACCTTCGCGACTTCGCGGCGGCGGTCAGCCACGAATTGAAGACCCCGATCGCCGGGATCAAGGGCGCGCTCGAGCTGATCGAGGAGCATCCGACGATGAAGGCCGAGGAGCGCCGCCGCTTCCTCGCCAACGCCTCCGCCGACGCCGACCGGCTGTCGCACCTCCTCTCCCGGCTTCTCGACCTTGCCCGGGCCGACATGGCGGCGGCGCCCGAGGACGCGGCGAGCGACCTCGCGGCGGCGGCGCTGCGGGTCGCGGATGCCCATCGCGGCCCCGGTTTCGACGTGCGCGTCGACCTGCCGCCGCTGCCGCCGGTCGCGGCCCCCGCCGAACTGGTCGCCGCCGTCCTCCAGACCCTGATCGAGAACAGCCGTCAGGCCGGAGCGAAGAGCGTCCGCCTCGCCGGCGCGACGGAAGGAACGAAGCTGCGCCTGACGGTCCAAGACGACGGCCCGGGAATCCCCGAGGCCGACCGCGAGCGCATCTTCGAGCCCTTCCATACCGGCCGCCGCGCCGAAGGCGGCTCCGGCCTCGGCCTCGCCATCGCCCGGTCGCTGCTCGAAGCCTGCGGGGGCACGATCGGGAGCGTTCCTGCCGACGGCGGCGCGCAGTTCGAGATAAAGCTGCCGGCGGTCCTCTAATCCTCCCCGTGCGCGAAGCGCATAGGGAGGGAAAATGGGGACAGGCACGCATTTCCCACGGCGCGTCGATCCGGGCTGGAAATGCGTGCCTGTCCCCAATTTCCGTTAATTCGTGCCTGTCCCCATTTTATTCGAATTCGAGGATGACGGCGTCCACCGCGAGGCTGTCGCCGGGTCTGGCTTCGACCTTCTTGACGACGCCGGCTTTCTCGGCGCGCAGGATATTCTCCATCTTCATCGCCTCGACGACGGCGAGCGGCTGGCCGGCCTCGACCTTGTCGCCCGCGGCCGCGTGGAGCGCGGTGAGCAGGCCCGGCATCGGGCAGATCAGGAATTTCGAAAGGTCCGGCGGCACCTTCTCGATCATGTGTCGGCTTAGCGCGGCGACGTGGGCGGGGAGCACGCTCACGACGCGGGAAGCGCCGCGGGTGGTGAGGCGCCACTGCCGCCCCGCCCGGGCGACCTGGATGATCCGGCTCCGGCCGTCGATCGTCGCGGCGAGGAGGCGTTCGCCGGGCAGCCAGCGGCCGATCAGCTCGCGGCCCTCGCCATCGTCCACGCAGGCGATCAGCCCCCCCTCGAACGGCTCGAACCGCACGCCGAAATCGCGGCCGTCGATCCGCACCACGCGCTCCGGCGGCGGCGGCACCGGGCTTCCGAGCTGGCCGGAAATCCCGCAGGCGCGCTCGTCGCTTTCCATGCCGACGAAGGCGGCGAGGATTGCGAGATCCTCGACCAGAGCCTCGTCGGCCGGAGCGCCCTGGAAGCCTTCGGGATATTCCTCGGCGATGAAGCCGGTGGTGAGCGCTCCGGCGCGGAAGCGCGGATGCTGCATTAGCGCCGAGAGGAAATCGACATTGTGGCCGATGCCTTCCATCTCGAACCGGTCGAGCGCCTCGATCTGGCGGTGGATCGCCTCCTCGCGGGTCGGCGCCCAGGTGACCAATTTGGCGATCATCGGATCGTAGAACATGCTGACCTCACCGCCCTCGACCACTCCGTCGTCGACCCGGGTGCAGCCTTCGGCCTCGTGGGCTTCCGCGGGCGGCCGATAGCGCACCAGCCTTCCGGTCGAGGGGAGGAAGCCGCGATAGGGATCCTCGGCGTAGACCCGGTTCTCGATCGCCCAGCCGGTCAGGGTGACGTCGTCCTGGCCGAACGGCAGCGTCTCGCCGGCGGCGACCCGGATCATCAGCTCGACGAGGTCGAGGCTGGTCACCATCTCGGTCACCGGGTGCTCGACCTGGAGCCTTGTGTTCATCTCGAGGAAGTAGAAGCTCTTGCCGGTCGGGTCCGCGCCCGAGACGATCAGCTCGACGGTGCCGGCGCTGTAATAGCCGACCGCCCTTGCGAGGGCGACGGCCTGCTCGCCCATCGCCTTGCGCATCTCGGGCGTGACGAACGGCGAAGGCGCTTCCTCGACCACCTTCTGGTGGCGGCGCTGGACCGAGCATTCGCGCTCGCCGAGATAGACGATGGTACCGTGGGTATCGCCCATCACCTGGATCTCGATGTGGCGCGGGCTCTCGATGAACTTCTCGATGAAGACGCGGTCGTCGCCGAAGCTGGCGAGGCCCTCGCGCTTGGTCGCCTCGAAGCCCTCGCGCACGTCCTGCTCGCCCCACGCGAGGCGCATGCCCTTGCCGCCGCCGCCTGCCGAGGCCTTCATCATCACCGGATAACCGATCTCGCCGGCGGTCCGGACCGCGTCGTCGGTGGTGGCGATGTCGCCGAGGAAGCCGGGGACGACGTTGACCCCCGCCGCCTGGGCGAGCTTCTTCGATTCGATCTTGTCGCCCATCGCGGCGATCGCGTTCGGCGGCGGCCCGATGAAGGCGATCCCCGCCTCGGCCAGCGCCCGAGCGAAGCTCTCGCGCTCCGAGAGGAAGCCGTAGCCGGGATGCACCGCCTCGGCGCCGGTGGTGCGGCACGCATCGAGGATCAGCTCGGCGTTGAGATAGGATTCCGAGGCCGGCGGCGGGCCGAGACGCACGCTCTCGTCCGCCATTCGGACGTGCGGCGCGCGGGCGTCGGCATCCGAATAGACCGCGACCGTCGCGATCCCCATCTTCTTCGCGGTGCGGATGACCCGGCAGGCGATCTCGCCGCGATTGGCGATCAGGATTTTCTTGAACACCCTTATTCCTCGGTCTCGCGGGGATAGAAGGCCATGTGGTAACGCCCCCTCGCTTCCCGCCGAAGGTAGAACCGGCCGCGGTAACGGCCCTTGTATGAAAACCACAATTCGGGCGGAAAGCAGAAAGCGATCTCGTTCCGCGCGGTCAACTGGTCGCTATAGTCCCTGGCTTCCCGCCTCAGGATATGGACGACGATCGGCCCGCGTCCGGCCCGGCCGGCTTCCCTGCCGCCGACGATCTTCGCCGGCCTCAGCTCGCAATCGCCGTCGTCCGTCGCGCAATTGAGCCGGCCGTCGACGACGAGATCGCTTCCGGCCCGCTTGACACTCTCGCGAACCCGGTCGCAGCCCTCCGGATCGGATTTGGGCGGGAGGGTCGCGCCAATGTTGAGCGCCAGAAGCGCGGTCGCGACGGGCAAGCGGGTCATTCCGCCGCTTCCTCGAGCGGAGGCATGTTGTGGCCGAGGAGCTTCAGCACCTCGCCGGCGGCGTCGACGAGGTTGGTGCCGGGTCCGAAAATGGCCTGCACCCCCGCCTCGCGCAGCATGTCGTAGTCCTGCGCCGGGATGACTCCGCCGACGACGACCTTGATGTCGGGGCGGCCGAGGTCGCGGAGGCGGCCGATCAGCTCGGGGACGAGGCTCTTGTGGCCGGCGGCGAGGCTCGAGGCGCCGACCACGTCGACGTCGCGCTCGACGGCGAGGCGGGCGCTTTCCTCCGGGGTCTGGAACAGCGGTCCGGAGACCACTTCGAAGCCGAGGTCCGCGAAGGCCGAGGCGACGAGGTTGGCGCCGCGGTCGTGGCCGTCCTGGCCCATCTTGGCGACGAGCAGCCGGGGCTTGCGGCCGAGCCGGCGGCCGATCGCCTCGACGCCCGCTTCCGCTCGCGCCCAGCGCGCGTCGCCCTCATAGGCCGCGCCGTAAATGCCGCGCACCGGCTCGGGCAGAGTGTCGTAGCGGCCCAAGGCTTCCACGAGCGCGAAGCAGATCTCGCCCAGCGTGGCGCGCGCGCGCGCCGCCTCGACGGCAAGGGCCAACAGATTTGGAGAGGCTCCTGCCTCCCGTTCGGGCGGAGCCTGTCGACGCCCTACCTTGCCGGTTTGGGCGCCGGACGAGATGGAACGGCCTGCCACCGGCTCAGGCCGAACGGTGGGGGTTTCCAAACCCTGCCTTGCTGCCTCGGTGAGAGCCGCCAGGGCCGCCCGACACTTCGCCTCGTTCCGTTCGCTTCGCACCCGCTCGATCCGCGCGACCTGGCCGGCACGGACCTTGTCGTTGTCGACCTCGAGGATGTCGATCGGCGCCTCGTCGTCGAGCCGGTAGCGGTTGACTCCGACGATCACCGTCTCGCCGCGGTCGACCCGGGCGGCGCGCTCGGCCGAGGCCTCCTCGATCCGGCGCTTGGGCATGCCCTCGGCCACCGCCGCGGTCATTCCGCCGAGGCTCTCGACCTCCTCGATCACCGCCCAGGCCTTGTCGGCGAGCTCGGCGGTGAGGCTCTCGATGAAGTACGACCCGCCGAGCGGATCGGCGACGTGGGTGATCCCGCTCTCCTCGGCGAGGATCAGCTGGGTGTTGCGGGCGATCCGGGCGGAGAAATCGGTGGGCAGCGCGATCGCCTCGTCGAAGCTGTTGGTGTGGAGGGACTGGGTGCCGCCCAGCACCGCCGCCATCGCCTCGACGGTGGTGCGGACGATGTTGTTCCAGGGGTCCTGCTCGGTCAGCGACACGCCCGAGGTCTGGCAGTGGGTGCGCAGCATCAGCGACTTGGGGTTCTTCGCCCCGAAATCGCGCATGATCCGGTGCCAGAGGGTACGGGCCGCGCGGAGCTTGGCGATCTCCATGAAGAAGTTCATGCCGATGCCGAAGAAGAAGGAGAGGCGCGGAGCGAACGCGTCGACGTCGAGTCCCTTGGCCTGGGCCGCCCGCACATACTCCATGCCGTCGGCGAGGGTGAAGGCGAGCTCCTGGACCGCCGTCGCCCCCGCCTCGAGCATGTGGTAGCCGGAGATCGAGATCGAGTTGAACCGCGGCATGTGGGCCGACGTGTAGGCGATGATGTCGGCGACGATCCGCATCGAGGGCTCGGGCGGATAGATGTAGGTGTTGCGGACCGCAAACTCCTTCAAGATGTCGTTCTGGATCGTGCCGGAGAGCCGGTCCTGCGCCACGCCCTGCTCCTCGGCGGCGACGATGTAGAAGGCCATCACCGGGAGGACGGCGCCGTTCATCGTCATCGAGACCGACATGGTATCGAGCGGGATGCCGTCGAACAGGATCTTCATGTCCTCGACCGAGTCGATCGCCACGCCCGCCTTGCCGACGTCGCCGGTCACCCGGGGGTGGTCGCTGTCATAGCCGCGGTGGGTGGCGAGGTCGAAGGCGACCGAGAGGCCCTTCTGACCGGCGGCGAGGTTGCGCCGGTAGAAGGCGTTCGAATCCTCGGCGGTCGAGAAGCCGGCATATTGGCGGATCGTCCACGGCCGCCCGGTGTACATCGAGGCGTAGGGCCCGCGGGTGAACGGCGCGAAGCCGGGCAGGCCCGGGTCGATCCCCGCTGCGTCCTCGCCCGTGTAGAGCGGCCGGACCGCGATCCCCTCCGGCGTATGCCAGACGATGTCCTTGCCCTTCACCTCCTTCGAGGCGGCGGCCTGCCAGTCGGCGCGGGTGGGCTTGTCGGTCATCTGATCTCGCGGGTGCTTTGAACGCGCAATATCTCGATCACGCCAGACGTCACCCGGTAATCGATCACATATTGGATGTCAGCCACGGAAAGACGACGCACTTTCTTCGTTTCTTTGCGGCCGCCCCTCCCACGGCGTGATTTGCAACGATTCGATCCGGGCGAGCAGCCGGCGCTCGACGCGATCAGCCCAGTCGATGCTGCGCTCGATGTTGAAACGGTAGATGCGTTCGAAATCCGCTTCGGCCTGGGCCGAAAGGTAGAACCGCACTACTCGGTAGCTTCCGACCGAAACCGGCGCCGTCCCTCGGCAAGCCGTGCCTTGACCTCTTCGAGCGGGTAGAACGGCCCCTTCATCCGCTCGTCCAGGTCGGCGATGTCGGCTCGCGCGTCGCGGAGATAGCGCTGAAGCGCTTCCTGCAACAGCTCCGGCACGCTGCTCTCACTGTTGCGCGCCCATTCCTCCAGATCGGCGAGGTCCGCCGCGTCGATCTCCAGGGGAATCACCGTTTTGGATTGGGTCATGGTCCGATCCTATACTCTTTTCGGAGAAAACCGCCAGCTCAGTGCGCTTCTTTCGGGCTCTCCATGATCTCGGTCAGCACGCCGCCCATGTCCCTCGGGTGGACGAAGAAGATCAGGGTGCCGTGGGCGCCGATGCGGGGCTCGCCGAGCACCTTCGCGCCCTTCGCTTCGAACCACGCCTTGGCTTCGTGGATGTTCGGCACCTCGTAGCAGAGGTGATGCTGCCCACCCGCCGGGTTCTTGGCCAGGAAGCCGTGAATCGGCGAGGCTTCCCCCAGCGGCTCGATCAGCTCGATCTGGCTGTTCGGCGTGTCGACGAAGCAGACCTTCACCCCCTGCGCCGGAAGGTCGAACGGCGCGCGGATCACCTCGGCGCCCATCACGTCGCGGTAGAAGGCGATCGAGCGCTCGATCGACGGGGTCGCCACCCCGACATGGTTCAGCCTCCCGAGCTTCATCGGGTCATCCTCCGTGTCTCGCGAGCTTGCCCAGGTCGACCACACCGTACGCCCCGTTCACGGAATGCCACCGGTCTTCCCATTTCATCAGATACATCAGCATGACGTGCCCGGGCTTGCATCCGTAGGCGTTCAACTCGGCAATCCGCGACCTCCGCTCGAGCACGAGCGCTTCGGTCGAATCGCCCTTGATCTCGACCAGAACTCGGACCTTGCAGGGCTTTTCGAGATCGGCCGGGCAATCCGTGGGCACGCCTACGATCACCAGATCGGCGCGATCGAACTTCTCCTCGCGACCCATTTCGCGAAGCTGATTCGCGTGCGCGGACGTGGCAAAGGCGACCGACCAGACGGCCGAGCTCACCACGCCCACCTTCAGCATGTCGGCATCCTCGATTTGCCGCCGCCGGCCAGCGCGTAGCCGGTTTCCGTTCGGACATAATGATCGCTGAACGCCTGGCTGCCCGAATAGACGACGTCGAACGACTCGCCCTTGACGATGTTGATCAATTTGCCCTCGATGTGGGTCGCCTCGCTCCCCTCCTCCCTGGCGCCGCCATCGTCGTAGGAGAGCGGCACGCTGGCGATCTCGGCCGGGCCGGCGGGGCGCAGCTCGGTCAGCGTCAGCACCGAGCAGGTATAGCCCTGCCAGGTGCCGCCGCCCTCGGCCGCGATCACCGGCCAGTCGGAGAAGCGGGGGCTGACGCTCCACTTGCCGACATGGCCGGACGAGCCCGTCACCACCGCCTCGGGGAAGCTTCGAGCGACGGCGAAATGGTCGCCTTCCGGACGCAGATAGGTCACCGCTATGCGCCCGCCGCTGACGTGCGGCGCGTCCTTGATCTCGCCTTCGCTGACCAGCACCGGCCCGAACGGCGCCTGGATGAGGCGGCCCGGTGTGTAGGTGACCGCACCGCCACCGTCCGCCGCGTCGGCCGGCGCGTTGACGGTCGCCGAGCCGGCCCGGCCGAACGCGGTCTCGAAGGCCCTTGCCAGTTGCTCCTGCGGCGGCAGGGTCGAGACGTCCGGAGCCGCCGGCGGCTCGATCAGATTCTCGGCGGAGTCATTCTCCTCCGGCACCGAGACATTGGCCGACATGCCGTTCGTGTCGTGATTGCCGCCGACGAAGCGGCCGACCAGAAGCCCGGCGACCACGGCGACGATCAGCGCGATTCCGCCGAGGATCAGGTAGAGCGGCAGCCGCGACGGCGGCGCCTCGCCGGCGACGACGATATTATCCTCGCGCACCGGCGCCCCGCTCTCGCCATGGCCGAGCAGCCGCCTCTTCTCGACCTGGAACTCCTCCTCGGGGAGCGCCCCGCTCTCGCGCAGCCGCTGCAGCCGCTCCAACTCGTCGTAGCGCGAGTTCATGCCGCGATTTCCGGCAGGGCGCGGATGAGGGGGAGCACATGGTCGCGGGTCAGCGGGGCCAGCGTTAGTCCATCTATTTGGTCGGGAGCGCGCCAGACGATTTCCACGATCTCGGCCGCCGGGCTCACCTCTCCGCACAGTGTGACCGCGAACAGATCGGCCTCGACGGTCCAACCCTCTTCGTGGGCGGCCGGGGCTCTAAACTGGCCGAGAGGCCGGCAGCTCTCCACCGCGCAGCCGAGCTCTTCCCGGATCTCGCGCGCCAGCGCCGCTGGCGCCGTCTCGCCGGGGCCGATCTTGCCGCCGGCCTGCATGAAGGCCCGGGTGCCCTGCTTGCGCACCAGCAACGTCTGGCCCCGCGCGTTCACCACCACGGCCGCGGCGATCCGGACGACCCGTTCGCCCTCACAGCGGGATATTGTCATGCTTCTTCCAGGGGTTATCGAGCTGCTTGTCGCGCAGCTTGCGGAGGCCCAGGGCGATTCGGCGGCGGGTCGAATGGGGCATGATCACTTCGTCGATGAAGCCCTTCGAGGCGGCGACGAACGGATTGGCGAAGCGGGCTTCGTATTCGGCGGTTCGGGCGGCGATCTTGTCCGGGTCGCCGATGTCCTTGCGGAAGATGATCTCGACCGCGCCCTTGGCGCCCATCACCGCGATCTCGGCCGAGGGCCAGGCGTAGTTCAAATCGCCGCGCAGATGCTTGGACGCCATGACGTCGTAGGCGCCGCCATAGGCCTTGCGGGTGATCACCGTGATCTTGGGCACCGTCGCTTCGGCATAAGCGAAGAGCAGCTTCGCGCCGTTCTTGATGATGCCGTTATGCTCCTGGGCCACTCCCGGCAGGAAGCCGGGGACGTCGACGAAGGTCAGGATCGGGATGTCGAACGCGTCGCAGAAGCGCACGAACCGCCCGGCCTTCTTGGAAGCATTGATGTCGAGCACGCCGGCCAGAACCATCGGCTGGTTGGCGACCACGCCCACGGTGCGTCCCTCGATCCGGCCGAAGCCGGTGATGATGTTTGCCGCATGGGCCGGCTGAATCTCGAAGAAATCGCCCTCGTCCAGCACCTTCCGGATCAGTTCGTGCATGTCGTAGGGCTTGGACGCGCTGTCGGGGATCAGGGTGTCGAGGCTCTCCTCCACGCGGTCCCACGGATCGTGGCACGGCCGTTCGGGCAAATCGTGGCGGTTGGAGAGCGGCAGGAAATCGAAGAAGTCGCGGGTCGCCAGCAGAGCGTCGATGTCGTTCTCGAAGGCGACATCGGCGACTCCCGACTTGGTCGTGTGGGTGACGGCGCCGCCCAGCTCCTCCTGGGTGACGATCTCGTTGGTCACCGTCTTCACCACGTCCGGCCCGGTGACGAACATGTAGGACGAATCCTTCACCATGAAGATGAAGTCGGTCATCGCCGGCGAATAGACGGCCCCGCCGGCGCACGGGCCCATGATCAGGCTGATCTGCGGCACCACGCCCGAGGCCAGCACGTTGCGCTGGAACACCTCGGCATAGCCGGCGAGGCTGGCGACCCCCTCCTGGATCCGCGCGCCGCCGCTGTCGTTCAAACCGATCACCGGCGCTCCGACCTTCATCGCCATGTCCATGACCTTGCAGATCTTCTGCGCGTGCCGCTCCGACAATGAGCCGCCGAACACGGTGAAATCCTGGGCGAAGGCGTAGACCAGCCGGCCGTTGATCGTCCCCGACCCGGTGACGACCCCGTCCCCCGGCACCTTCTGGCTCTCCATTCCGAAATCGGCGCAATTATGCTCGACGAACATGTCGTATTCCTCGAAGCTGCCGACATCGAGGAGGACGGAAAGCCTCTCACGGGCCGTCAGCCGCCCCTTGGCATGCTGCGCCGCGATTCTTTTCTCGCCGCCCCCGACCTTGGCCGCCTCGCGCCGCGCCTCGAGCTCTTCGATACTGGTCGCCATTGCCCCGCTTTAAGCGGAGCCGGCGGGGCGCGCAAATCGGGGGCGTCGAAGCCCAAAACCGGTGCCAGGCACCAATTGTCTTCTCGATGAAAATCGGTGCCAGGCACCGATTTTCTCATGATGTCCGTGGCACACCAAAATCCGTAGCCGTCCCCGATTTCGCCGATTTCTATTTGCCGTCGAACCGCGCCTGCTTTTTCTGCAGGAACGCCGCCACCGCGCTTCGGAAATCCTCGGTCCGTCCCGCCTCGCGCTGGGCCGCGCGCTCGGCGGCGAGCGCATCGCTCAGCGGGAGATGTGCGGCCTCCCGGGCCAGCCGCCGGATGAGGCCGAGCGCCACCGTCGGCCCCTGCGCAAGCCGGGTCGCGAGCGCGACGCTCTCCGTCTCCAGATCCTCGTCCTCGACCACCCGCGAGATCATCCCCCAGGCCAGCGCCTGCTCGGCCGGCACGCGCTCGCCGAGCATCATCATCTCGATCGCCCGCGCACGTCCGGCGAGGCGCGGCAGAAGCCAGGTCGCGCCGGCGTCGGGGATCAGGCCGATATTGACGAACGCCTGGAGGAAATAAGCCGATCGCCCGGCGATCACGATATCGGCGGCCAGCGCCAGCGAGCAGCCGGCGCCTGCGCACGGCCCGTTGACGGCGGCCACCACCGGGATGGGGAGCGCGAACAAAGCCTCGACCAGCGGGTTGAAATGCTTCTCGAGCGCCGCTCCCGCATCGTCGGGCAGCCCGCCGCTCCCGGCGAGGTCCGCGCCCGAGGAAAAGCCCCGCCCCTCTCCGGCCAACAGCAGGCACCGAGCGCCGGAATTCGAGACCTCGCCGACCGCGGCGCGCAGCTCGTCGACCGTCTGCGCCGACAGGGCGTTGAGCCGGTCGGGTCGAGCGATGGTGAGCGTCGCCACCCCGGCCGCGCTCTGCTCGAGGCGAATGTGTCTATAGGTCACTGCACGCCTCCCCTGGGCCCTCGCTTACAGCATTGCCCGGACCGGTGCGCAACGGCCGCGATTGACAGAAAGCGAGCCGCGGGCCAGCCTCCCTCGGGGAAGGGGAGCAAAATGAAGCACTTGTGGAAGGTCGTCCTGGCGGCCGCAATGGCTGCGAGCCTGCCCGCGCCGGCCGTGGCCGGTGCGGTGGCGACGGTCGGCCGCCCGGCGCCCGATGCCACTCTCAGCCTGCTCGACAAGAGCAGGATCAAGCTTTCGGAGCTGAAGGGCAAGGTCGTGGTGATCAACCACTGGGCGACCTGGTGCGGGCCCTGCAAGGCCGAGATGCCGATGATGAGCGCCTTCCACCGCCGCTACAAGGATGCCGGATTCGAGATTTACGGGGTGACCACCGAGGATTCGGTCGAGGCCTACAAGCTCAAGAAGCTCTCCGACCTTCTCTCCTACCATCTCGCCTGGCGTATGAGCGGCGACGGCTACCCGCTGATCGACGGCGGCCTCCCGACCTCCTACGTCATCGACCGCGCGGGAATCGTCCGCTTCGCCAAGTCCGGCGCCTTCGACGCCCAGGAATTCATCGACGACATCCTCCCCCTCCTCCGCGAACCCGCGCCCGGCAACTGACGGCGCTCAGCCCGACAGCGCGCCTTCCTCCGGGGCGTGAAGCCTGAGGCGGGTGACTCGGCGCGCGTCGCGGTCGGTGACTTCGAGCCGCCAGCCCGACGGGTGCTGGACGATCTCGCCCTGGCGGGGCACGCGGCCCGCCAGCACGGTGGCGAGGCCGCCCAATGTGTCGACATCCTCCTCGACCACGCCCAGGCGCGCGTCGATCGTCTCGGCCACCTCGTCCAGCTCGGCTCGGCCGTCGGCGTCCCAGATGCCGTCCTCGACCGCGATCAGCAGGCCGGGCGTCTCTTCGTCATGCTCGTCCTCGATGTCGCCGACGATCTCCTCGACCACGTCCTCGATCGTCACCAGCCCCTCGGTGCCGCCGAACTCGTCGACGACGATGGCGAGGTGGACCCGCTCCGAGCGCATCCGCGCCAGCAGGTCGAGCACGCCCATCGATTCGGGGACGTAGAGCGGCTTCCTGAGCAGGGTCGCGATGTCGGACGGCGGCTCTGCGCCGGCGACGAGAAGCGCGAAGACGTCCTTGACGTGGGCCATGCCGACGACGCTGTCGAGGCTCTCCTCGAAGACCGGCAACCGGCTGTGGCCGGCCTCGGCGAAGGCGGTGACCAGGGCCGCGAAGCCGATGTCGCTCGGCACCGCGATGATGTCGCTCCTCGGAACAGCGATGTCGGCGACCCGGCTCTCGCCGAAATGAAGGAGGTTCCTCAGCATCTGGCGCTCGACCGGCGACAGGTCGCCGACCGCCGGCGCCTCGCCCTCGTGGCTGTCGATGGCTTCCTCTATCTCCTCGCGGAGCGTCGCCTCATTCTCCTCGCCGAACAGGAAGGTGCGGAGGCTGCGCCAGACGCTGGTCGGCCGCTCGTCCGGCTCGGCGCTTCGACTATGGTCGTCGGTCATCCCGGATGGACCTCGTAGGGATCGGCGACGCCGAGCGCCGCCAGCGCTTCGCGCTCCACCTCTTCCATCGCCACCGCCTCGGACTCCCCCGCTTCGTGGTCGTAGCCTAGCAGATGGAGCGAGCCGTGCACCACCAGATGCGCGGCATGGTCGGCGAGCGACGCGCCCTTGGCCTGGGCCTCGCGCGCACAGACGCCGTGGGCGAGGACGACGTCGCCGAGCAGCAATTCGCCGCCCTCGACGCCCGCGAGCGAGGCGAGGAGATCGGCCTCGAACATCGGGAAGGAGAGGACGTTGGTGGCCGAATCCTTGCCGCGATAGCCGGCGTTGAGCGCCTTGACCTCGGCGTCGTGGGTGAATTTGACCGAGACCTCGACGGCGAGGCCGGAGTCGAGCAGCGCCCGCTCCCGGCTCGCCCCGACGGCGGCACGCACGGCCTCGCCGGCGAGCGCCGGCCAGTCGGTCTTACTGTCCCATTCTCCCGACACATCGGTCTCGACGAGGATCATAGCCCCCCCGGAAAAATGGGGACAGGCACGCATTTAAAATTGGGGACAGGCACCAATTTCCGCCTCCGAGACGCAGCGAGTCCCGACCGACCGGGAAATTGGTGCCTGTCCCCAATTTTCTTCACGCCTGCGGGCCCTCGTACGCCTCGACAATCCGGCCGACCAGCGGGTGGCGGACGACGTCGCCGGCGGTGAAGCGGACGGTGGCGATGCCCTTGATGCCCTCCAACCGCCCGACCGCGTCGGCCACCCCGGAGGCGCCGGGATTGGGCAGGTCGACCTGCAGCGGGTCGCCGCAGATCACCATCCGGCTGCGCATTCCGAAGCGGGTGAGGAACATCTTCATCTGCGCCGGCGTGGTGTTCTGAGCCTCGTCGAGGATGATGAAGGCGTCGTTGAGGGTGCGCCCGCGCATGAAGGCGATCGGCGCGATCTCGATCTCGCCGCTCGCGATCCGCCGCTCGACCTGCTCGGCCGGAAGCATGTCGTAGAGCGCGTCGTAGAGCGGGCGCAGATAGGGATCGACCTTCTCCTTCATGTCGCCGGGAAGGAAGCCCAAACGCTCGCCCGCCTCGACCGCCGGGCGCGACAGGATCAGCCGGTCGACCGAACCGCCGATCAATTGCTGCACCGCCTGGGCGACGGCGAGATAGGTCTTGCCGGTTCCGGCCGGACCCAGCGCGAAGATCATGTCGTCGCGCCCCAGCGCCTCCATGTAGACGGCCTGCATCTTGGAGCGGGGAACGATCGTCTTCTTGCGGGTGCGGATCATCACCTTGGGCGGCTCGGCCACCTCCGGCGAGATGATCCCCTCCAGCGTCGGCTGGCCCGACATGCCGATGATCGCGTTGACCGTCTCGGCGTCGATGTCCTGGCCCTCGTCGAGCCGGTTATAGAGGCCGACCATCACCTCGCGCGCCCGCGCCGCCGCCTCCGGCTCGCCCTCGATCTGAACCTTCGCGCCACGCGCCGCGATATAGACCCCGAGCGCGTCCTCGATCGCGACGAGGTTGCGGTCGAACTCGCCGAACAGGGGCCCGAGCAGATGCGGCTGCTCGAACTCGACCTCGACCCGCGCCCGCGGCGCGGCGGCCTCGGCGGCTTTCTTCTGCGCCATCAGGCGGCGGCCCGCAGAACCGCGGCGCCGTGGAGGCTGTTCGGACCGGCGCTGACGATCTCGACCTCCACAAGGCTTCCCACCGCCGCGTCGGTCTCGACGTGGACGGACTGGAGCCAGGGCGACTTGCCGACGCGCTGGCCGGGGCGCTTGCCGTCGCGCTCGACGAGGATCGTCGTCCGCCGCCCGACGCTCGCCCGGTTGAAGGCGAGCTGCTGGGCGTTGAGCAAGGCCTGGAGCCTCTGGAGCCTTTCGTCCTGCACCTGCGGGGGGACCTGACTTTCCATGGCCGCCGCCGGAGTGCCCGGCCGCGGCGAGTATTTGAACGAGTAGGCCTGGGCGTAGTTCACCGCCTCGACGATTTTCAGGGTCGCCTCGAAATCCGCCTCGGTCTCGCCGGGGAAGCCGACGATGAAATCGCCGGAGATCGCGATGTCCGGCCGCGCCGCCCGCACGCGCTCGAGGATCCGCAAATAGCTCTCGGCGGTGTGACTGCGGTTCATCGCCTTCAGCATCCGGTCGCTCCCCGACTGCACCGGCAGGTGCAGATAGGGCATCAGCTTGCCGACCTCGCCGTGGGCGCGGATCAGGCCTTCGGTCATGTCGGTGGGGTGGCTGGTCGTGTAGCGAATTCGCTCGAGGCCCGGCAGCCGGTCGAGCGTCCGGACGAGGTCGTCGAGGCCGCGTCCATCGGCGTCGCGCCAGGCATTGACGTTCTGGCCGAGCAGCGTGATTTCCCTCGCGCCCGTGTCGACCAGCGCCCGCGCCTCGTCGATCACCGCGTTCCACGGCCGCGAGACCTCGGCGCCGCGCGTGTAGGGGACGACGCAATAGGTGCAGAATTTGTCGCAGCCCTCCTGGACGGTGAGGAAGGCGGAAGGGCCTTGTTTCCGCCGCGCGGGAAGCGCGCCGAACTTGGAGAGCGTCGGCATGTCGGTGTCGAGCGCCCGCCGCCCCTCGGCGGCCTCGGCGATCAGCCCGGGCAAGCGATGATAGGCCTGCGGGCCGACGACGATGTCGACGGCCGGCGCGCGGCGCGGGATCTCGGCGCCTTCGGCCTGGGCGACGCAGCCGGCGACCGCGATCATCGGCCGCGAGCCGTCGGCGCGGCGCAGCCGGCCGATCTCCGAATAGACCTTCTCCGCCGCCTTCTCGCGGATGTGGCAGGTGTTGAGGACCACGAGATCCGCCTCGGTGCCGGGCTCCGCCGGGTCGAGCCCCTGCGCCTCGAGCAGCTCGGCCATGCGTTCGCCGTCATAGACGTTCATCTGGCAGCCGTAGGATTTGATCTGGAAGGTGCGGGGCGCGGTCATCGGCGGCGCTATAGGCGATCCGCCCCGGCCCCGGAAGAGAGGGCCTCGACGATCTCGGCCCGCGCCGCCGCGGCGAGATGCTTGCGATCGTGGACCGTCGCGGGGTCGACGGGCTCGAGGAAACGCAGGGTGACCGTCGCCGTCCCCCGCCGCGACAGCACCCGCCGTGCGTTGGCCGGAGCGGTCTCGTCGCCGATCCAGGCGATGTCGTGCGCCGCTTCGCCATAGTCGATCGCCACCGGCTGCGCCTTCACACGCTCGAGCGGCGGGAACAGGGATGCGAGCAGGCTGGCCCGGAACGGCAAGATGTCGATCCCGCCCTCGGTGGTGCCTTCCGGGAACAGGGCGACCGGCTGGCCCGAGGCGAGCGCGCCGCGCAGCGCGTCGGCCTGTCCCTTGACCCCGGCGCGGGCGGTGCGGGCAATGAACACGGTGGCGTTCAGCCGCGCCAGCCAGCCGACCACCGGCCAGCGGGCGACGTCGTCCTTGGCCACGAACGCCGTCCCGCTTGCCCCGGCGAGGACCAGGATATCGAGCCAGCTTAGGTGATTGGCGAGGAACAGCACGTCGCGCTCCAGCGGCGTCCCCTCGACCCGAACCCGCATGCCCGAAGCGTAAGCAGCCCAGCCGAGGAACCGCCGCGGCCAGCGGGACCTGCGCAGGAAGAGCAGCGAGGCGTAATGGAGGGGTACGCAGACGAGCAGCGCGAGGACGATGTGGGCGGCTCGAAACGCAAAGCGGAGATGGCTCAACTCATCCCTCCCTTTGGAGGGGGAGGGGAATTCCGCCCGTCTCCACTTCCTACCCCTTCCGATCCAGCGCCACGCCGTAGAGTTCCATGCGGTGGTCGACGAGGCGGAAGCCAAGCTTCTCGGCGATCCGGCGCTGCAGCGCCTCGAGCTCCTCGTCGACGAACTCGATGACCCGGCCGCTCTCGACATCGATGAGATGGTCGTGGTGGGTGGCGTCGGCCGCCTCGTAGCGCGAGCGGCCGTCGCCGAAATCGTGGCGCTCGAGAATGCCCGCCTCCTCGAACAGCCGCACTGTCCGGTAGACGGTGGCGATCGAGATTCCGGGATCGATCGACGAGGCGCGGGCGTGCAGCGCCTCGACGTCCGGATGATCCTCCGATTCGGAGAGGACGCGGGCGATGACCCGCCGCTGCTCGGTGATGCGCAGACCCTTTTCGGCGCAGAGCGTCTCGATGTCGATCCTGCGGGTCATCTGTCCGGGAATCGCTTTAACGGAAAACGCCCCCCGGTAAAGGCTGCCGGGGCCCACGCACCCCGGCAGGACCCTTGCTTATTTGGCCGCCCGGCCGCCGCGGCGGCGCTTGGTGCCGAGGCCGATCTTCTTGGCCAGCGTGCGGCGCTGCTCGGCATAGTTGGGCGCGACCATCGGATAGTCGGCGTTGAGGCCCCACTTTTGCCGGTATTCGTCGGGCGTCATCTGATAGTGCGTCATCAGATGCCGCTTCAGCATCTTCAATTTCTTCCCGTCCTCAAGGCAGACGATATAGTCCGGCTTGATCGAGGAGCGGATGGAGACCTTCGGCTCGGGCCGGGCCGGTGCTTCTTCCGCGCGTGCGCCCAGGCCGGCGAGGGCGCTGTGGACGTTGCCGATGAGTGTCGGGAGGTCGTTGACCGCCACGCTGTTGTTGCTGACGTGGGCCGATACGATGTCGGCGGTGAGGGTGATCAGGGTTTCGTTCAATTCGTTGCTCTCTGCCATTGCCTTGGAGACCTTATTGCCGACGGGAAATCGTGGAAGCGCTGCCCCCTTCGCGCCACGAATGATCCATTTTGGAGGTTCTTTCAAGCCAAATCCGCAAAACCGCTAAAAATGGATCAACTCAGGGCCGTTTTCGCCAGAGTCAGGGCGTCATATAGCTGACCATCGCGGCCTTGGTAATAATTCTTTCGCCTGCCGACCTCGCGGAAGCCTGAGGCCGTGTAGAGGCCAACCGCGTAATTGCCGTCGCGCACTTCCAGGTGGAGATGTTCGGCCCCTTTTCTTGAAGCAACCTCCTGAAAGCGATGGAGAAGCTTTCTTCCGGTGCCGCGACCCTGCGATTGGCGGCGAACGGCGAGCAGGAGCAGCTCCGCCTCGCTGCCGACCACCCGGCCGAGAGCGAAGCCGACGACATTCTCCCGACGGCGCGCGAGCGACAGCCAGACACCGGGCATCGGCAGCAGGCCGGCGCACTGCGGCCCCGTCCATGCCTCGCCGAAAGCGGGATCGAAACTGTCGCGCATCACCGTCATCACCGCGTCTAGGTGCAGCAGGCCGCCTTCCTCTATTTCGACATCTTCGCCAATCACCGCATCGGCCTCGCATCGGCGCCGCGGCCGTAAATCGGGCGAGGCGGAAGCGAGCGCAGCACCTCGGGGAGAAAGCGCGCGTCGGCGGCGCGGAGTTCGGCATCGAGCGCGCGCCCGAAACCCCGCGCCTCGACCAGGGCGGCCGCACCCGATCCGAGCACGACGGGCGCGCGGATCACGGCTGCTGCCGCCTCGGGCACGAGCGACTCGAGCGCGTCGGTGGGGCGAAGCGGGTCACTGCAAAAGCTCTGGACGAACAGCTGCCCGTGTCCACCGCGCAGCGCAACCGCGATTTCCACATCCCCGGAGCCGGCGGCCGCCAGCGTCATGGACGAATAGCCGGCGAGCGGAACGCCCCAGCCGATCCTCAGGCCGTGGGCGGCGGCGAGGCCGACCCGGACGCCGGTGAAGCTGCCGGGCCCGCAATCGACGAGCAAAGCCTCTGGCCGGCGTCCCTCCAGCAGCTCCCGCACCATCGGCAGCAGCCGCTCGGCATGGCCGCGGCCGACCAGCTCGTGCCGCTCGGCGATCAGTCCCGCGCCGGCGATCAGCGCCACCGAGCAGGCCGGCGTCGCCGTTTCGATGACGAGGGTGAGGCGCTCGGATCCAGGCACATCGCCGCTTTCGCGGGAATGACGGAAAACTTCAAACGGCTTCGACGGCCTCGACTTCGGGGACGTAGTGCCGGAGCAGGCTTTCGATGCCGTTCTTCAGAGTCATCGTCGAAGAGGGACAGCCCGAGCAGGCGCCGTGCAGGGCGAGGTAGACTCGCCCGTCCCTGAAGCCGCGATAGACGATGTCACCGCCGTCCTGCGCCACCGCCGGCCGCACACGCGTATCGATCAGCTCGCGGATCTGAGCGACGATCTCGGCGTCGGCGGGATCGTCGCCGAAATCGTCCTCGGTCTCGACGGCGATGCCACCGGCGCTGGCCGGGCGGAACAAAGGCGCGCCGCCGGCGAAATGGTCGAGCAGGACCGAGAGCACCTGCGGCTTGAGATCCTTCCAGTCGGCGTCCGACGCCGCCGTCACCGAAATGAAGTCGCGCCCGAAGAATACGCCTTCAACCCCGCCGGCGGCGAACAGCGCCTCGGCGAGCGGCGAGGCCTCCGCGTCCTCGGGAGTCGCGAAATCGCGGGTGCCCGCCTCCATCACCCGTCCCCCCGGCAGGAATTTGAGGGTGGAGGGATTGGGCGTCGTCTCGGTCTGGATCAGCATGGCCCCGATGTGGGCCGGAGGGGAGGCAGGATCAAGCCTCCCCTTCCCTGCCTCAGAAGCCGAGCTTGAATCCGGCGAAGCCGTTGAAGTCGTTTCCGCCGTCGCGCCCCACCGAGGCGCTCGCCTGCACCTGCAGCGAGACCGCGCCGCCGAGCGCGAAATCGACTCCGCCGCCGATCCGGCCGTAGACGTCGCGCTTGCCGTCGGGGATCACCCAGGTGTTGACGATGGTCGGCGAAGCGGTTCCGGCATAGGCGACGGCCCGGCCGTTGCCGGAAAGCTCCTTCTCCGCGGTCACCGCCACATAGGGGCGGACGGCGAGCCCGCCGGCGGAGAAATTGCCGCGCGCCTCGATCCCGGCGCTTCCGACCAGGGCCTTGGCGCGCTGCGCGCCGACGCTGTTGGTCAGCACCGGGTCGCCCGTCTCGGTGTAGCCGTCGAGCCGGGCGCGGGCGTAATCGACCGCGACGACCGGGCCGACCTTGAGGCCGCCGAAGCCGGCGAGGTAGCCCGCCTTGGCGCCGGCGACGAGATCGTGGCCGCTGGTATCGCCGTGAATGTCGTCGATCACCGCCTGGCGGCGGAAGCGGTAGTCGACCCAGCCGTAGCCGGCATAGGCCTGGCCGAACAGGCCGCCGGACGAGAGGCCGCCGTAGACGCCGGCGTGCCAGGCGGTCGCGCGGACGCCGCCGGTGCCGATCGTAATGTCGGCCTTGGGGCGGCTGTAGTTGACCGCGGCGCCAATGACGCCCGGCCCGGCCGCGATCTCGGCGCCGGCGCTCACCCCAACGTCCTTCAGCTCGTAGCCGAGGCTGGTGTTGGTCGGCGCCACGTCGCGGCGCGCGGTGTTGCCGGTGACGTAGAAGGAAAGGCCGTGCGACGGACCGCCGGCGCGGGGCGCCGAGAGGTCGAGCCGCCCCTGCAAAGTCGCCCCGAAGGCGAGGCCGGCCTCGAGCCCGGTCTCCGATTGCGCCTGGAGGTGGAGCGGCGCTTCGAGCTGGCGCACCGCGTAGCGGCCGACGATCGCGAAGCCGGCCGAGGTCAGGTGGACCTGGTCGACGTAGAACAGATATTGGTCGAGCAGGGTCGGGTCGGTGGTGACGCAGGCGATCGGGCAGGCGCCCGCGCTGACCAGGCCGAACTTGGAGAGATTGGCCGCGACCACGTCGCCGACCTTGTTCAGGTCGAGATAGTTCACGATCACGCCCTGGCGGGCGAAATTGGCGAGCGAGGCCTGCATGCCGCCGTTGAACGCCGAGGCGTAGGCGCTGCCGACCTGGGCGATGGCGAGGCCCTGCACTTCGGGCATGCGCCCGACGTCGCCGCCGATGAAGGTGATGTTGCGGGCGCCGGCATTGACCAGCGCGGTGAGCCCCGCGGTCGCCTGGCTGACCTTCAGCGACGCCTGCGCCGGAACCCCGGCGAGCAGGCCGGAAATCTGGGACGCGGTCGGCGTGTTGCCGAGGCTCTTCTCATAGGCGCGCGCGTCGTTGCCGCCAATCGAGATGACGAGGAGGTCGGAGGACGCGAAGGTGCCGCTGACCCGCGGAAAGGTGGCCGGGCCCCCGCCGGAGAGGAAGGACTGGTATTCGGTGACGAAACCGCCGCCGATCCCGTTGATGTTGCCGTTGTCGGTGAAGGCGCCGCCAATCGCGAAATTGTCGTCGCGAACGCCGAGCAGCTGCGACATGGTGTCGACGAAGTTGGTGGCGTTGGAGAAGCGCCCGTTCGGGTAGATTGAGGCGCGCGGAATGCCGGTCAGGTTCCAGAAATTGCCGGTGTCGGCATAGGAATCGCCGAAGGCGACGATCCGGCCGACCCTCTGGGCCGAGGCCGGCGCGGCGGCAAAGCCGGCGGCGGCGAGCGCGGCCAGACCGGCGCCGGCGTGAAGAAGATGCGAAAGACGTGACATATTCCCTCCCCTGGCCGCGCCCCGGCGGCCCGGGCGAAGGATGCATTGCGCGGATGCTACTGACAAGACGGTAAACACGGTTTCTCCTGGGGCTGGCGCTAGGAAAAATCCTATGTTAGAAGCAGGCATGGCGGACGTTGACCAGAGGGCCGTGCTCGAGCGGCTGATCGAGGAAAGGCGGGAGGATTATGCCGGTCTTTCCCGGCTGATCGGCCGCAACGCCGCCTATATCCAACAATTCGTCAAACGCGGCGTGCCGCGCGAGCTGGCGGAGCGGGATCGGCGCACCCTGGCGCGGTACTTCAACGTACCGGACGAGGCGCTGGGGGGACCGGCGCCGCTCGCCGCGGCCGGAGGCGCGATCGTCTCCCTGCCGAGGCTCGACCTTCGGGCTTCGGCCGGGCCCGGAGCCAATGCCGACGGCGAGACGGTCGCCGGCACGGTCGCTTTCGTCCGCACGTGGCTGAGGCGGATCCCCGGCGTCCGGGCGGCGGACCTTTCGATCATCACCGTGACCGGCGATTCGATGGCGCCGACGCTGATCGACGGCGACGACAT
>JAXDPL010000251.1:0-8950 GCA_034668385.1 Sphingomonadales bacterium | reverse complement strand
TCATTCCCGAGGACGAGCGCGGCGACCTGGTCGAAGCCTATCGCCGGCGCCTGCTCGATTCCGATGAGGACGTGCAGCTCGCGGCGGCCAAGGCGTGGAGCAAATGGGAGGCGGAGACGATCACCCTGCTGCCCAACCCGGAGCTGGTCGCCGCCTCGGTGGGCGACCAATATGCCGTCGCCATCTCGCGAATCGAGAACCATTATATGGCGAACCGCGGCTGGATGGAGCCCGGGCAGCTGATCCGCGACCTCGGCCGGATCCGCCGCATCCCGGCAATCACCGTCCAGGGCCGCCACGATTGCTGCACCCCGCCCGCCGCCGCCTGGTCGCTTCACCGCGCCTGGCCCGAGGCCGAGCTCAGGATCGTTCCGGACGGCGGCCACGCCTATAACGAGCCGGGGATCCTGGACGGATTGATCCGCGCGGCGGATGAGATGGCCGACTAGCTCCTCCCCGGAACGGGGAGGGGGACCGCACGAAGTGCGGTGAAGGGGTCCCCCCTCTCCGCCGGTTCTGCCTCGGGCCCCCTCCACCATCCTTCGGATGGTCCCCCTCCCCGTTCCGGGGAGGAGCTAATGCCCCGGCCGATACGTCCGTTCCGTGTGCCCGCGCAGCTGGTCCGGATAGAAATAGACCGGGCGGAGATTCCCGGCGGCGTAGCGTCCGGCCTGGTCGTTGAAATGCTTCGAGTCCGGATGGCCGCTCTCGCCGCCGGCGGTGACGGCGATCGCGCGCACCCGCGGTCCGAACTCGACGACGGCGACGAAGCTGTTGCCGCTGGTGCCGTACCATTTCTTCGAGCCGTGGCGCGGCGCGGCGCCGAACGAGGCGAGCGAGCCCCAGCGGGCTGAGGAGAAGCCGACCGGGATGCTCGGCCCGGCATCGGTGAACGGATGGTCGATCGCCGGGCTTAGGCGCTGGAAGCGGTTGACCTCGCCCCACGGCACGTCCCAGCGGCCGAAGTCGCGGGTCAGGCGGTCGAGCGCGGCGGCCAGCGCCTCGAGCTTCGCCGAAGCCGGCGCGGCGTCCATCGCGTCGTAGCTCGACAGGCCGAGGCCCCACGACCCGCCGGCCGCGCGCTTCACCATCTCGTCGCCCCAGAAATTGGCGAGCGTGTTCGGGATTGAACCGACGCCCCAGCGATAGTCCCAGCCCCGAAGGCGCGCGACCGGTTCGGCGAGGCGGCCCTTCAGCGCTCCGGCGGGCGCGGCATCCCAGGCCGCGACGAGGCTGGGGACGAGCCGGGCGAAGGCGGGCTGGTAGCGGTCGAACGCGGCGGCGCGCAGGCCTTCGAGCGAGAAGCGCCGCGCGCCGCCGAGCAGCATCAGCGCGTGCTGGCCCCGCGGATTCTCGCCATATTGCTCGACGTAGCGCGGATAGTCGGACGCCCGGAGGCTGCCCGGCCCGGCCGTGTTCCACGGCCAGTTGTTGGAGTTGAACACGAACCCGCTCGCCGGACTGATCAGGTGGGGGATTCGCGCGAGCGGGAGCAGCCCCCGCCAGTTGGTGGCGGGATCGCTGCCGTCGACCGGCTTCGTGTAGTCGAAACGGTCGTCGCGGGCCGGGATGAACTGCGGGTGGAGATAGGCGATCTCGCCCTTGTCGTCGGCGAACAGGGTGTTGTTCGACGAATTGGCCTGCAGCGCCGCGACTCGCAGGAACGAGGCGTAATCGCGGGCCTTGGTTCGCAGGAACGATTGCTCGAGCGCCTCGATCGGCTTGTGCATCATCGCGAACGCGGCCCACTTGCCGCTCTCGGCGCGGACGATCGGGCCGTGATGGGTGCGGAAGATCGTGAAGGTGCGCGCGGCGGTGCGGCCGTCGGCGGTCCGGTAGGGCACCGTGACGGTCGAGGTCAGCACCGGCCGAAGCTCGTTGCCGTATTTGTAGAAATAATGGCCGCCGCGCTCGACGACCGTCTCGAGGAACTCGTCGACGCTGTCGACTCCGCTCGACGTGTGCATCCAGCCGGCATGGGCGTTGAAGCCCTGGTAGATGAAGAACTGGCCCCAGGTCGCGGCGCCGTAGGCGTCGAGGCCCTCGCCGCTCGTCACCTGCTGCTCGGAGCGGAAGAAGAAGCTGGTGTGCGGGTTGATGAGCAGCAAGGCGTGGCCGTCCTCGCTCCTCGCCGGCGCGAGCGCGATTCCGTTGGAGCCGCGCGGCTCGGAATCGGCGGCGGCGGCCAAGACCGGGCGGCCCTTCCCGTAGAAGGCTTCCAGCCCGGCGAGATCGATCCGCTCGATGTCGCCGCCGATCGAGCCTTCGGTGAAGGAGAGCGCCATCCACGGCTCGAACCGCCGGATCGCCCGCGGGTGCACGTCCGGGTGGGTGGCGAGGTAGTAATTGAGCCCGTCCGCCCAGGCGTCCATCAGCCGCCTGAGCCAGGCCGGACTGGCCCGGTAGCGGGCCTGGAGGTCGGCCGGCTCCATGTAGAGCCGGGCGCGCAGGTCGCCCCAGATCGCCGTCTCGCCCTCCGCCTCGGCGGTTCGGCCGAGAGCGGTCATGTAGTTGGTCTCGACCCGGTTGAAGTCGTCCTCCGCCTGGGCGTAGATCATCCCGAACACCGCGTCGGCGTCGCTCCGGCCGCGCACGTGGGCGATTCCCCAATCGTCCCGAACGATCGTCACCCGCGCCGCCTGCGCCCGCCAGCGCGCCTGTTCGGATCGGGGTTGCGAGGCCGCCGGCGTCGCCAGCAGGAGGAGCAGGGGGAGAAGCGCGCGCATGCGCCGCCGCTACGCCCGCCGCGACGCCGCTTCAAGTTCTGGCGCGGCGGCGCCGGTTGCGGCTAGGCTCGGGCGAGCAAGCGGAGGAAACATGGCGACGACGGAGCGGGAATGGCAGCCGGGGCATCTGCGCCGCGTGGTGCTGGCGAGCCTGATCGGCACCACCATCGAGTGGTACGATTTCTTCCTCTACAATTACGCCGCTGCCCTGGTGTTCAACCACCTCTTCTTCCCCAAGTTCGATCCCGCCACCGGCACGATCCTCGCCTTCGCCACCTATGCGCTCGGCTTCGTCGCGCGGCCGGTCGGCGGCATCGTCTTCGGGCATTTCGGCGACCGCATCGGCCGCAAGCGCCTGCTGATGATCAGCCTCATCCTGATGGGACTCTCGACGATGCTCATCGGCTTCCTCCCTACCTATCAGCAGATCGGCCTCTGGGCTCCGGCGGCCCTCGTCGCGCTCCGGCTGGTCCAGGGCTTCGCGGTCGGCGGGGAATGGGGCGGCGCCGTGCTCCTCGCCGCCGAGCATGCCGACTCGAGGCGGCGCGGCTTCTGGACGAGCTGGCCGCAGGCGGGCGTGCCGGCCGGGAACCTGATCGCGGTCGGCGTGATGGCGGTGATGGCGGCGGTGCAGGACGATGCCGATTTCGCCGCTTGGGGCTGGCGCGTCCCCTTCCTCCTCTCGGTCGTGCTGGTCGTCGTCGGCTGGTGGATCCGCACCTCCGTCGCCGAGACGCCCGCCTTCGAAGAGGAGATCGAGCGCGGCGGTGCGCCGCCCAGGGCGCCGGCACTCGACGTGCTTCGCGAGCAACCCCGCGGCACCCTGATCGGCGCCGGGCTCAGGCTCGGCGAGAATATCAGCTATTACGTCATCACCGCATATTCGGTGGTCTACCTGACCGAGGTCCGGCACCTCAGCCGAAGCACGGCGCTCAACGCGACCCTGATCGGCGCCGCGATCCACTTCCTGATCATCCCGATGTTCGGGTGGCTCTCGGATCGTATCGGCCGGCGCGCCGTCTATGCCTTCGGCGGCCTCGGCCTGGCTGCCTTCAGCTTCGCGTTCCTGCCGATGCTCGGAAGCGGCGACATGGCAACGATCGTGCTGGCGATCACGATCGCGCTGATCCTCCACGGAGCCATGTATGGCCCGCAGGCCGCCTTCATCACCGAGCTGTTCCCGACCCGCTACCGCTATTCGGGCGTGTCGATCGCCTACCAGCTGACCTCGATCGTCGCCGGCTCGCTCGCGCCGATCGTCGCCATCTGGCTGTACCAGCGCACGCAGTCGACGGTCGCCGTCTCCGCCTACGTCGCGGTCGCCTGCGTGGTGAGCGGCGTCACCGCCCTCCTCGCCCGCGAGACTCGCGGCATCGACCTCGCCGCCATCCGCTAGCGCTCGGTCAGGCGGGCCGAATCTCCAGCGGCGGATCGAAGCGGAAGCGGCCGGGCAGGGCCAGCTTGCGCGACTCCTGCGGCTTGACCAGCTTGATCTCGCCATAGCTGAGGCTCGCGCTGACCTGGGCGTCGCCCGCCGTGCCGCCGGTGAGGAACGGGCAGCGCAGCGACAAAGCGAGACCGCTGAGATGCGCGCAAAGCGTGATCGTGAAACGCAGCTCCATCGGCGGACAATCGCCGATCGTCACGGTGATCACCGGGTGAAGCTCGCGCTCGATGTCCCGCTCGCCGAGATGGACGACGGCGGTCTCCCCGGGCGGATGCCGGGCCGGGTCGGCATAGGCCTGCAGCGCCCGCATCGTCGCCCAGGCCTTGCCGAGGACCTCAAGCAGGTCGCAGTCGAGCACCGACTTCAACGCGCCCTCGACCTCGGAGCCGATCAGGCCCCAGGCGAGCTTCGAGCCGCCGACTCCCGGATCCTCGCACAGCCGGTCCTTGATCCGTTCCTCGATCCCGTCGAGCCGGTCGGGCAGCAGGTCGGCCACCGTTGGACGCCAGCCTTCATCCATCTTCGCCTCCTCCGGTCCAATGCACGGCGCCGGTATCGAGCCGGGTGGCGAAAACCGCCGCCGGCCCCTCCGCCGGCCGATCGTCGCTTCGGCACGCGCCCTCGCCCAGGTCGAGCGACGGTGACACGCCGAGCAGCGCCCGAGTCCGTTTCACCCGCAGGCGCTGGCGCCGTTGCTTGAGCGCGAGGCCGGCACCGGCGAGCACCAGCAAAAGCCCGGCGATAGCGGGGGTGAGGATGGCAAGGCGGCCCAGCGACGGGCCTGATTCCGCGGAGACGATGGCGCCGTCGGTCCCGCTGTCATTCATCGGCGGTTGGGGCGGCTGCGACGGCGTGATGACGACATTTGCCGGCTCCGCACCATTGTCCTGCGCGTTGGCCTGCTCGCCATCGGTCCGATTGTCGACGACCGATGGGGCGGAGGTCGTAACCGATAGGTTGGCGTCGGCCCGGTTCCCAAGGTCCGCGCCGGCATTGCCGTTCGTCGCGACGCTGTTGTCGCCCGGGCCACCGTCGTCGGGCGGCCCCGGCTCGACGCGGACCGCGGCGCTGAACGCTCCGGCGACGCCGGCCTCCCTGGGCACGGTCCACCGCAACGACAGCAGGCCACCTGTCTTCATCACCTGCCTGAAATTGCGACCGACGCGGAAGGGGGGCCCCTCGTCGAGACGGCCGACGAACGCCTGCAGCGCTGCTGCCTGCGCGAGTCTGTCCACCAGCGAACCGCCCTGCCCCTGCGCCCTGGTTTCACCAGGCGGCCTGGGCGGCTGCAGCACCTGGATGTCGATCGAGAGCGTGTCGCCCGGATCGACCCGCACTCCGGTCGGTGTCCAATCGGTCCGCCAGCTAAGGAACACCTTGGCCTGGCTGGGGTCGGCCCCCTGCGACCTCACGGGTCCCGGCCACGCCAGGACGGCGAGCGCCAGCGCGGCTCCGGCCGCGCCGCCGCGCACCGCCGCCGCCAGTCGACCCTTGCTCGCCATTGCCACCGCCCCCGTCCGAGCCTCGGCTCTCGCCGGGGGCGAGTCAAGGACGGCGACGATCCCGCCGCCATTCGCCGAAGTCAGGGACCTCGCCTGCCGCCGGTGCGTTGGCCGCCCGTGGGCCGGTTAACTCCGTCTTAGCTTGCAACTGATAAGCATCCTTATTATATGCCTGCCATGGACGCCAATTTCGCCTTCGAGGTCAACGAGACCGCCCAGGCGCTGCGCCGCGCGTTCGAGCGGCGGGCGGCCGAGCATGGCGTGACCCGCGCGCAGTGGCGCGTCCTCTCCCGCCTCAAGCGCCGCGACGGCCAGCGCCAGGTCGAGCTCGCCGACGCACTCGACGTCGAGCCGATCACGCTCTGCCGGATGATCGACCGGCTGGCGGAAGCCGGGCTGGTCGAGCGCCGTCCCGACGAGGAAGACCGGCGCGCGTGGCGGATCCACCTCACCGCCCATTCCGGCCCGATCGTCGAGGAGCTTCGCGTGATCGCGGAACAATTTCTCGACGACGCCCTTGCCGGGGTGTCGGAGGCCGAGCAGGCGCAGGTCCGGCAGATCCTGGCGCGGGTGCGGGCGAACCTCGCTCCCGCCGCCGAAGCCCAGCGGAGAGCATCATGAAGGAGGGCGCCATCAAGGCCGCCGAAGCGAAGCCGGCCGAGGCGCCGGACACGGTCGAGACGGTCGAGACCGCGGCGCCCGGGAAGAAGCGCCTGCGAGTCATCCTGATGCTCGCCGTGCCGCTGATCCTGCTCGCGCTCGGCGCCTATTTCTACCTGGCCTCGGGCCGCTACGTCTCGACCGACAACGCCTATGTCCAGCAGGACAAGGTCTCGGTCTCGGCGCTGGTCACGGGGCCGATCGTCGAGGTCGCGGTCAAGGAGAACCAGCGCGTCAAGGCCGGCGACCTCCTGTTCCGGATCGATCCATCGCCCTACCGGATCGCGCTCGAGCAGGCGGAGGCGCAGATCGCCTCCGCCCAGGTCTCGGTGAGCAAGCTCGAGGCCGAGAATGCGGGCACCGGCGCCGACATCCTCGCCGCCCAGGACAATCTCTCGATCGCCCAGCGCAATTTCGAGCGCTACGCCGAGCTGCTTCGCCGCGGCTTCACCACCCGGGTGCTCTACGACCAGGCGCTTCACGGCGTCCAGGAAGCCAAGCAGCGGCTCGCCAATGCGCGCAACCAGGCGCAGGTCAGCGCCGCGCAGCTGCGCTCCGGCCCGGAGAGCGCCCAGCCGGCGATCGCCGCCGCCATCGCCGCGCGCGACAAGGCCCTGCTCGACCTCAAGCGCACCGAGGTGCGCGCGCCGGTCGACGGCTATGTCAGCCAGACCGAGCGGCTGCAGCTCGGCAACATGGCGGTGCAGGGGCTCGGCATGGTGACCGTGGTGCGCAGCGGCGACACCTGGATCGAGGCCAATTTCAAGGAAACCGACCTCAAGAACATGGCGCCCGGCCAGCCGGCCGAGATCAAGGTCGACGCCTATTCGGGCAAGTTGTGCGGCCATGTCGCCTCGATCGGGCGCGGCACCGGCTCGGAATTCTCGCTGCTCCCCGCCCAGAACGCCAACGGCAATTGGGTGAAGGTGACCCAGCGCGTTCCGGTTCGCATCGCGATCGACTGCCAGCCGGCGCGGCAGTTGCTCGCCGGCCTTTCGGTCGACGTGACCGTCGATACGAAGGAGCGCCCGCTCGGAGTCCAGCCGCCGCCCGCGCGGCCGGCGGGCTCCCGGTGAAGCCCTTGCCCTCTTCGCCCCGGTAGCCCGGCATGGCCACCGCCGCCGCACATCCGCCGCACGTCCCGACGCTGAAGCTCGACGCGCTCGAGCACGGCATCCTCACCGTCGCCATCATGATGGCGGTGTTGCTGCAGGTGCTCGACACGACGATCGCCAACGTGGCGCTGCCGCACATGCGCGCCTCGATGTCGGCGACCCAGGAGACGATCAACTGGGTGCTGACCAGCTATATCGTGGCCTCGGCGATCGCCATCCCCATCACCGGCTGGCTCGCCGACCGGGTCGGGCGGCGGCGGCTGTTCATCTGGTCGGTCGTCGCCTTCACCGTCGCCTCGGTGATGTGCGCGATGGCGCAGAATCTGCCGGAGATGGTCGTCTTCCGCGCCCTGCAGGGCGTCTCGGGCGCCTTTCTGGTGCCGATCGCCCAGGCGGTGATGTTCGACATCAACCCGCCGTCGAAGCACGCCCGGGCGATGGCGATGTTCGGCATGGGGGTGATGATCGGCCCGATCCTCGGCCCCGTGCTCGGCGGCTGGCTGACCGAGAATTACAGCTGGCGCTGGGTGTTCCTGGTCAACCTTCCGGTCGGCATGCTCTGCACCCTTTTGCTGCTGCGCTTCATGCCGTCGAGCGAGGTGAAGAAGCGGCAGTTCGACCTGTTCGGCTTCGGCCTCCTCGCCATGGCGCTGGGGTCGTTCCAGATCATGCTCGATCGCGGCGCCGATCAGGACTGGTTCCAGAGCTGGGAGATCTGCATCGAGGCCGCGCTCGCCGGCGCCGGCGCCTGGATGTTCGTCGTCCAGCTCGCGACGGGCCGCAACCCGCTGTTCGACCCGAAGATGTTCGCCGACCGCAATTTCGGCTTCGCCTTGTTCTTCATGGTGGTGACCGGCGTCCTGCTCCTCGCCGGCCTCGCCCTGCTGCCCCCGCTCCTCCAGCAGCTCTACGGCTATTCCGTCCTCGATTCGGGCTTCCTCACCGCCCCGCGCGGCATCGGTACCCTGATCTCGATGATGCTGGCCGGCCGCCTGACCGGCAAGGTCGATGCGCGGCTGCTGATCTTCTCGGGCATCGGCTGTCTCGCCCTCTCGCTCTACCAGATGTCCGGCTTCACGCTGGCGATGAGCTCGCGGCCGATCATCATGAGCGGAGTCATCCAGGGTCTCGGCCTCGGCTTCATCTTCGTGCCGCTGCAGGCGCTCGCCTTCGCCTCGCTTCCGGCCAGCTACCGCACCACCGGCGCGTCCTTGCTCAACCTCGCCCGCAACATCGGCGGCTCGGTGGGGATCTCGGTGGTCACCTTCCTCCTCGCCCGCAACGTACAGGTCAGCCATGCCGACATGGCCCAGCACATCACGCCGGCGGTCATCCCGGGGCTGATGCCGCCCGGCGGCGGCGGCGACACGATGGCGATGCTCGGCGCCGGCGGCCAAGCGGCGCTGCAGATGGTCGACCTCGAGATCAATCGGCAGGCGCTGATGATCGCCTATATCGACGATTTCCGGCTGATGATGTGGGTCTGCCTCGGCGCCATGC
>JAXDPL010000250.1:0-3016 GCA_034668385.1 Sphingomonadales bacterium | reverse complement strand
AGTCCCCCGGACTGTCCGCCCCGGCTAGCCGGGACCGGCCGTCATCGCGCCAGCTTGTCGACCTTGGCCTGGAGGGCGGCGAGCTCGGCGCGCAGGCGCTCGATCTCGGCTTCGCGTTCGTTCGGTTCGGGCCTGGGCGGAGCGGCGCCGGCGGTGGCCTGGAACATCTCCATGTTGCGCCGCGCCAGCTCGGCGAACGGGCCGCCGGTGAAGGCGCCGGCCAGAGCGTCGCGAAGCTGCGCCTGGTTGCGCTGCAGCGCCTCCATGCTGGCTTCGAGATATTGCGGGACGAGGCCCTGCATGCGGTCGCCGTAGAGCCCGATCAGCTGCCTCAGGAAATTGATCGGAAGCATCTCGGCGCCGCCGCGCGATTCCTCGTCCATGATGATCTGGGTCAGCACCTGGCGGGTGATGTCCTCGCCGGACTTGGCGTCCACCACTTTGAACTGCCGCTTCTGGCGGACCATCTCGGCGAGCCGCTCGAGCGTGATGTAGGACGAGCTTTCGGTGTCGTAGAGCCGGCGATTGGCGTATTTCTTGACGATGACCACGTCGTCGTCCGATCCCGAACCGGCCATGGGAGGGTCCTCGCGCGCTGAGGATTCGGCCCTAGCACCGAAGCTTGCCGCACCGCAACAGAGGCCTCGGCCGCTCCCCTTGTTCCTCGCAATGCTGCGCAGCGAAACCGCGGCGGACCCGGCGCGGATGCGCCGCGCGCTGGAGGGATTGCGGCGCTACCAGGAAGCGCCGCGGACGCCGCCGCCCGTGCCCCCGCCGGCGGTCGCGCAGAGGCTCGGAGCGACGCTCAGGGATTATGGCGGGACCGGGGTCGCGACGGTGTTCGTGCCGTCGCTGATCAACCCGCCCTCGATCCTCGACCTCGGCGGCGAGAGGTCGCTGCTGCGCTGGCTGGCGGCGCGGGGACGGGTGCGGCCGCTGCTGGTCGACTGGGGCTGGGACGTGGCGGCGCGGCGCGAGCTGACCCTGGCGGGGCATGTCGAAGAGGTGCTGATGCCGTTGATCGCGGCTATGTCGGGCGCCGCACCCGCCCTCGTCGGCTACTGCCTCGGCGGCACGATGGCGCTCGGCGCGGCGGCGGGCGGCGGGATCGCGCGGGTGGCGACGATCGCCGCGCCGTGGCGGTTCGACGGCTTCCCGGACGATTCGCGGGCGATGCTCGCCGGCCTCTGGGCGGGCTCGAAGGCGGGCGCGGAGCGCCTCGGGCTTCTGCCGATGGAGGTGCTTCAGGCCGCTTTCTGGTCGCTCGATCCGGCGCGCACGATCGGCAAGTTCGAGGCGTTCGCGGCGATGGAGGGGGAGAAAGCGCGGGCCTTCGTGACCCTGGAGGACTGGGCGAACGACGGTCCGCCTCTGCCGGAGGCCGCGGCCCGAGAGCTGTTCGAGGATTTGTTCGGCCGCGACGTCACCGGCCGTGGGGAGTGGCTGGCCGCCGACCCGGCCGCCCTCCCCTGCCCGCTGCTCGAGATCGTCTCGACCGTCGACCGGATCGTCCCGGCGGCGAGCGCGGCCGGGTCCGAGACGCGGATCGACCTCGCCCTCGGCCATGTCGGCATGGTGGTGAGCGGGCGGGCGCGCGAGGCTTTGTGGGAGCCGCTCGAGGACTGGCTTTCGCAAGGTTGACCGGCTAGGGGCGTCCTTCGAGACGGGCCTTCGCCCAGCTCAGTCCCTCCTCAGGATGAGCGGCTGATGGCAAGGGCAAGGATCGCTCATCCTGAGGAGCCGCTGAGCGAAGTCGAAGCGGCGTCTCGAAGGACCTGCCATCAGGAGCCTGCTCATGCCCGCCCCCACGGACGTCGTCATCGCCGCCGCCAAGCGCACCCCGGTCGGCGCCTTCCTCGGCGCCTTCGCCGCAGTCCCGGCGCACGAGCTCGGGCGGACCGCGATCGAGGCGGCGCTGGCGCAGGCGGGGGTGGCGCCCGAGGAAGTCGGCGAGGTCATCCTCGGCCAGGTGCTGACCGCGGCGCAGGGCCAGAATCCGGCGCGCCAGGCGGCGATGGCGGCGGGGATCCCCAAGGAAGTGCCGGCCTGGGGCGTCAACCAGGTCTGCGGCTCGGGCCTGCGCGCGGTGGCTCTGGCGACGCAGATGATCCAGACCGGCGACGCGGACGTGGTGGTCGCCGGCGGCCAGGAATCGATGAGCCTCTCCGCTCACGCCCAGGCGCTTCGCGCCGGCGCCAAGATGGGCGGAGTCGAGCTCGTCGACACGATGATCAAGGACGGGCTGACCGACGTCTTCAACGGCTATCACATGGGCATCACCGCCGAGAATCTGGCCGAGCGCTACCAGATCACCCGCGACGAGCAGGATTCGTTCGCCACCGCGTCCCAGAACAAGGCTGCGGCGGCGCGCGCCGAAGGGCGGTTCGCCGACGAGATCGCGCCGGTGACGGTCAAGGGCCGCAAGGGCGACACGATCGTCGATCGCGACGCGGCCAAGCTCGTGGGCGGGGGTGGCCGCGAAGGCGCCGAGGAACGAGCCGACGGGAGTGCGCTTGGCGGCGGTGATGACGACGTCGGTCATGATCTGCGAGTCTCCTTGGGGTCCTTCGATACGCCGTTTCGCCAGGCTCAACGGCTACTCAGGATGAGCGGTTTCAGATAGTCTCTTCGCTCACCCTGAGTAGGCTGAGCGAAGACGAAGCCTCGTATCGAAGGGCGCTCTAGCAGTTTGCTGCAGTGCGGGAAAGCCAGCCCTCCAGCGGCTCCCACAGCATAGCGCGCGCTTGGCGGCCGACGACCATGCCGACATGGCCCAAAGCGAGATCGAGCCGCTCGCCGGCGCGGACGGCGGTCGCGGCCGGGACGATCCGGTCGGTGGTCGAGACGATGTTGAGCAGCGGGATGCGCAGCGATTCGGGGGCGATCGCCTCGCCGGCGACGCGCCAGCGGCCCGCGCCCGGCAGATCGTCGCGGAACAGGCCTTCGAACATTTCCCGCGCCGCCGCCTCGGCGAGGGGCGGGCCGTCATTGGCCCAGTCTTCGAGCATGACGAACG
>JAXDPL010000249.1:0-7025 GCA_034668385.1 Sphingomonadales bacterium | reverse complement strand
AGGACCTCGTCGATGCCGATGCCGGTCTTGGCGGAGGTGAGGACGGCGTCGTCGGCGGGGAGGCCGATAATGTCCTCGATCTCGCGCTTCACCTTGTCGACGTCGGCGGCGGGGAGGTCGATCTTGTTGATGACGGGGACGATCTCGTGGTCGTGCTCGATCGACTGGTAGACGTTGGCGAGGGTCTGCGCCTCGACGCCCTGGGCGGCGTCGACGACGAGCAGGGCGCCCTCGCAGGCGGCGAGGCTTCGGCTGACCTCGTAGGCGAAGTCGACGTGGCCGGGCGTGTCCATCAGGTTGAGGACGTAGGAATTCCCGTCCTTCGCCTTGTAGTCGAGCCGCACCGTCTGCGCCTTGATCGTGATGCCGCGCTCCTGCTCGATGTCCATCGAATCGAGCATCTGCCCGCGCACCATCTCGCGCTCGGTCAGCCCCCCCGTAAGCTGGATCAGCCGGTCGGCGAGCGTGCTTTTGCCATGATCGATGTGGGCAATGATCGAGAAATTGCGGATACGTGAAAGGTCAGTCATCTGGCCGCGCCCTAGCAGCCGGGGCCGGGAGAGGCAAAGCGGCGCTCGGGCCGGCGCGGCGGCGGTCGCCCCGGAGGGCTTGCCGGGACCTCGGCCGCGTGGGAGAGCAAGCCCGCGACAGGAAAGGAGAGCGGCATGCGCGGACGGACTGCGACCCTTCTCGCCCTCGGGGCAATGCCGCTCGGCGGCTGCGTCGCCGGCCTTGCCATGGGCGCTCTGAGCGCGGTCGGCTCCGCGGCCGCGAAAGGCGGCAGCGCCGATCCGAACGTCGACGTCGGGCCCGACGCTCGCGCCGACTGCACCGCCCGGGCGGCGCAGCAGGGCGCGACGCACGTCATCGACGTCGAATATCCCGGCCCCGGCAAGGCGATCGTCTGGGGCACGATCGGAGAGGGCCCGGCCCGCCGCTCGTTCGAATGCCGCTGGGCCGGCAAGATCGTCGGCTTCGCCGTGCGCGCGATCGACAAGCGAGACTGAGGGCGGATCTTGCCTCCGGCTTCGGGCGCGGGCCGTCGAGGACCAAGGCAACCGACGCGGTCCAATGCTTGCGGGCGCCGAAGCTTCGCCGCAGACTGAGCCGATGAAGCGGCCGGCTCGAAGCGCGGACGGGAGAAGGTGATGGTGGACAGGAGCGACGTCGGCGCGGTGGTCGACGAGATCTACGCGATGATCTCGGGGCCGGCGGGGCCGCGCGACTGGGCGCGGCAGCGCGCGGTCTTCCACCCCGAGGCGCGGCAGGTGCGCACCTGGATCGGCGAGGACGGACGGCCGGCGATGAAGATGATGAGCCCGGCCGAATATGCCGCCGACACCACGCCCTTCTTCGCCGCCAATCCCTTCTGGGAGGTCGAGATCGCGCGGCGCGTCGACGTCTTCGGCAACATCGCCCACGTCTGGAGCGCCTACGAGGCCCGGCGCTCGCCGGACGATTCCGAGCCGGAGCGGCGCGGGATCAACTCGATCCAGCTGGTCAAGGACGGCGACGGGCTGTGGTCGGTCCTCGCCATGGTCTGGGACAATGAGCGCGAGGGGGTGCGGATCGCAGGGTTCTGAGGCGCGGCGCGTGCTGGCGCTCGGGAGGCCCCATCGTATCCGGCCGAGTGCTTTTGCGCCTTCGATTCAGCCGCCTTCGCCGCTAGAACCCGGCGGTGCCGATGACGACCTCTCCCGAATGGCAGCATCTCGCGCTCTACGCGCTGGTCGGGGCGCTGCTGCTGGCGCTGGTGATGCGGCTGCCCGTGATCGGGCGGGTGGTTCGGCTGCTCTTCTCGCTTGCGCTCGCCGCTCTCGCTTTCTTCCTTCTGCTCCAGCAGGCGCCCTACGAGCCGCACCTCGCCAGCCTGGCCTCCCGCCTCGGGCTCGACCGGCAGGAAGTGACCGGCGGCGAGGTCCGCATCCGGATGGCGGGCGACGGCCATTTCTGGGCCGACGCGACGGTCAACGGAGTGAAACGGCGGATGCTGATCGACAGCGGCGCGACGGTGACCGCGCTGTCGGAGGAGACGGCGACGGCCGCCGGGGTGACTCCGAGCGCCGCGCCGGTCCCGGTGGTGCTTCGGACGGCGAACGGCCTCGCGGAGGGGCGCACCGGCACGGTGGGCGAGCTGCGCCTCGGCAACGTCGTCGCCCGCGACCTCAAGGTCGTGGTCTCGCCGGCGTTCGGCGATCTCGACGTGGTCGGAATGAACCTGCTGTCGAAGCTCGCCTCCTGGCGGGTCGAGGGCCGGACCCTGATCCTGGTGCCGCACCATCCGCAGCCGGCGGCCGGCGTCACGGCCGGCTAGACTGCCGCCGCACCCGGGACAGAAGCCTTGCCGACGCCGGCTTGCCGTGGCAGGAGGCGCTATGTCCAGCCTTTCCCGTGGCTTAGCCTTGCTCGCCTGCGCCGCTTTGCCGATCTCCGCCGCGCCGGCCGCACCGCCGAAGCCGCACCGCCCGATCAGCCCCTGGAACCTCGATTACGGCCCGACCGCGTGCAACGCCATCGCGACCTACGGCACGGCGAACAAGCCGATCACGCTCGCCTTCCGCCCGTCGCCCAACGGCACGGTGGTGCGGCTGATCGTGCTTTTCCCCGGCCGCGGCGTGCCCGCCTACCAGTTCGAGGTGAAGACCAACATCACCGGTGCCACGGTGAGGACCACCGGCCTGCGATTCCCCGCGTCGAAGAGCAAGAACGACATGGTCTGGATCAACTTCACCCCGGCGGAGCTGGCCGGGCTGCGCGGCGCCGGCGAGATCGCGCTGGACGGAAGGCCGCTCCACGACCGGTTCGCGCTGCCCAGCATCGGCAAGGTGCTCGACGGGCTCGAGACGTGCAACGCGGACCTCAGGAAATATTGGAACGTCGGCGACGCCGCGAACCTTTCGAAGCGCGCTCGGCCGAAAAGGCCGATTCGCGAATATTTCTCGGATTCCGATTACCCCTCCCAAGCGCTCCGGCAATCCGACAGCGGGATCAGCAAGATCATGATGATGGTCGACGAGACCGGGGCGCTCAAGGATTGCATGGTCGAGGAGACCAGCGGAGTCGCGACGCTCGACGCGATGACCTGCGCCGTCCTTCAGGAGCGGGCCCGGTTCGAGCCGGCGCTCGACGCGGCGGGCAAGCCGGCGCGTAGCGTCCTGACCACCCAGGTCAATTGGCGGATCCGACCGTAAGGGATCAGGCGAAGACGCCGGTGTTGCAGGGGCTGGTCGCGCTCTTGCCGTCGGCGCCCCACACCCGGAAGCGCTGCGAATCGACGTGGAAGCGGACGCCCGAATAGAAGCCGAGGCCGATATCGTATTGCTCGCCCCTGAGGTCGTGGATCTTGCACAGGCTGCGCATCAGCCCCTCGCGGCTGACCGTGCCGAGCGGCACCATGTCGATCGCGTAGAAATGGCGGTGGGCGCTCTGCGGGGCGCCGTGGGCGCAATGGTTCAGGGCCTCGTCGCGGAAGCCCGAGACGACCTCGACCGGGCCGATCACCGGCTCGACATGGTTGCGCACGAACTGGAGGGTGCGGGCGATGTGCGTCCACTCGGTCGTCGGCGCGACCTCGAAGCGCGGGCCGTCGCACTGGCGCCACATGCTGGCGGTGCGGACCAGCTCCCAGGTCGGAACGACGTCCTCGACGTCGGCCGCCTCGAGATAGGATTTGAACGAGAGGACCTCGGCGCGGGCGCCGGGATCGCGGGCGAGCCAGGCGAGATAATCCGCCTTGCCCTGGCCTTCGGGCAGCTCGTCGGCCGCGGCGGGGGTCGAAACGAGGGCGAAGAGCGCCGCCAGCGCGAGCGCACCGAATCGAATTAATTTCAGCATTTCAAATAGATAGGTCACGAACGGCCGATTTCAAGGAGTCCCCGCGAGGGTGCTAGGCCGTGTGCCCCTGCCTGTCGAGTCTCCCGCGGGGGCGGGGACAGCCAGATAGGCTGTCCCCCCTCAGCGCGCCGAAGTCAGCAATTCTTGGCGCTCTGGCAATTGCCGTGGGCGTGGCCGCCGGTCGAGGAGGCGTTGCCGCTGCTCGACGCGCTGGTCGTGCTGGTCGAGCTCGTGGTGCTGGTCGAGCTGGTCGAGCTGGTGGCGCCGCTCGAGGTCGCGCTGGTGCTCGACGTCGCGCCGCTCGAGGTCGACGTGCTGCTGGTCGCCCCGCTCGACGTGGAGGTCGTGCTGGTCGTTCCCCAGCTGCTCGAGCTGGTCGTCGTACCGCTGCTCGTGGCGCTGGTCGAACTCGTCGTCCCGCTGCTGGTCGCGCTGGTCGAGCTCGTCGTCCCGCTGCTGGTCGCGCTGGTCGTGCTGGCGCTGGTCGAGCTGGTGCTCGGGTTGGTCGTCGGCGCGACCTGGTTGGTCGACTGGACGTAGACGTGGCGGTTCTCGCGAAGCGTGATCGCCGGAGTCTTGAAGAAGATGAAGTTCAGCGGGACCTGGTAGGTGACCGCGATGTCCTCGTAATCGTTGCCGTTGCCGTCGGTGCCGTGAGTGATGGTCGGCGTGCTGAGCTTGGTCTGATCGAGCTTGGTCAGCATCGAGGTGATCTTGGTGATGACGGTGCTGTCGGAAGGCCGGGGGAAGATCACCGCCGAGCGCGCGCCGGCCGCCACCGCATTGTGGAGGTCGGCATTGGCGAAGAACAGCATTCCGAGCTGGGTCAGGCCGATGATGAAGCCGAGCAAGGCCGGGGCGACCAGAGCGAACTCGACGGCGCCGGCGCCGTCCTCGTCGCGGCGAAGCTTACGGATCATGCTCATTGCACCCTCACCGCGCCAGTGGCGGTCATCTGCTTGGATTTCATGAAGAAGAAGCCGCTGAACGTCTTGACGATCTGCAGGTGGACGTAGCGCGCCGTGTCCTGGCCGGTCTGGCAGCTTCCGGTCCACGAGGCCTGCTTGACCCCGTCGCACATCAGCCATTTGGTCAGCGTCACCTGGCTCGCGGGCACGCCGGCCGCGGTCGCCGCCTCGGTCTGCAAATAGGTGTAGTCGACGTCGCTCTTGTTGAAGTCGGTCTGGGCCGGCTGGGCCTGGAGCTGCTCGAGGCTTCGGGTCACCGCCTGCTGGATCTTGTAGCGCTCGGAGAGGCCCTCGCTGAGGTCGACGACTCCGCCGACCAGCAAAGCGAGGACCGGCGCCATGATCCCGAACTCGATGAGGCTCGCGCCGCGTTCGTCGCGGCGGAGGCGGGCGAGGAGAGAGGCGAGGCGCTGTCTCATGGCTCAGGCGATCAGCTTGACGTAGGTGAGCTGGAAGCCGTTGGTCTGGCCGGCGACGTTGCAGCTGTTGTTGAGCTGGGCGGTGCCTCGGAAGATCAGCTTCTGGCCGACCATCTGCAGGCACTGGACGTTCATCCCGCTGTTGCCGGTGAACTCCATGTCGGTCGACGGCATGTAGATGGCGCCCGAGAATTGCGAATTGGCGCCGCCGTTGATCTTGATTCCAACGTTGGAGGCGCGGCGGTCGCGGTAGACGATCAGGCCCTTGTAGGTGCCGCTGGTCGGCGCGGTCATCTTGAGGTTGGCCTGCGAGTTCATCGTGAAATTGCCGGCCTGGCCGTTGGTGCCGGTCATGACGAGCGTCGAGTTCAAGGCGGTGAAGTCGCCCTTGATGTCGACGTCGCCGCCGTTGACGTAGATCACCGAGCCGTCGCCGAAGGTCGCGGCGTTGCTCGGCTGGATCCCGACGGAGGCGAAGCAATAGGTGCCGGCCGCATAGGTGCCGCCGGTCAGGGTGCCGCCCGGCAGGCAGGGGCTGGGCGGCGAGGGATTGGGAACGCTGAGGAAGGGATCGGCCTGCGCCTGCGAATGGGGCTGCAGCTTGGTCGGAGCCACGAAATTGTTGCTGGTCCCGTCGAGGCCCCCGACCGCCATGATCGGCGAGGCGGTGATCGTCGAGTTGCCGCCGGCGGTGACCCCCTGCGGGCCGGTCGAATTGGCGGCCATGCCGCAGCCCAGGGTCACGTCGGCGGTGCCGTTGACGTCGATTCCGGGATCGGTGCCGTTGTAGAGCGACAGCATGCAGAAATTGCCGGTCTGGACGAGCGCCGCGGTGGCGTCGCCGGTGATCGTCGTCGTCGAGTGGGTGAACAAGGAGAAGAAGGGCAGCTTCTTCGCGGTGGTCAGCTGGACCCGGACGGTCTGCTGGTAGCCGCCGCTCGGGCCGACGACCACCGACTCCGCCTGGGTGAGGATCGGGAAGTAATTCTGGTCGAGGTCGTGGTGGACCGCGTCCTCGGGGTCGACATTCTGCTCGAGCGCATAGGCGCCGGCCATGGCGGCGGAATCGGCGGCGTGCTGGAGCTGGCGCTTCATCAGCGCCATCTGGATCGAATCAACCGCGAACGCCGCCGATCCGAGGATCAAAGGCAAAGTGGCCGCGCCGATGATCAGCGCATTGCCCTTTTCGTTCCTGAGAAGGCCGATCAGCCGCTTCAGCGCCCGCATCCTGGTTCCTCGCCTGCTTGTCGGAGCAGCTAGAGGGGCCGGATTAGGCGGGCGCGGTTAAGGGCCGGTTCCGGCGGCTGGTTACCGGCGCGTTACCCATGAAGGGGGGTTAGAGAGGACACCAAATACCTCGTCCCCATCAACGGGGAGGGGCAAGAAAAAGGCTCCGGCATCGCTGCCGGAGCCCCTTTCGTTTGCCTGGCGTGTCCGCTTTAGAAGTTCACGGACATGCGGCCGTAGAGGAAGCGGCCGTTGAAGCCGAAGGGCGAGAAGATCGAATAAGGGATATATTCCTGGTTGGCCGGATAGACTCCGCCGATCGAGGCCGGGCGCGGGCCGAAGGGCGAGCGGTCCGGATAGACGTCGAACAGGTTGTTGGCGCCGATCGCGAACTCGGCCCGGTCGCCCGCCTTCCAGCGTACCTCGAGATCGGTGATCCACTTAGCGCCGAGGAAGATGTCGTCCGGCCCGTAGGCGGTGAGGCTGGTCGGGTCGGAGATCGGCGCCGCCGCGCCCGGCGAGACGACCTTGCCGTAGCGGGTGGTGCGGGCCGTGATCCCGAAATCGCCGATGTCGC
>JAXDPL010000248.1:0-15496 GCA_034668385.1 Sphingomonadales bacterium | reverse complement strand
CACCGGCAAGTCGACCCATATCGAGCAGGTCGCCGCGCGGCTCAACGGGCCGCTGATCCGGATCAACCTCGACGCCCATATCAGCCGGATCGACCTGATCGGCCGCGACGCGATCGTGCTCAGGGACGGCCAGCAGGTCACCGAGTTCCGCGAAGGGCTGCTCCCCTGGGCGCTGCAGACCCCGACCGCTCTGGTGTTCGACGAATATGACGCCGGCCGACCGGACGTGATGTTCGTCATCCAGCGCGTGCTCGAGACCGAGGGCAAGCTGACCCTGCTCGACCAGAATAGGGTGATCCGCCCGCATCCCTATTTCCGGCTGTTCGCCACCACCAACACGGTCGGCCTCGGCGACACGACCGGCCTCTATCACGGCACCCAGCAGATCAACCAGGGCCAGATGGATCGCTGGAACATCGTCGTGACCCTGAACTATCTCCCCGCCGCCACCGAGGCGCGCATCGTCCTCGCCAAGTCCGGCGAGTACGACCACGAAGGCGGCCGCGAGGAGGTCGACCGGATGATCAAGGTCGCCGACCTCACCCGCCAGGGCTTCATCGCCGGCGACATCTCCACGGTGATGAGCCCCCGCACCGTGATCAGCTGGGCCCAGAACGCGCTCATCTTCGGCGACGTCGGCTTCGCCTTCCGCCTGACCTTCCTCAACAAATGCGACGAGGCGGAGCGGTCGCTAGTCGCCGAATATTACCAGCGCGTCTTCGGCAAGGACCTGCCCGAGAGCGTCGTGGGGGCGGGTTGACTTTCGCTCCTCCCCGGAACGGGGAGGGGGACCATGCGCAGCATGGTGGAGGGGTCGTGCTGACTCCGATACCGCGCCGACCCCTCCACCACCGCCTGACGGCGGCGGTCCCCCTCCCCGTTCCGGGGAGGAGATGATGGACCGCGACAACCCCCTCGAAGCCTTCCGCCAGGTGCTGACCGGCGCGGCTCGGGCGATCGCGCGGGAGCCGGAGCTGGAGCTCGCCTACACCGCCGAGCAGCCCTCGGCGCAGGGCAAGAGCGTCAGGGTGCCGATGCCGGGGCGCACCTTGCCCGAGCGCGAGGTCGCCGAGGCGCGGGGCTATGCCGACGCGGCGGCGCTGAAGCTGAGGCACCACGATGCCGCGCTCCACGCTCGCGCGGCCCCGGCCGACGAGATCGCCCGGGCGGTGTTCGACGCGGCAGAGCAGGCGCGGGTCGAGGCGCTCGGCGCCCGGTCGATGGCCGGGGTGCGTTCCAACCTCGCCCGCGCGGTCGAGATGCGTATGCGGACCGATCCGATCACCCGCGCGCGGAGCCGCGCCGAGGTGCCGCTCGGCACCGCGATCGGGCTGGTCGTGCGCGAGCGGCTGACCGGCGAGGCGCCGCCCGAGGCGGCCCGCGCCGGGCTCGATTTCGTCGCCGGCTGGATCGAGGACAAGGCCGGCGCCGACCTCGACGCGCTCGGCCTCGCCATCGACGATCAGGCCGCCTTCGCCGCGCTGGCGACTCGGCTGCTCAAGGACCTCGAGCTGGTCGAGGGCGACCTCGTGCCGGATCCGGACCAGGGCGAGCAGGGCGAGGGCGGCGACGAGTCCGAAGGCGAGGATTCGGATAAGGATTCGGACGAGGACAGCGAAGGCGGCGACAGCGACGCCGAGCTTCGCGTCGAGCAGGGCGAGAGCGCCGAGGACGAAGCCGAAGGCGAATATGACGACCAGGAGCTGGGCGAGGCCGACGACGGCCTCGGCGACGAGGGCGAGGAGGGCATGATGCCGGTCCGTCCCAACCGCCCGCTCTCGGACCTGCCGCCGCAATTCGACTATCGCATCTTCACCACCCGATATGACGAGGTGATCGAGGCCGCCGAGCTGTGCGACGAGCAGGAATTGGGCCGGCTCCGCGCCTATCTCGACCAGCAGCTGCTCCACCTCCAGGGCGCCGTCACCAAGCTCGCCAACCGGCTCCAGCGCCGGCTGATGGCGCAGCAGTCGCGAAGCTGGGATTTCGACCAGGAGGAGGGGCTGCTCGACGCCGCCCGCCTGGCCCGGGTCGTCGTCAACCCGGCCCATTCCTTGTCCTACAAAGTAGAGCGCGACACCGAGTTCAGGGATACGGTGGTCAGCCTCCTGATCGACAATTCGGGCTCGATGCGCGGCCGGCCGATCTCGATCGCCGCCATCTCCGCCGACATCCTCGCCCGGACGCTCGAGCGCTGCGGGGTCAAGGTCGAGATACTCGGCTTCACCACCCGGGCCTGGAAGGGCGGCCAGTCGCGCGAATTGTGGCTGAGCCAGGGCCGGCCGGCGCATCCGGGCCGCCTCAACGATTTGAGGCACATCGTCTACAAGAGCGCCGACGAGCCGTGGCGGCGGGCGCGCAAGAGCCTCGGACTGATGATGCGCGAGGGGCTCTTGAAGGAGAATATCGACGGCGAGGCCCTGCTCTGGGCCCACAACCGGCTGATCGGACGGCCCGAGGAGAGGCGAATCCTGATGGTCATTTCCGACGGCGCGCCGGTCGACGATTCGACCCTGAGCGTGAACTCGGGCACCTATCTCGAACGCCATCTGAGGCAGGTGATCGGCTGGATCGAGGCGCGCTCGCCGGTCGAATTGGTCGCGATCGGCATCGGCCACGACGTCACCCGCTATTACAGCCGCGCCGTCACCATCATGGACGCCGAGCAATTGGGCGGCACGATGATCGAGCAGCTCGCCGGGCTTTTCGACCAGGATTGAGCGCCAACCCTTTGCGCGGCCGCTTGTTTGTGGCAGGCCGCGCGGCTCACCCGGGGGAAGGCGCGTGCATCAGGTCGGCGGCGACGGTTCCGCTTTTTTCGAATTAAGCCGGCGGCGCTCGCTCGGCTCCCAGCATCTGGAGCATCGCTGGCTGCAGGGCTTCAGGCGCAGCGTCTGGAGCCGCTTCCCCCGCCCCGTGCGCCAGGGAGTGCTCTCGGCGCTTCTCGGAGATTCCCGCGCGCCTGTCGCTATCGACGCCGCGGCGGCGGAGCCGGTAACGATCGTCGGCCTCCTCTCCACCTCGACCGGGATCGGCGAGGGCGCGCGCCTCGCCGGCCGCGCGCTGGCGGCGCTGGGCTACGATGTGCGCAGCGTCGACGTCTCGCCGCTGCTGAGCGGCCTGCCGCCGCCGGCGGACCGGCCGCCGCCGCTGGAGAAGGGCCCCGGCACCGTCATCCTGCACTTCAACCCGGATCACCTGCCGGCGTTGATCACCCTGCTCGGCCGGCGGCGGCTGCGCGGAAAGCGGATCGTCGGTTACTGGGCCTGGGAGCTCGCGCGCATCCCGGAGCGATGGCTGCCCGCCTTTGCCGAGGTGGACGAGGTCTGGACTCCCACGCATTTCGTCGCCGGCGCCGTGCGGCCCTTCACTCGCAAGCCGGTGCGCGTGGTGCCCCACCCGGTGGCGCTGGGGGGCATCGGCCGCCGCTCGCGCGAGCGGTTCGGCTTCGAGGGACGGTTTACGGTGCTCGCCATCTTCACCTTCGCCTCCTCCTTCCCACGCAAGAATCCCGTGGCGGCCGTGCAGGCGTTTCGGCGCGCCTTCGGCGATTCCCCGGATCATCTTCTCGTCCTCAAGGTCTCCGACGCCGACGACCATGCCGAGGACATGGCCGAGCTTGCCGCCGCGATCGGCGACGCCCCGAACATCCGCCTCGAGGAGCGCCGGCTCGACGAGCGCGACCGGCTCGACCTCATCGCCAGCGTCGATTGCCTGCTGTCGCTCCACAGATCCGAGGGGTTCGGGCTCACCATGGCCGAAGCGATGCTGGCGGGGATTGCGGTGATAGCGACCGACTGGTCGGGCAATCTCGACTTCATGGACGAGACCAGTGCGCTTCTGGTCCCCTCTCGAATGATCGAGGCGGCGGACCGGAGGGGGGTCTACGGCACGGGCGAGCTGTGGGCGGACCCGGACGTTGACGCGGCCGCGGCGCACCTGCGCAGTCTCGCGGAGCGCCCGACCGACTTTCGCGGGATGGTCGCCGCGGCCCGCGCCATGGCCGCGGACCGGCTCGGTCCCGACGCCTGTCGTGCCCTCATGGCCGATGCGATCGGCGCCCCCGGCGGCACGCGGACGTGAGCGCCGAGCCTATGCCGAACGCGCCGCCTTCCGCCATCGCCGCGGCCTTGCGCGACCTGGCGGACGGCCTGCGGCAGTGGCCGCAATGGTTCACGCTGGGCAATCTCGAGATCAGGCTGCGCTTTCGCCGGTCGGGCCTGGGGCCGCTCTGGTCGAGCCTCTCTTTCGCCATCCTGGTCGGTGCGCTGACCGCCGTTTACGCGCGTGTCCTCGGCATCGAGGCCCGCGCCTACGCGCCTTACCTCGCACTGGGACTGCTGACCTGGACGTTCGTTGCGACAATTCTCCAGGAGGCGTGCGAGGTGTTCGTCCACGCGGCGCATACCCTCAAGCAGATTTACCTGCCGCGCAGCGGCTTCCTCTACCGGCTGCTGTGGCGCAACCTCGTCCTCCTCGCCATCAACAGCGCGGTCGCGGCCATCGTGCTGCTGCTGTGCCGCGTGCTGCTCGGCTCGTCCTCCGCGCTGGCCGTGCCGGGCCTCCTCCTTCTCCTGGCCAACCTGTTCTGGATCTCGCTGCTGCTCGCGCTGGCGGGCGCGCGTTTCTGGGGCATCGGGCGGGCAGTGCAGGCGGGGCTGCCGATCGGCATGCTGGTGACCCCGATCCTCTGGCGGCCCACGCCGGCGTTGCGACCGCTCGCCGAGTGGAATCCGCTCTGGTTCGGCATAGAGCTGGTGCGGGGGCCGCTCCTCGGTTTTCCGCCATCGCCGAGCGTGTGGGCCGGCGCCCTCGCCGCGGCCGTGGCCGGCTCCGCGCTTGCCGTCGCGGCGCTGGCACGCTGGCGCGACCGCGTTCCCTATTGGATCTGAAGATGGCGGCGATCGACCTCAGCGGCGTCAGCGTCCGTTTTCCGCTCTACGGCGCGCCCGCTGCGGTGGCGCGGGGACCCGGCGCGGTCGGCGGCCTCATCACCCGCGCCCGCCGCGGGATGGCCCATGTGGAGGCCCTGCGTGGTGTCTCGCTGCGGCTGGAGCGAGGCGACCGGCTCGGCCTCGTCGGCCACAATGGTTCCGGCAAGAGCACCCTGCTGCGCGTCATCGCCGGCGTCTACGCGCCCGCGGCGGGCACCGTGCGCGTGCGGGGCCGCATCCTCTCCCTGTTCGATCCCGTGCTCGGAATGAGCGCCGAATGCAGCGGCCGGGACAATGTGGTGCTGCGCGGCATCTACATGGGGCTCACCCCGCGGCAGGCGCTGGCGCGGCTCGACGAAATCGCCGACTTCTGCGAGCTCGGCGCCTTCATGGACCTGCCTCTCAAGGCCTGGTCGCTCGGCATGCAGCTCCGCCTCGCCTTCGCGACGGCGACGGCGCTCGATCCGGACATCCTGCTACTCGACGAGCAGTTCCTGATGGGCGACGCCGCATTCCAGGAGAAAGCGGAGGCGCGCCTGCGCGCCTTCGTCGCCCGCGCCGGCATCGTCGTCCAGGCCTCGCATTCGGAGGAGGCGATTCGCGCCATGTGCGACACGGCGGTCCTCCTCGAGCGCGGCGAGATCGTCCATCGCGGCACGCCGGCCGAGATATTCGCGCGCTACCATGCCGCCCAGGAGCCCTCCCTTGTCGCTTGAAACGGCACTCAAACGCCGCGCAAGGCGCCTGGTCGCAAGGCTCCGCAACGGCCCCGCGGCCGCGGCCGTGCCGCCGTCCCGGCTCCTCGCGCTCGAGGAGCTGGCGACGCTGCCGCGCGAGGTCATGGAGGAGAGGTGCCGCGCCCTCGCATCGCCGATCTATCTCGGCGACCGGACGGCGCTCTGCCGGATCCTCGGACGCTACAAGATCTATTGCGACACCCGCGACATCACCATCTGCGCGCACCTCCTCCTCGAAGGCTATTGGGAGGCGTGGCTAAGCCAGTTCATGGCCCGGATCGTGAAGCCCGGCTGGACCGTCGTCGACGTTGGCGCGAACTATGGCTATTACACGCTCCTCCTCGCCGATCTCGTCGGCCCGGATGGGCGGGTGGTCGCCATCGAGCCCAATCCGGAAGCGGCGGAACTGCTCGGCCGCTCCGTTTTCCTGAACGGCTTCGGCGCTCGCACCAGCATCCGTGAGGTCGCGGCGGGGGCGGCGGACGGCGGGACCGCCAAGCTTCTCGTCCCCCGGCGGATGACCGGAGGCGCCGCAATCGTGGAAGTGGCGAGCCTTTCCCTTCCCGACATCGTCCAGCACGACGTGCCGCTCCGCTCCCTCGATTCGCTGCTCGAATCCGAAGCTCGCCTCGATTTCCTCAAGATCGACGTGGAGGGCTCGGAGGAGCGGATCGTGGCCGGCATGGAGCGCCTTCTCGCTCGCGGTCGCCCGCCGATGGTCCTTGAGTTCAACCCTGCCCGCTATCCCGACGCGCGCGCCTTCCTCAACCACCTCGCCGGCCTCTACGGCAGCCTTCGGGAAGTCGGCTTCGCGGGCGACGCGGTGCCGGTCGATTTCGAGCGCGTGCTTTCCGAGCCGACCGAATGGCTCCTCTTCCTGAGCCGGCAATGAGCGCGAGCGGACGAATCCTCAGCCTTGCCGACGTGGCGGAGCTCGGCCGCACGGCCTTCGAGGACGGGTGCCGCGCCGTCGCCAGCCCCCTGTCCCTGGGCGGCGGCGAAGCGCTGTGCCGGATCATCGGCCGCTACAAGCTCTACGTCTCGACTCTCGACGACGGCTTCTCGGCCAACGTGCTCCTCGACGGCTATTGGGAATCCTGGCTGACGCGCTTCATCGCCCGCCGAGTGCGCGCGGGCGGCCGCGTTGTCGATGTCGGCGCGAACTACGGCTATTATACGCTCCTCCTCGCCGACCTTGTCGGCCCCGGCGGGCGCGTGCACGCGATCGAGCCCAACCCGCAGGTGGCGGAACTCCTTCGCCGGTCGGTCCTCCTCAACGGCTTTGCGCCGCGAACCGAGGTCCACGAGCTCGCCGCGGGTGCCGCCGCGGCGACGGCCACCCTGGTCGTTCCCGCGCGGGAGCCGAAGAATGGCGCCGTCTTAGAGGGCTCGCCGCCGCTGCCGGCCGACGCCTCGTCCTTTGAGGTCGCCATCGCCCCTCTCGACGCGCTGCTTGCAGCCGAGTCGCGCATCGACTTCCTCAAGATCGACGCCGAGGGCGCCGAGGAGGCGATCATCGAAGGCATGGCTGACATTCTCCGCCGCGACCGCCCCCAGATGGTGCTCGAGTTCAACACGGCGCGCTACACCGACGCGGGCGCCTTCCTGGAGAGGCTGCTGCGTGTTTACGGCAGCCTGCGCTACGTCGATCATGAAGGCGGAGCGGCGCCCGTCTCGCCCGAACGGGTCCTCTCGGAGCATGCCGGCGAAGATTGGCTGCTGTTCCTGGGGGGGAGGTGAACGACCTGCGCCCTTTGCCGAAGCCCCCGCGCCCCGCGAACCGGCCCGCATTCCTGCCGCGCGTCGAGGCACTGCGCGGCTTCGCGGCGCTTGCGGTCGCCTGGCTCCATTCGTCCGTGATCATAAGCCTGGCCGACGGGCATCCGCTGACCGGAATGCCGCGCCTGGTGCTTTGGGGAATCAAGCTTTCGGTCTGGGCGACCAACGGGCGGGCGGCGGTCCTGGTCTTCTTCGTGATCAGCGGGCTCGTGCTCGGCCTGATGATCGACGCCGCCGCCTCTCGCGTCATGTGGCGGGACTATTCGGCATTCCTCGTGCGGCGAGCGTTCCGCATCTACCCGGCCCATTGGGCGGCGCTCCTCCTGTTCGTGCCGGTGGCGGTCCTCACCCTGTTCCAGGTCCCCGTCGCAGACCCCGCTTTCCTCGCGCGCATATCCCCCGATCCGCGCTGGTGGTTCGACGGCACGATCTACGGCCATTTCAACCGGTGGGAATTCGCCCGGACCGTCATCCTCTACGACCAGATGTACAATTCCGTGACGTGGAGCCTGCGAGTGGAGATGCAGGCCTGCTTCTTCATCCCGTTCCTTGTCTGGCTGACCCGCCGCCGCAGCATCGCTCTCGATGGCGCTGTTCTCGCCGCGCTGATCGGGATTGCAGCGCTCGTCGACACGAGCGCCCGGCCCGACGCCGTCTTCATCTACCTGCCGGCCTTCCACCTCGGCGCCATCGCGGGAACGCAGGGCCCGCGGATCGCCGCCGCCCTGGGCCGCCGTCGCTATGCCACGGCCACGGGTCTCATCGTCTGCTTTCTGGTGGCCGTGCTGCCGGGAGCGCTCGCGCGCTCTTTCGACGGGTTCTGGATGACTCTCGACATGACGTTCGGGGCCTTCGGGCTCGTGGTGCTGATCGCCTGGGCGAAGCTCGGACGACTGGACGGCCTTTTCCTCAACCCGGTCTCCCGCTGGATCGGGCGGCTCTCTTATTCCTTCTATCTCTGGCACTGGCTCGTGCTCACGATAGCGATGAGGGCCCTGCTCATCCTCGTTCCCGGCCCGGTCATCGTGGGCCCGTTCAACCAGATCCTTTTCTTCGCAATGGCGGGATCGTCCATTCTCGTGACCCTCGGCATTGCGGCGCTTTCCTTTCGCTTTGTAGAGCGCCCGTTCATGATCCTCGGCCGCTCCGCGGCGGATCGGATCGCCGCCGGACGCCGGTCCGCCGCCGAGTTGCCGCTTGCGGCCGAGGCTGCGACCGCGCCCTGAAAGAGTTGGGGCCGGCGCCCCCTTCAAGGAAGCGCCGGCCCCGCCCTCGTTACACTACGGGAGGGTACGCAAAGCTCTTAGCGGTCGCGGCAGCTCGACTTGTCGATCGCGTTGCCGGCCAGCGCGCCAATGGCGCCGCCGAGGATCGTTCCGGTCGTGCCGCTGTGGCGGTAGTCGCGGGTCGCGGCCCGGCCGAGCAGGGCGCCGGCGACTCCGCCGACGATCGTGCCGGTCGTGCCGCTGCAGCGGCGCTCGCGATAGCGGTAGGAATCGTTGTAATAGCCGCCGTTATATCCGCGATTCGCGTAGTAATCGTTGCCGTAATAGCTACCATTGCCCTGGTTGTAGTAACGGGCGTGGGCGCTGTTGTTGTAATAGCCGTAGGCGCGGCCGTTCGGATGCGCATCGGCCGCGGTCGGGATCGCCATGGCGGCGGTCGCGGCGGCGACGGCGGCGAGATTGAGCTTCCTGATCATTTCAAACTCCTTCCGGGCCGGCCGATTCGACCTACTGGGCCCTTGTTCATTCTTGCCTTCTGCCATGAGTCGTTTGAGCCGGCCCTGAACACCTATGTCAGGCGAGGTTCAGGCGCCGGGGGGTGCCGCAAGCCGCCGCCGCGGGCTAAGGCCGCATCGCCGACATGCGCATCCTCTTCGCCCTCTTCGCGTGGCTCACTTTGGCGACCTTCGCGCCCCGTCGCCCGCACCCGCCGGAGCCGGTGCCGGAGGTGACATTCGTCCGCTACGAGCCGGTGGCGCTGGACGTCACGGATCCCGGCCGCACCCGCCTCGGGCCGCTGCATTTCCTCGGCGGCTGGCGGCTCTCCAGCAACAATTGGCGCTTCGGCGGCCTCTCGTCGCTGCATGTCGAGGGCGGCGAGGCGCTGGCGTTCAGCGATTCGGGCTGGCGGGTACGCTTCCCGCTGCCGCGTGGCGCGGCGGGGACGGTCCGCGGCGAAGTGGCGCCGCTGCCTCAGGGTCCGGGCCGCTGGGAGGCGAAGCGCGACCGCGACATCGAATCGATGTGGGTGGCGGGCGGAAGCGTCTGGCTCGGCTTCGAACGCCGCAACGCGATCTGGCGCTTCGACCGCGCCACCTGGCGCGCGACCGCCCACGCCGCCCCGCCGCTCATGCACTCCTGGCCCCGCAACCGCGGGCCCGAGGCGATGCTTCGGCTTCCGGACGGCCGCTTCATAATCTTCGAGGAAGGCAGCGGCCAGGGCGGCGACCTGTTGCTGTTCGCCGGCGATCCGGCGGTGGCCGGGACGCCGGTCGCGAAGCTGCGCTACCGTCCGCCGCCGAACTACCGGGCGACCGACGCCGCGCTCCTTCCGGACGGCCGTGCGCTGGTGCTCAATCGCCGCTGGACGGTGCTTCAGGGCTTCACCGCCAAGCTGACCGTCCTGGCGCTCGACCGGCTCGTGCCAGGCACCGAGCTGGCCGGCCGCGAAATCGCCGACTTCCGCGCGCCGCTGATAGTCGACAATCTCGAAGGGCTCAGCGTCGCGCGCGAAGGCGGCCGGACGATCGTCTGGATCACCTCGGACGACAATTACCTGCCGCTGCAGGAAACGCTGCTGCTCAAGTTCGCGCTCGAGCGATGAGCGCGCAGGGCTAGGCTTCGGCCGTCTCGGCCTGCTTCTTGGCGATCTCGCGCTTCAGGCGCCGCGCCTTGAGGCTGAGCCGGGCGTCCGCCGTCTTGGCGAGCCAATTGTCGAGCCCGCCGACATGCTCGACCGAGCGCAGGCCGTTCATCGACACGCGCAGCTTGACGCCGCGGCCCAGAGCGTCGCTGATCAGCGTCACGTTCTGAAGGTTGGGCAGGAAGGTGCGCTTGGTCTTGTTGTTGGCGTGCGAAACGTTGTGGCCAACCTGCCGGCCCTTGCCGGTCAGCTCGCAGATGCGCGACATGATCTCTCGTCCTGATAAATGAGACGGGGGCGCAAATCGCCCCCGCAAATCGGGGCGGCGGATAGCGGCTGGAGCCCGCCTCGTCAACCGGGCGCGCGGTCGTTGCGGAGGTGCAACCGCTTGTGCCGCGCTTCGTTTACTGACTAAGGTTAGGAATCACGGCAAGGACATTTATGATGCGCGCCCTACTCATCCTCATCGCCCTCATCCTCCTTGTCGGCATCGCCCTGGTCTATACCGGCACGATCTCGCTCACTCAGACCCGGCAGGCGCAGACGCCGGCCTTCGACCTCAAGGTGAAGAAGGTCGAGGTCGGAACCACCACGACCAACGTCACCCTCCCGACGGTGACCACGACCACCAAGCAGGTCGAGACCCCGACCGTCCACCTCTCCGACGGCAACACGCAATAAGGCTTCGCGAGCTCGCGGCGCTCGGCTAGCGCTGCCGGCGATGGTCCGGCCTTTTTCCGATCCGATGCGGCTCGCGCTCGACGAGGCGCGGGCTGCCGCCGCAGCGGGCGAGGTGCCGGTCGGCGCCGTCGTCACCCGGGCGGGCGTCCTGGTCGCCTCCGCGCGCAACCGCATGCTGGGCGACGCCGATCCCACCGCCCATGCGGAGATGGTGGCGCTCCGCGCGGCCGCCGCGGCGCTCGGCACGCCGCGGCTCGACGATTGCGACCTCTGGGTGACTCTCGAGCCCTGCGCGATGTGCGCCGGAGCGATCGCCCTCGCCCGCATCCGCCGGCTCCATTTCGGCGCCCCGGATCCCAAAAGCGGGGCGGTGATCCACGGGCCGCGCCTCTTTTCGCAGCCGACCTGCCATCACGTCCCCGAACTCTATCCCGGTCTCGGCGAGGAGGAAGCGGCCGCCCTTCTCCAGGCCTTCTTCCGCGAGCGGCGCGGGCAGGCCCGGAACCCTTAGCCTTGTCTCGCCGAAAGCTCAGGCGCTAAAGGGGATGGGCGCCATGCCGCACAGCCCTCCCCCATTCCCCTGGTACGACGTCGTCGTCATCTTCCTGCTGATCTGCCTCAACGGGGCGTTCGCGATGGCGGAGCTCGCCATCGTCTCGTCGCGCAAGCCCCGGCTGAAGGCGATGGCGAAGAAAGGACGCAAGGGCGCCCAGACCGCGCTCGACCTCGCCGCCGATCCGGGCCGCTTCCTCTCGACCGTGCAGATCGGAATCACCGGCATCGCCGTCCTCGCCGGCGCTTTCTCCGGGTCGGCGCTCGGCGGGCCGGTCGGCGAGCGGCTGACCGGCCTCGGCCTCAGTCCGGGTACCGCCCAGACCGTCGGCTTCACGATCGTCATCGTTCTCACCACCTACGGCTCGCTGGTGATCGGCGAATTGGTGCCCAAGCAGGTCGCGCTCCGCTCGCCCGAGCCGATCGCCGTCTTCGCCGCTCTGCCGATGCTGTGGATCGCTCGGGGGACGGCACCGCTCGTTTGGCTGCTCGACAAGAGCTCGGGCCTCGTCTTCCGGCTGCTGCGCCTGACCCGCGACGCCTCGAACAAGGTGACGGCGGAAGAGCTCCACCTGGTCGTCGCCGAGGCGCACAGCGCCGGCGTGCTGGAAGAATATGAGCGCGCGATCATCTCCGGGGTCGTCCGCCTTGCCGACCGGCCGACCCGGGAGGTGATGTCTCCGCGCACCGACATAGAATGGATCGACGCCGACGCGCCGGCCGACGAGATCCGCCGGGTGCTTCGAGAGAGCCCGCACAGCCGCTATCCGGTGGCGGAAGGCTCGGTCGACAATCTGCTCGGAGTCGTCCAGGCGCGCGACATCGTCGTCGCCGCGCTCGAGGGCCGTCCGCTGATCCTGCGCGAGCTGATCCGCAGCCCAGCGGTCGTCCCGGACACGATGGACGCGATGGACACTTTGAACGCGCTTCGCGGCGCCGACGTGCCGATGGCCTTCGTCCACGACGAATACGGCCATTTCGAGGGCGTGGTGACCCCCGCCGACCTGCTGACCGCGCTGGCCGGCGCCTTCGCCTCCGACTTCGACGGCGGCGGCGAGATGCCGCTGGTCGAGCGCGAGGACGGCAGCTGGTGGGTGTCCGGCTCGCTGCCCGCCGACGCGCTCGCCGACCGCCTCGGCCTCGGCCTGCCCGAGGACCGCGACTACGCCACCACCGCCGGCTTCGCGCTTTCGGTGCTCAAGCACATCCCGGAAGTCGGCGAACGCTTCCGCTTCGGCGGCTGGCAGTTCGAGATCGTCGACATGGACGGCTTCAAGATCGACAAACTGCTCGCCAGCGAAGTGGTAAGGAAGCGGCGGGGGTAACCTCTATCCCCCGGATTTCCGGGGGAGGGGGGCCATGCGAAGCATGGTGGAGGGGCTTCTCACGGGCTGAAGTAAGGCCCCACCACCGCGCTACGCGCGGTCCCCCTCCCCTGCAAAGGCAGGGGAGAATAAGGTCGCTGCCTACGCCCCGCCCAATCTTCCGAACGCCGCCTCGAAGCCGTCCGCGTCGCCGCGGGCGAGATAGGCCGCCTGCTCGACCAGCCGGTCCTTTGCGATGCGGCCCTGGAACGGGCCCATCTGCTCGTCGAGATAGCCCGCCTCGTTGGGCGACAAAGCGGCGAGCTGGTCGAAGCGGGTGATTCCGGCGGCGTTCAGCTGCGCGGCGAGCTTCGGCCCCACGCCCTTCATCGTCTGGAGGTTGTCGGGCGGACCGCTGGGACCGGGGATGGCGACATGGGCGTGGACCCCGAGAATCTCGCCGGCGACGTCCTTGGTCGCGGCGGCGAACTCGTCGGTGAGTCGGTTGCCTTCCGGTCCGTCGCGGCGAACCTGACGAGGCGGCGCGGCGTCGGCGGTCGGCCCGCTGGTCTTCGCGCGCGCGCCGCGGAAGACCCAATAAGCGACGACGATGCCGACCAGCACGGCCACCGCGATCGGGATCAGATTGTATTGGGCGAGGTCGGTCATCTTGGGTCCCTGTCAGTCGAGGAAGGATCGGCGCTTCGGCCGAGCGAAGAAGATCGCGCCGATGCCGAAGCCGAGCGCGTAGGCGAGCAGCAGCTCCAGCAGGGTCTCCGCGAGGAGGGGGAGCGCCCACCCGCCGCGGCGCGACTCGTCGCTCCATTTGACTCCGCCGAGGCCGCTGACGGCGGCGACCCGGCCGGAAAGGCCCGGCTCGTCGGCCATTCCGTGACGCTGGAAATCGTCGGCCGGCCCACTGAGGATCGCGTTGCGCGAAAGCGGATGGCGCTCGAGCCGGACTCCGACTCCGGGCAGCTGCGCCTGCGCCACGACGGCTCGGGCGCGCGCTTCCACCGCGTCGACGAACATCTCCCCGCGCCCCGCCGGGCCGTGCCAGATCCAGCCCATCAGAAGCACGGCGGCGAGGCCGATCAGGGCGCGGACCGCGCGGCTCATCTTTGATGCTCTGCCCCGGCGCCGGCGCCGAACGGCTGCTGCGCCTGGGCGAGGTCGACCAGCTTCAGGAATTCCTCGCGCCAATAGACGCTCTGCGGCCCGGCGAGGCGCCTGATGTCGGTCCAGCCGAAGCGGCCGAGCCGGTCGTCGCCTTTCAGCTTCTGCCCGAAGGCGGCGACCGCAGCGGCGAAGGCCATGTCGCCAGACGGCGGCCGGGCGGCGGCGAGCGCCGAGGCGGGGATCGGCTTCTGGATCAGCCGCGAAGCGGTCTCGTTCGGCAGCTTGTAGCGCAGCTGAAGGAAGGCGGCCTCGGCCGCCGGCCGCACCGCCTTGGGCCGCGGCCGGTTGGCCGGATAGCGCCGGTCCGGCAGCCAGCCCTTGGCGCCGGCGGGGACGATCTCGTAGAGCGCCGTCACCATGTGCCCGGCGCCGATGTCGCCGGCGTCGACCTGGTCGTTGTTGAAATCCTCTTCGCGGAGAAGCCGGTTCTCGTAGCCGATCAGTCGGTATTCGGAGACCAGAGCCGGGTTGAACTCGATCTGCACCTTCACGTCCTTGGCGATGGTGAAAAGGGTGGAGGAGAGCTCCTGGTCGAGCACCTTCTGCGCCTCCATCGCGCTGTCGATATAGGCGTAATTGCCGTTACCGACATCGGCAATCTGCTCCATCATCGCCTCGTTGTAATTGCCCTCCCCGAAGCCGAGCGTGGTCAGCGTGATTCCGTCGTCGCGGTTGCGCTTCACCATGTCCTTGAGCTGGCGCGTATCCGAGACCCCGACGTTGAAGTCTCCGTCGGTGGCGAGGAGGATTCGGTTGATTCCATCCTCGATCTTGCTGGCCCGCGCCGTCGCGTAAGCGAGCGCCAGGCCCTCGCCGCCGGCCGTCGAGCCGCCCGCCTCGAGCTGGGCAAGAGCGGCCTTGACCGCCCGCGGGTCGTGGGTCGGTGGCAGAACGAGCCCGGCCGAGCCGGCATAAGCGACGATCGACACGGTGTCGCGCGGCCCCATCCGGTCGGCGAGCAGGGTCAGCGCCGCCTTGACCAGCGGCAGCTTGTCCGGCTCCTGCATCGAGCCCGACGTATCGACCAGGAAGACGAGATTGGCCGCCGGCCGCTCGGCGCGCGGCAGGTCGTAGCCGCGTATCCCGATGCGCAGCAGCCGGCTGTTCGGGTTCCACGGCGTCAGGGTGACGTCGGTGGTCACGGAGAAGGGCCGGGTGCGGTCCGCCGGCAGCGGATAGTCGTAGCGGAAATAGTTCAGCATCTCCTCGACCCGGACGGCGTCGGCCGGGGGCAGGCGGCCGCCGTTGAGAAAGCGCCGGACGTTCGAATAGCTGCCCGTGTCGACGTCGACCGAGAAGGTGCTGACCGGCTCGTCGGCGACGCGCTTCACCGGATTGGGCTCGAGCGCCTGATAGCGTTCGCGGTCCTCGGGCGCCACCGGCGCGAAGCGGAGGTTGCCCGTCGGGATGCGCGAACCGGTGACGACCAGCGGGCTGGCCATGGCCATCGGCATGGGTGGCG
>JAXDPL010000247.1:0-14540 GCA_034668385.1 Sphingomonadales bacterium | reverse complement strand
TGGAGGGCGACACAATTCTCCCTCCCTTTGACGCAAGGCACTGGCGCGAGGTCGCGCGCGAAACGCACGGCGCCCAGGACGGCCGTCCGGCTTACAGCTTCGTCACGCTCGCGAGAAGGTGAGGCGCCGGGACTGGAGTCGCCGCGCCACCCCTCCTATACGCGCCCCATGGAGCGGCTGGACGGCGGCTCGGCGGTTCCGGCGGCGTTGCGCGGCGGCATCGTCGCGCTCGGCAATTTCGACGGATTCCACAAGGGGCACCAGGCCGTGGTCGGCCGGGCGGTCGATCTGGCGCGCGCCGAGGGCCGCCCGGCCCTGGTCGCGACCTTCGACCCCCATCCGATGCGCTTCTTCCGGCCGGACAGCCCCTGGTTCCGGCTGACGACGATGGACCAGCGCGCCCGGCTGATCGAGGCCGCCGGGGTCGACGGCTTCTACGTCTTCCGCTTCGACGCGGATTTCGCCGCCGCGAGCCCGGAGGCGTTCGTCACCGACTGGCTCGGCGACCGGCTGGGCGCGGCCGGAGTGGTGACCGGCGAGGACTTCACCTTCGGCCGCGCCCGCGCCGGCGACGTCGGCCAGCTTGCCCGGCTGATTCGGGCCGAGGTGGTGCCGCCGGTCAGCGACGACGGCGCGCCGGTCTCCTCGACCCGGATCCGCGAGGCGTTGCGCGCGGGCGATTGCGAGACGGCGACCCGGCTGCTCACCCGCCCGTTCACGGTCGAGGGGGTGGTCGAGCACGGCGACAAGCGCGGCCGGGCGATCGGCTACCCGACCGCCAATCTCGGCCTCGATCGCTACCTGCGCCCGCGCTTCGGAGTCTATGCGGTGCACGGCCGGCTGCCGGACGGTCGGCGGCTCGACGGCGCCGCCAATCTCGGCATCCGCCCGACCTTCGAGCCGCCCAAGGAGTTGCTCGAGCCCTATTTCTTCGATTTCGACGGCGACCTTTACGGCCAGACGATCGCCGTCGAACTCGTCTCCTTCCTTCGCCCCGAGGCGAAGTTCGAGACTCTGGATGCGCTCAAGACACAGATGGCGCTGGATTGCGAGGAAGCGCGTCGGCGCCTCGCGCCGTGACCCGTCATTCCCGCGAAAGCGGGAATCCCGCTTCTTCTTTCCAGCTCAGTGCCAAGCGGGATTCCCGCTTTCGCGGGAATGACGAGAATGCTGGACACCTCGGCAAAGCTGCCTCTACACCGCTGAAATGGAAGGGGAAGTGGAGCACGAAGAGGCGCCGCCGCGGCGGCGGGGCAAGTGGCGTTATGTCCTGGCCGGAATTGCCGCCCTCGCCGTGCTGCTCTCGCTGATCAACGCCTCCTGGCTCGCGCCGCGGCCGCCCGGCCGGCTGACCGTCGTCGCCAACCGCGGCATGGCCGTGCCGTTCGACCATCAAGGGCTCAAGGACGACGACTGTACCGCGACGCGAATCCGTCCGCCCGGCGACAACCCCTATATCGAGAACACCCTCCCCTCGCTCTACCGGGCGCTGAAGACCGGGGCCGACGCGGTCGCCCTCCAGGTCCAGCCGACCAAGGATGGCGACATGGTCGTCTTCCACGACTGGACCCTCGACTGCCGCACCAACGGCCACGGCGTCGTGCGCGAACACAGCCTCGCCGAGCTGAAGGCGCTCGACGTCGGCTACGGCTACACCGCCGACGGCGGCAAGACCTTCCCGTTCCGAGGCAAGGGCGTCGGCGCCATGCCGAGCGTCGAGGAGCTGCTTCGCGAGCTGCCCAGGGCGCGGATCGTGTTCGTCTTCAAGAGCAAGGACCCGGGCGACGCCGACGCCCTCGTCGCCGCCTTCCGCCGCGCCGGAACCGCGATCGACGACAAATACGGCTTCCAGGGCGATCCGGCGATCGGCGTCCGGATGCGCCGGCTCGTGCCCGGCGCCTGGTTCAACGACGGCACGGGCGCCAAAGCCTGCCTCAAGGCCTATGTCGAGATCGGCTGGACCGGCTTCACCCCGGCGAGCTGCCGCGACACCGCCGTGATCGTACCCTTGAACTACCGCTGGGCGCTGTGGGGCTGGCCCTACCGCTTCCTCGACCGCATGGCGAAGGCCAACACCAGGGTGGTGATCTGGGGCTCCTACAAGAATGGCGAGGTGACCGCCCTCGACCGGCCCGAGCAATACGACCAGGTCCCCGCCGACTTCCACGGCTGGCTCTGGGTCGACGATTTCTACACCATGGGCCCCGCGCTGGAGCGGTAGGATCGTCATTGCGAGCGAAGCGAAGCAATCGAGCTGAGGGCGCTGCGCGGGATTGCCGCGTCGCTTCGCTCCTCGCAATGACGAACCCCCGCCCCCCGCTGGACGCCCGCGCGGCCTGCGGCTAAGCCGCGCCGCAATGTCCGACAGACCTGATTACCGCGACACGGTCTTCCTTCCGAAGACCGATTTCCCCATGAAAGCCGGGCTCGCCGCCAAGGAGCCGGCGATCCTCGCCCGCTGGGCGGAGATGGACCTCTACAGGCGCCTGCGGAGGGCCCGCGAAGGCCGGACCCGCTTCATCCTCCACGACGGCCCGCCCTACGCCAACGGCGACATCCACATGGGCCACGCGATGAACAAGATTTTGAAGGACATCGTCGTGCGCTCGCAGTCGCTGCTCGGCAAGGACGCGCCCTACGTGCCCGGCTGGGACTGCCACGGCCTTCCCATCGAATGGAAGATCGAGGAGCAGTACAGGAAGAAGAAGCTCGACAAGGACGCCGTGCCGCCGCGCGAGTTCCGAGCCGAATGCCGCGCTTATGCCGAGAAATGGGTCGCCATCCAGTCGGAGCAGTTCCAGCGCCTCGGCGTGATGGGCGAGTGGGACGACCCCTATCTCACCATGAAGTTCGAGGCCGAGGCCAAGATCGTCGAGGAGCTGCTGAAGTTCGCCGAAACCGACCAGCTCTACCGCGGCGCCAAGCCGGTCATGTGGTCCCCCGTCGAAAAGACCGCGCTCGCCGAAGCCGAGGTCGAATATGAGGAGATCACCTCCACCCAGATCGACGTCGCCTTCGAGATCGTCGAAAGCCCGATCCCCGAGCTGGTCGGCGCCCACGCGGTGGTCTGGACGACGACGCCCTGGACCATCCCGGTCAACCAGGCGATCGCCTATGGTGAGGAGATCGACTACACGCTGTTCACGTTCGTGGACCGCAACTATCTCGTCGCCACCGACCTGGTACCGAGCTTCCTCGAAAGGTTGTGGGCGGGCTTGGGCGGCTTCCCCGAAGATCCCGAGCAGGACGGACCGCCACTCACGCTCGAGCAATGCAAGCAGCATTGGCGCGAAGGCGGCCGCTGGCCTAGATTTTCGGGCAGTCAACTCGCCGGAACCATCGCCCGCCATCCGATGCACAAGCTCGGCGGGTTCTTCGCCAGGCCGCGGCCGTTCCTGCCGGGGGACTTCGTCACCACCGACGCTGGCACGGGGCTCGTCCATATGTCACCGGACCATGGCGAGGACGATTTCCTGCTGTGCAAGGCGCACGGCATCGACCCCGTCTTCGCGGTCGACGACGGCGGCTTCTACCGGCCGGACTGGCTGTGGCTCGGCGGCCAGGGCAGCGTGATCAACAGCAAGTTCAACGCGCCCGACGGACCAATCTGCTCGGACCTGCGCGACGCGGGCGGGCTGCTCGCCGCCTCGGCGGACTTCAGGCACTCCTACCCGCACAGCTGGCGCTCCAAGGCCAAGATCATCTTCCGCTGCACCCCCCAATGGTTCATCCCGATGGACAAGGACCTGCCCTGGCTGCCCTGGGACGGCCGGCTGGGCGGGGATTCGGATTATCCGACCAACCCCGAGGGCGACACGCTTCGGAGCAGCGCCCTTCGCGCCATCCGCAACGGCCGCTGGGTGCCGGAAAAGTCCCGCAACCGCATCTATGCGATGGTCGAGGGGCGGCCGGACTGGGTGATCAGCCGCCAGCGCGCCTGGGGCGTCCCGATCGCGCTCTACGTCGACCGCAAGACCGGCGAGTATCTCAAGGACGCGGCGGTCAACGCCCGCATCATCCGCGCCTTCCACGAAGGCGGGGCGGATGCCTGGTTCGGCGCCGACCACCAGGCCCTGCTGGGCACCGGCTACCGGCTGGAGGATTACGAGCCGGTCACCGACATCCTCGACGTCTGGTTCGATTCGGGCTCGACCCACGCCTACGTGATCGAGGCCCGATATGGGCAGCACACCCGCGCCGACCTCTATGTCGAGGGCTCCGACCAGCATCGCGGCTGGTTCCAGTCGTCGCTGCTGGAGAGCTGCGGCACGCGCGGCCGAGCGCCGTTCGAGGCCGTCCTGACCCACGGCTTCGCGCTCGACCGGGACGGGCGCAAGATGTCGAAGTCGATCGGCAACACGGTCGATCCGCTCGCCGTGATCAAGGAGAGCGGCGCCGACATCCTGCGCCTGTGGGCCGCCTCGACCGACTATTTCGAGGACGTCCGGATCGGCAAGGAGGTGCTCGCCACCACCACCGACGCCTATCGCAAGATCCGCAACACCTTCCGCTACCTCTTGGGCGCGCTCGACGGCTTCACCGAAACGGAGCGGGTGCCGACGGCCGGGATGCCGGAGCTGGAGCGCTACGTCCTGCACCGCCTCGCCGAGCTCGACGCCGAGATCAAGGCCGCGGCGGAGGGCTTCGACTTCAACCGCTACAGCCGGCTCATCGCCACCTTCGCCCAGGACGATCTCTCCGCCTTCTTCTTCGATATCCGCAAGGACAGCCTCTATTGCGACGCGCCGTCGTCGCCGAAGCGGCGGGCCTACCGGACCGTCCTCGACACCGTCTTCCAGGCTCTGGTGCGCTGGCTGGCCCCGATCCTCTGCTTCACGACCGAAGAGGTGTGGACGACCCGCTATCCCGACGGAGGCTCCGTCCACCTGCTCGAATGGCCGGAGATCGACGCGGGCTGGCGCGACGAGGTGTTGGCGTCGAAATGGGCGCTGATCCGCCATTCGCGCGAGCGGGTCACGGAGGCGATCGAGCCCCTGCGGCGCGAGAAGGCGATCGGCTCGAGCCTCGAGGCGAAGGTGCTGTTCCCAGCCGCCGAGCTCGATTTCGCCGACACGCCGCTTGCGGACCTCGCCGAAATCTACATCGTATCGGAGGTCGAGCCCGGCGCCGGCGACGGCATCGAGGTCAGCAAGGCAGACCATGCGAAATGCGGCCGCTGCTGGCGGCTGCTGCCGGAGGTTAGGCAAGAGGGCGCCCTCTGCGCCCGCTGTGAGGGGGTGGTGAATGACTGAAACGATCGTCGAGCCCGAGGAGGCGCCGCCGCCCCCCTCCCCGGCGGCCGAGCGCCTGCGCCGCAATCGGATCGTCGGATTCGCGCTGGCCGCCGCGATCCTCGTCGTCGACCAGGGCGTCAAATGGATCGTCACCTACGTGCTTCAGCTCAAGCAGCGCGATTCGATGGAGATCACCTCCTTCTTCCAGCTGCGCTGGGAGGAGAATGAGGGCGTCTCGATGGGTTTCCTCAAGGCCGGCACCGAGCTGGAGCGCTGGCTGCTGGTGGCGATGACGGCGGCGATCTCGGTCTTTGTGCTGGCCTGGATGTGGCGCGAGAAGAGGCGCGACGACACGATCGCCCTGGCCTTCGTGCTCGGCGGCGCGGTCGGCAACATCCTCGATCGGGTGCGGCTCGGCTACGTCACCGACTTCGCCGATCTGCATTTCGGCAACATCCACCCCTTTTTGATCTTCAATGTCGGCGACGCTGCCATTACCATCGGCGTCCTGCTATTGCTCGTCCGGGCGCTGCTGACTCGCGAACGGAAAGCCCCCGAGGAGGATAAGTGACTATGCGTATTTCGACCATCGGCCTTGCCGCGACCGCGGCCGCCGCCCTCCTGCTCGGCGGCTGCGCCAGGAATGCGGTCGCGAACCGCGACCGGCCGGACGAATTCGCGGTGGCGCGCAACCAGCCGCTCGTCATCCCGCCCGACTACAGCCTGGCGCCGCCGCGCGCCGGCGAGCCGCAGCCGCAGGCCGCGGACGCCCGCACCCAGGCGCTCGAGGCCCTGTTCGGCGGGCCCGCCCCGCGCAGCCGGAGCGAGACCAGCCTGCTCGAATCGACCGGCGCCGACCGCGCCGCATTGGGCGCCCGCTCGGTGGTCGGCGATCCTTCGACCAACGTCGTCGACAAGGGCGCCACCACCCAGACCATCCTCGCCGCCCCCACCGGCGCCGGCCGCGACGCGACCGCGACCACGCCGCAATAAGCCAAAGCTCCTCCCCGGAACGGGGAGGGGGACCATGCGAAGCATGGTGGAGGGGGCCCGCGCCTCCATGCTCGCTGCGCTCGCACCCCTCCACCGCACTTCGTGCGGTCCCCCTCCCCGTTCCGGGGAGGAGTTAGAACCGCACTCCCAGCGACGCGACCACTCCGGCGCCCGAGCGGCGGCCGGGGAGGGCGCGCAGGTCGGTGTCGACGTAGCGCAGCCCCGCCTCGAGCGGCCCCTTCGCGTAGCGGCCGCCGAGCGACCAGTTCCAGTAACGGCCGAAGCGGCCCGAAGCCTGCCGCCCGGCCTCGGCGGTGAGGGTCACCGGGGTCAGCGGGATGCCGCCTTCGATCTGGCCGAACAGGTAAAGCTGGTCCTCGCCCCCGATCGCCGCCTGGCTCCAGGCATATTTGGCGCCGAGCGTCGCCTCGACCGGCCCCAAGCTATGCGACAGCGACACATAGGGTTCGGCATAATCGCTGCCGCCGGCGCCGCCGGGGAAGGCGTAGTAAGTCAGGCCGGCGTCCAGGGTCGTGCCCGAGCCGACCGTCGCGCCGTAGCCGGCATAGAGATCGAGTTCGGCGTCGCCGAGGGCGCGGACGCCCTTCAGAGACGCACCCCGGCCGCCGGCGTAGAGGCCGTTCGGCAGGGAGACGGTGATCTGGCCCTGGACCGCCGGATCGCCGTCCGAGCGCGAGATGCCCCGGAAGCGGTAGTCGGAGAGCAGGACGACTCCGCCGCTCACGCTCGCCTTGGCCCCCGCAGCGGCGGGCGCGGCTTCATCCGGCGGCTCGGCGAGCGCCGGCGCGGCGAGCAAGGCGAGGAGCGCGATCGGGGCTTTCATCGCCCTCCCACTGCCCCACCGCCCCGCCGCCCGCAACCGCGGCATTAGCCGTTCCTTAGCCTCGCCGCGCTACACGGCGCGCCATGACCCAGCACGACGTCCCGCTCTACGCTCCCGGGCTCGCCGACGCCGGCGGCCAGGTCGCGCAATTGCGCGAGGTGCTGGCGCTGATCGAGGAGATCGGCGGCGCCCGGAGCCAGGCGCGCGGCGACGCGGCGCTCGAGGAAGCGGCGCGGGTCAGCGCCGCTTATGCCGCCGCGCCCTCCGTCGCCCAGCGCCGCTTCGACGAGCGCGCCGCCGCCACCGCCCGCTGGGCTGCCGCCGGCGTGGAGATTCTGCTCAGGCTCCAGGAGCAAGGCCGTCCATCCGCGCCCGCCGCCGCGGCCTTGGCCGAGGCGTTGCGCGCAGCGATGCGCGAGCTGTCCAGGTCCGTCTAGCTCCTCCCCGGAACGGGGAGGGTGTTGCAGCTTTGGACTGCCCCCGGCAGTCCAAGATCGTGTCCGGGGGACACGATCTCGCTGCAACACATGCGAAGCAGGGTGGAGGGGGCCCGCGTCTCCATGCTCGCTTCGCTCGCCCCCCTCCACCATGAGCAGGTGGGCAGTGCCCCGCACTGCCCAGCCATGTCCGGGGGACCTGCTCATTACGGCTGGTCCCCCTCCCCGTTCCGGGGAGGAACCGATGGCCAGTCCTTGATGTGGATGTCGCGCTGGGGGTTGGGGAGGACGACGTTGTTCTCCTTGAACAGGGTCCAGACCCGGTTCAGCACCTCGGAGCGGACGCTGCCGATGCCGGCCTCGGGGTCGCTGATCCAGACCAGTATCTCATGATCGACACCGCTCTCGCCGAACGCCCGCAGCCAGACAGCGGGCGGCGGCGAATCCTTGACCCTCTTCGCCTCCTTGGCCGCCTGAACCATCAGCTTCTGGGCCAGCGGCAGATCGCAATCGTAGGCGATCCCGACCGGGATGTGCACCCGCACGTCGCGGCTCGAATAGGACCAGTTCTCGACCTCCTGGGTCATCAGATTCTCGTTGGGGATGAGATGCTCCTTACCGTCGCGGGTGACGATCGAGACGGCGCGCACTCCGATCTTGGTAACGTGGCCGAAGCTGTCGCCGACGACGATCACGTCGCCCGGCTTGATCGAGCGGTCCATCAGCAGGATGATCCCGGCGATCAGATTGCCGAACGTCTTCTGCAGCCCGAAGCCGACGGCGAGGCCGAACGCGCCGGAGAAGACGGTGAGCGCGGTCAGGTCGATCCCGAGCAGGTCGATTCCGACGAAGAAGGCGACGACGACGATGGCGATCCCGGCGAGCTTCTGGGCGAGCAATTGCTGGGTCGCATCGAGCGAGCGGGCGCGCTTGATCGAATGGGCGACGACCCGGTTGAGCAGCTTCACGATCGCATAGAGGGCGACGAGGGTGACCGCGACCTGGAGGAGGGTGAGAAGCGAGATCCGGGTCTTGCCGGCGGTGAAGCCGACCCGGTTTAAAACGTCCTCGATCGGGCCGAGGCCGCCGGTGGCGCGGGCGAGCAGGCCGACGAAGGCGACTGCGGAGAGCAAGGCGGCGATCCACGCGGGCATCTGCAGGCCGCGAACGATCCCCCAGACCAGCAAGGCCGCCGACAGGCCGACCGCGCCGCCGAGCACGATCAGGGCCAGCGGCCGCCAGGCGTCGGCGTTGAGCGTGATGCCGAGCGCGACCAGCGACAGGAACCAGCGGGTGAGGGCGCAGAGCCGCGGCGCCAGCTCCTCGCCCCGGGTCCCCGCCCGCTTCGACCAGAAAGCGGCGAGGCGGGCGCCGAGCAGCCGCCCGGCGACATGGGCGCCGACCCAGACCAGGGCGACGATGATCGCGGCGACCGCGGCCGAGGCCCAGTCGGCATAAGTGGGCCAGGTGACCCCGAGCGTATCGAAGATGCTCCTCATGCCGCGGGATAACCCGCGAGCGCGGCGGCGAGGTCCTCGATCAGGTCGTCGGCATCCTCGAGGCCGATGTGGAGACGGACCAGCGGCCCCTCGGCCTCCCAGCGCGTGGCGGTGCGCATCCGCTCCGGATCGTAGGGCACGGCGAGGCTCTCATAGCCGCCCCAGCTGTAGCCGAAGCCGAACAGGGACAGCCGCTCCATGAAGGCGACCCGGTCGGAATCGCCGCCGCCGTTCAGGACGATGGAGAAAAGGCCCGAAGCGCCGCTGAAATCGCGCTTCCAAAGCTCGTGGCCGGGGCAGTCGGGCAGCGCGGGGTAGAGCACCCGCGCGACCTGCGGCTGGGCCTTCAGCCACTCCGCCACCTTGAGCGCATTCGCCTCGTGCTGCCTGAGGCGCACGCCCATCGTCCTCAGGCCCCGAGCGCCGAGCCAGGCGTCGTCGGGGCCGACCGCGTGGCCGAGGTCCCAGCTCGTCCGCTCGAGCTTCGCATACCAGTCGGCATTGGCCGTCACCGAGCCGAGCAGCAGGTCGGCATGGCCGCCGACATATTTGGTCGCCGCGAGGATCGACATGTCGCAGCCATGGGCGAGCGCCGGAAAGAAGAGCGGCGTCGCCCAGGTATTGTCGATCAGCGTCGCCACCCCCCGCGCGCGCGCCGCCGCGCAGATGGCGGGGACGTCCTGTACCTCCAGGGTGACGGACCCCGGACTTTCCAGGAGGATCGCTTTCGTCTTGTCGCCGATCAGGCCGGCGACGCCGGCGCCGATCAGCGGATCGTAATAGCGCGTCGAGACTCCGTAGCGGCGCAGGAAGCCGTCGCAGAAGCGGCGGGTGGGGCCGTAGACGCTGTCGGTGACGAGCAATTCGTCGCCGCCGGAGAGCACGGTCAGCAGCGCCGCGGTCACCGCAGCCAAGCCCGACGAATAGAGGAAGGTTCCCGCCGCGCCCGGCTCGAGCTCGGTCAGCCCCTCGGCCAGCGCCCATTGGGTGGGCGTGCCGTGAAGGCCGTAATAGGCCTTGCCGAACTCGGGTGCCGCGGCGCGCATCTCCTCGACGCTGTCGAACAATATGGTCGAACCCCGGTGGACCGGCGGATTGACCAGCCGGCCGCGCCATTCCGGCCGGCGGCCGCCGTGGGTGAGCTTGGTGTCGGGCTTCTTGTCCTTCACGCCGGCTCCGTCTCCTTGGGCGTCGCCGGATCGGCGCCCCATTCGGACCAGCTGCCATCGTAGAGGGCGACGTCGTCCTTGCCGAGCAGGTGCGCCCCGAACAGCACGACCGCGGCCGTGACGCCCGATCCGCAGGTGGTCACCATCGGCCTGGCAAGGTCGATCCCCGCTTCCTCGAACGCGGCACGCAGCTCGTCGCCGCGCTTCCAGCTGTTGTCTTCGTTGAACAGGCGCCCCTGCGGCAGGTTCTTCGAGCCCGGAATGTGCCCGGAGGCGAGGCCGGGCCGCGGCTCCGGCTCGGCGCCCGCGAAGCGCGGCCCGCTGCGCGCGTCGACGATCTCGTGGCTGCCGGCGCCGACCAGCGCTAGCAGGTCCGACTTCGCCGCGACTCCGCGCGGGTCCAGTGAGGGCGTGAAATGGCCGTGCCGCACCGCCGGCTTGCCTCGCTCGAGCGCCCGCCCTTCCGCCTTCCACTTGGCGAGCCCGCCGTCGAGGATGGCGGCGTAATGGGCGCCGAAACGCTTCAGTATCCACCATATGCGCGCGGACGTGTGGAGCGGCGAGTTGTCGTAGACCACGATCCGCGCCCCGTCCCTGACGCCCAGCGACTGCATCCGGCTGGCGAGGCGGGCTTCCGAGGGGAGCATGTGCGGGAACGGGCTGTCGGGGTCGGAGACGTCGTCGAGGTCGACGAATACCGCGCCGGGGATATGCTCAGCTTCGAACTCCGCCCGCGCGTCGCGCTTGTCGCCGGGCAGGAACCAGGTCGCGTCGAGGATTCGGAAATCGTCGGCGCCGAGCTGGCCCGCCAGCCATTCGCTCGAGACGAGGTCGTCCATCACGGCCTCACCCGCTCGAGCAGGCCGAGCTTTTCGAGGGTCGCCAGATAGTCCGCCACCTCCTCGACCGGCGCCGGCGCCACGGTCGCCGCGAGCGCGTCCCGGATCTCCTGGACGGAGCGCTTTCCGTCGACCAGGTTCAGGGTCTCGTAGCCGAAGCTCGGCCCGTCCTCGCTCGCCTCGCGCGCCAGCAACGCCGGCTTCTTGAGCCCCGCCTGCTTCAGATGATCGTCGAGCCACGAATAGCCGAACCCGTCCATCGGCCCCTTCGGCTCCGGCTTGCGGCGGTAGACGGCGCCCGCAGGCTGGGCCGAAAGCTTTCCCGGGCGCGACGGGCTTTCGACCATGTCGACCGGCGGCACGATGCCGAACCGCCTCATCTCCCGGAACTTCGTCAGACCGGTCCCCGCGATCGCCGCGTCGGCTTGGATGGCCACCTCTCCGGGCTGCGGACCGTTCTGGTAAATGAGCGAGCGCTCCCGGGCTTCCTCTCCGACGATAAGGTCTTGGAGCGAAAACGCTTGCTTCTGCTCCAGGTTCGCCAGCGCCCAGGCCGAGGCGGCGGCGATGAAGATCGCGCGGCGCATCTTGGTCGAATCGAGGTTGGCCGGAAGGTCCTTCTGGGTGTGGATGTAGATGTCGGGCCAGTCGGCGACGTAGATCACCGGCACCCGCCAGCTCCCCTCCGCCCACACCTGGTGATCGGAACCCTCGCTGAAGCCGCCGATTCTCGCGTGGAGGGCGTTCTTCGTCCCGTCGGGCTCGGTCAGCGGGAAATCGGCGGCGCCGTGGTCGGCGTAGAGGCGCGACTGCTCGTCGACCCACCGGCCGATCGCGAATCCCACGTCCGAAACGAAGCTCGGAAGGCTCGGCGGCGAGCCCTCGACCTTGAGACTGCCGTGGGTGATGTCGGTGTTGCCGCCGATCATGTCGAGATGGATGGTCGCCAGCGTGCGGCGCGCGAACTCCGGCTTCGCGTTGAGCAGCGAGATCGTGCACTCGACCTCGCACGGCCAGATGAAGCGAATCGTCCGCTTCGGCCGAGGCAGCGTGCCCTCGGCAATCAGGCGACGGAGGCTGCGCGCCACCTCCAATATGCCCGCGCATCCGCTGGCATTGTCGTTCGCGCCGGGCGAGGGATGGTCGAGGTGGCAGGAGAGGACGATCTCGTGCGCCCGGTCCGTCCCGGCGATCACCGCGGTGGGGATCAGGTAGGCACCCGGGCTCCTCCCGGCCTCGACCCTGGCGCGCAGCCGGATCGCCTCGCCCTTCGCCAGCCGCGCCTGCCAGGCATGGGCGCGGAACGGCGAGACCATGAACGCCCAGCTCGGATCGTCCCAGGTGTCGAGATGGCCCCAGCGCACCAGGCCCTGGTCGTCGCCCCACCAGCCGCTCTTCTGGTTCTGCGCCCAGGAGACGATCCCCGCCGCGCCGCGCACCGTCACCGCCTCGTGCGCGACCGCGCCCGGCTGCGACGAGGTAAGGACGATCTTCCCTTTGACGTCCCTGCCGGCATAATCGGCGGCGGACGTCCCGGCGCCGACATCGACCAGCTCCCCCTCGGCCGCGCCGCTGGCGCTGTCCTGGGCGAGGCTGATCGGCTGGTCGGCCCACGACGCGATCCGCTCCGCATCGGCCCAGCGCCCGCCCTCCTGCCTTTCCTCCCAGAGCTCGGCAAACGACGCGTTCCACGCCGGCCGCGAGCGCTGCGTGCCGTAGAAGATCTTGCCGTCGGCGGGCAGGGAGACGACGTCCACCTCCTCAAGCCCGTAATCCCGCAACCGGTCGCGGATCAGCTCCGCCGCGGCGCGATACCCTTCCGACCCGCGCATGCGATGGTGCAGCGACAGCGCCTGCACCGTCCGCTTCGCCGCGCTGCCCGAAACCTGATCGGCGATCGCGCGAGTCTCGGCCGGCGTCAGCAAAGGCGCGGTCGGCGCGGCGAGGGCGAGGAGCAGGGGCGCGATAAGCATCGGCGGAAGCATGTCGCGGCAAGAGGAACGAGTCTAGCGTGACCTCCCCTCTCCCCAGGGGAGAGGGGCCGGGGGTGAGGGGTTCGGGTCTATCCGGATAAGCCTCAGCCCCTCACCCCTACCCCTCTCCCCCAGGAGAGGGGAAAATTAGGCCAGCCTTTCGGGCACCTCCTGGGCTTCCTCGATCAGGGTGGCGCGGGGGGCGACGGCTTCCCAGGGGAAGACGAACCAGCGCTTGTCGGCGCGGCGGTCGATGCGGCGGGACCAATATTCGGCCTTGGCCCTGGAGGTCTCGTTGTCGATGAGGACGGCGACCCGGAGATGCTCCTTATCGGCGCCCTCCGCCTCGAGCGCGGCGCGCAGATTGGCGATGGTGGTGCCGCTGTCGTTGATGTCGTCGACGATCAGCAGGCGCTGGCCGGCTTTTATCTTGGCGGCGAGCTTGGCGAGCAGGTCGCCGGCGAAGCCCGGCTCGCCCGACGAGATGTCGACCGACAGCATGGCGATGTCGAGCCGGTGCGACAGGAACGCCGCCGGCACCAGCCCGCCGCGGCCGATTCCGACCAGAAAGTCCGGCCGCCAGCCGCCCTCGATCAGCTTTTGAGCCACGCCCTCCACGTCGGCGAGAAAGGTCTCGTAGGCGATGTAGGCGAGCTCGGGCGCGGCGTCGGGCAAGGCGGGGGGATGCCATGGCGGAGTCGCGGCGGCTTGCCCCTCACCCTTGGGGGAGAGGGGTAGGGGTGAGGGGGTGCGGCTCATCCGGAGAGGCCCGAACCCCTCACCCCCGGCCCCTCTCCCGCAACGGGAGAGGGGAGTAGAGCTCACCACACGTGGACTCGCTTCTCCGGGGCAAGGTACAGCTTGTCGCCCGGCTTGACGCCGAACGCGCCATACCATTCGTCGATGTTGCGAAGCGTGCCGTCGACGCGCCAGCGGGCCGGCGAGTGGACGTCGGAGACGAGGATCATCTTTTCGAGGTCCGGCCGCAGCTTGTCGCGCCAGGCCTGCGCCCAGGAGAGGAAGAAACGCTGGTCGCCGGTGAAGCCGCCGACCACCGGCGCCGCCCGACCCCGGAGCGAGACGTGATAGGCGTCGAGCGCGAGCCGTACTCCGCCCTGGTCGCCGATATTCTCGCCGAGCGTCAGCCGGCCGTTGACCTTCATGCCCGGCGCGCCCTCGTAGCTGCTGTACTGGTCGGCGAGCGCCGAGGCGGCCGCCTTGAAGCGGTCGGCGTCCGAGGGCTTCCACCAGTCGCGAAGCGTTCCGGCCTCGTCGAACTGGCGGCCCTGGTCGTCGAAGCCGTGGCTGATCTCGTGGCCGATCACCGCGCCGATCGCGCCGTAATTGACCGAAGCGTCCGCCTTGGGATCGAACATCGGCCCCTGCAGCATGGCGGCGGGGAAGACGATCTCGTTCTGCAGCGAATTGTTGTAGGCGTTGACCGTCTGCGGGGTCATCGCCCACTCCTCGCGGTCGATCGCCTTGCCGAGCCGGTTATACTGATAGTCGACGGCGAAGGCCGAGGCGCGCTTGACGTTGCCGTAGAGGTCGG
>JAXDPL010000246.1:0-17506 GCA_034668385.1 Sphingomonadales bacterium | reverse complement strand
CGCCGAGGATTGCCGGGGCGCCGACCTTTACATCGTGACCGTGCCGACCCCGGTCGATTCCGCCAACCGGCCGGACCTCGAGCCGCTCAAGGCCGCGACCCGCTCCGTCGCGGCCCTGATCGATCCGGGGCGGCGGCCGGTGATCGTCTACGAAAGCACCGTCTATCCCGGAGTCACCGAGGAGATATGCGGGCCGCTGATCGAGCAGGTTTCGGGCCTCGAGCGCGGCCGCGACTTCTTCCTCGGCTACTCGCCCGAACGGATCAATCCCGGCGACCGCGAACATACGATCGACCGGATCGTCAAGGTCGTCGCCGGCGAGAACGAAGCGGTTACCGAAAGGCTCGCGGCGGTCTACGGCGCGGTGACCGAGGCCGGGACCTTCCGGGCCGCCTCTATCAAGGCGGCCGAGGCGGCCAAGGTGATCGAGAACGCGCAGCGCGACATCAACATCGCCTTCATGAACGAGATCACCCGGATCTTCGCCGCGCTCGACATCTCGATCTGGGACGTGCTCGAGGCCGCGGGGACGAAATGGAACTTCCTGAAGTTCCAGCCAGGGCTGGTCGGCGGCCACTGCATCGGAGTCGATCCCTATTACCTCAGCCACCGGGCGCAGGAGGTCGGCCTCGATCCGCACGTCATCCTCGCCGGCCGGTCGATCAACGAGTCGATGGGCGGCTGGATCGCCGACCGTCTGCACGCGCGGCGGGGCCGCTCCGGGACCGCCCTGGTCATGGGCCTCACCTTCAAGGAGAACGTTCCGGATCTCCGCAACAGCAAGGTGATCGACCTCGTCCGCCGCCTCGAATCGCACGGCCACGCCGTGACGATCCACGACCCGCTGGCCGACGCCGCCGAAGCGCGCCGCGAATATGGCATCGCGCTCGCCGCGGACGGGCTCGATCGCCGCTACGACCTCGTCGTCGCCGCCGTCCCGCACGAGGCCTATCGCGGCCTGAGCGACGAGCGGCTCGCCGGCCTCGTCGCCGAAGGCGGCCTCTTCGCCGACCTCAAGAACCTCTATCGCGGCCGCAAGCTCCCCGGCGTGGAGCGCTGGTCGCTCTAATTCCCCCTCCTGGAAGGGAGGGGCTAGGGGGGTTCCGCCGAAGGCGGAAAATTGGGGACAGGCACCAATTTTTCCGGAGTCGGAATCCCGGTGGGCCTGTCGGAAATTAGGGACAGGCACGCATTTTTCCGCCGACAATTCCCACCACTCGGGAAACGCAGCCGCGACCTCAGCTGGAAATTGGTGCCTGTCCCCAATTTAGAATGCGTGCCTGTCACCAATTTCGTTTCAGACGCCGTGATAGGCGCGGTACCATTCCACGAAGCGCGGAATCCCTTCCTCGATGCGGGTCTTCGGCTCGAAGCCGAGGTCGCGCTGGATGGCGGTGATGTCGGCATAGGTATCGCGGACGTCGCCGGGCTGCATCGGCAGCAGCCGCCGTTCCGCCTTTCGGCCGCACGCTTCCTCTAGGAGGTCGATCATCCGGGTCAGCTCCTCGGAGCGGTGGTTGCCGATATTGTAGAGCCGGTGGGGCGAGCGGCTGCCGCCGGCTTTCTCGGCGCCGTCGTCGGGCGGCGGATTGTCGAGGCAGGCGACGACTCCGGTGACGATGTCGTCGATATAGGTGAAGTCGCGGCGCATGTTGCCCTCGCCGAACACCTCGATCGGCTCGCCGGCGAGGATGGCGCGGGTGAACAGCCACATCGCCATGTCCGGCCGACCCCAGGGGCCGTAGACGGTGAAGAAGCGAAGCCCCGTCTGCGGCAGCCGGTAGAGATGGGCGTAGGTCTCGCTGATCAGCTCGTCGGCCTTCTTGGTGGCCGCGTAGAGCGAGAGCGGCTGGTCGACCCGGTCCTCGACCCGGAAGGGCAGGCTCTCGTTGCCGCCGTAGACCGACGAGGAGGAGGCGTAGAGGAAGTGCCTCAGCCCGCGATGACGGGCGAGCTCCAGCATGTTGAGGTGGCCGACCAGGTTGGAATGGACGTAGGCGTGGGGGTTCTCGATCGAATAGCGAACGCCCGCCTGGGCGCCGAGATGGACGGCCGACTCGAAGGCCTCGCCCGCCAGGGCTTCGGTCAGCGCGGCATTGTCCGCGAAGTCCACCTCGACGAAGCGGAAGCCGTTGTGGCGGCGGTGGAGCTCGGCGAGCCGGTCGCGCTTCAGCCGGGGATCGTAATAGGAGTTGACGTTGTCGAGCCCGATCACGGTCTCGCCGCGGGCGAGCAGCCGCTCGGCGACATGGAATCCGATGAAGCCGGCCGCGCCGGTAACGATGATGGTCATGGCCTCCGCCCGTCGGTGATGCGGCGGCGCTTAGAGGAGCGGGTGCGCCTCGGCAATCATGGGCGCCGCGGCAAGCGCATGGACTTTCCGTGCATGTTGTGGACTTCGGAGCGCTTTTCCCTCTAATCGCACAGCTCACCCACCGCCGAAGCCCAGGCCAGCAGCCCCCGTGTCGATCACCTCCGCCAAGTTCACCAGCGCCCGCCGGACGCTCTGGCACCGGGTGCGCTTCCAGCTCGGCCTCGGCCTGCTGCTGGCGGTGCTCGTCCCCTATGCGATCCGCTATCCGATCGACGCGCGCGCCGGCGACGTCGCCGCGCTCCAGAATTCGCTGATCGGCAGCATCGCCGCCCTGGTGCTCGGCTATTACGCGTTCCGCCGCGTCTCCCATTATCCCGGCGTCCGGGCCTCCTATCACATCCTCCCCTCGTTCGCCGCGGCCTATGGCGGAATCGTCGCGCTCTTCTTCTTCGCCCGCCTCGATTACAGCCGCCTCCACTTCCTCGGCAGCTTCCTGCTCTGCGTCTTCTGGTATTACATCGTCTACTTCAGGCTTCAGCGCGGGCAGCGGCTGCGCATCGGCGTGGTGCCGGCCGGCGAGATCGGCACCCTCCTCGCCATTCCGGAGGTGGACTGGACCCGGCTCGACGAGGACGCCCTGAAGGACGACTTCTACGATGCGATCGTCGCCGATCTGCGCTTCGACATTCCCGACCAATGGGAGCGCTTCCTCGCCGACCGGGCGTTGGCCGGAACCCTCGTCATGCACGTCAAGCAGATGGAGGAATCGCTCACCGGCCGGGTGTCGATCGAGCATCTCTCCGAGAACAATCTCGGCTCGCTGCTCCCCGGAATCGTCTACGCCAAGGTGAAACGGGGTTGGGATTTCAGCCTCGCCTTGCTCGCTCTCCCGTTCCTCGCCGTCTTCCTGCTGGTCGTCGTGCTGATCATCCGGCTCGATTCGCCCGGGCCGATCCTCTTCACCCAGGAGCGGATGGGCTATCGCGGCCGTACCTTCCGAATGTTCAAGCTTCGAACGATGCGCGAGCATGAGGCGGGGGACGAACGGATCGCCGCCATGACCCGCGACGACGACCATCGAGTCACTCGGGTCGGGCGGATCCTGAGGCGCTACCGGATCGACGAGCTGCCGCAGGTAATCAACATCCTCAAGGGCGAGATGAGCTGGATCGGGCCCCGCCCCGAGGCGGTTCCTCTGTCGCAATGGTACGAGGCCGAGCTGCCTTTCTACCGCTACCGCCACATCGTCCGCCCCGGGATCACCGGCTGGGCGCAAGTCAAGCAGGGCCATGTCGCCGACGTCGAGGACGTGCTGTGGAAGCTCCAGTACGATTTCTACTACATCAAGAATTTCTCGGCCTGGCTCGACCTCCTGATCATCGCCGGCACGATCCGCACCGTGGTGAGCGGCTTCGGGGCGCGGTAGTGCGCGCTGGCGTTGGTTTTACCCGCTCATCCTGAGTAGGGACTGAGCCTGGCGAAGGCCCGTATCGAAGGACGGTCCTTCGATACGCCGTCTCGACAAGCTCAACGGCTACTCAGGATGAGCGGGAGTGATTCAAGCTCATCACCCAATGCTGTAGGGTTCAGCCGCCCGCCTCGTCCAGCCAGGCCTGGAACATCAGCACCGCCCACAGAGCGGGCGTCGAATCGCGCTGGCCGGACAAATGCTGCTGCCAGCGGCGCCGGATCATCCCGGCGTCGAACCAGCCTTCGCGGCGCAGGCGATCGGCGGAAAGCAGGTCCTCGGCCCAGTCGCGCAGCGGCCCCTTGATCCATTCGCCGACCGGCACCGCGAAGCCCGCCTTGGGCCGCTCGAACAGCGCCTCTGGCGCCTCGCGGTAGAGCAGACGGCGGAGGATCTGCTTCCCCTTGCCGTCCCTGACCTTCATTCCGAGCGGGATGGCGGCGGCATATTCGGCGACCCGGTGGTCGAGGAACGGGACCCGGCTCTCGAGGCTCACCGCCATCGAGGCGCGGTCGACCTTGCAGAGGATGTCGTCGGGCAGATAGGAGACCGCGTCGCAATACATCATGCGCAGCGTGTCCGGGGCGCCGGGCGCGAAATCGAGGTCCCAGCCGCGGCCATCGCCGCCGGCCGCGCCGAGCACCGGCGAATCCTCGAAATCCCATTCGTCGAGGAAGCTCGTATAGACGTCGTCGAACGAGCGGGCGGCGCCGGCGACGCGCAGCGCCTTCTGCACCTTGGTTCCGAAATAGGGGTGGCGGCCGGCGGCGACCAGCCGCGAGGCGCGGTTCCACAGGCCCGGCGGCAGCGTGCTGAGCGGCCCGCCGATCATCGCGCGGACCGGCCTCGGCAGGCGCTGGAGCTTCTGCCACAGCCGCGGCGCGGCGAAATGGCGGTTGTAGCCGGCGAACAATTCGTCGCCGCCGTCGCCCGACAAAGCGACCGTCACCTGCTCGCGGGCGAAGGCGCTGACCAGATGGGTCGGGATCTGCGACGAATCCGCGAACGGCTCGTCGTACATGGCCGGGAGCTTCGGGATGACGTCCCTTGTCTCGTTGACCGTCACATAGCGCTCGTTGTGGACGGTGCCGAAATGGGCGGCGACCGCCTTGGCATATTCGGCCTCGTTGAACCCCGCTTCCTCGAAGCCGATCGAGAAGGTGCGCACCGGCGTCGGCGAATATTTCTGATAGAGCGCGACCACGGTCGAGGAATCGATCCCGCCGGAGAGGAAGGCGCCGACCGGAACGTCCGCATAGGACTGGCCCTTGATCGCCGTCGCCAGCACCCGCTCCAATCCGTCGAGCGCTTCCTCTTCGTCCTCGATCGGATCGGCGAACCCGCTGCGCATCACCGCGCGGTACGACCAGTAGCGCGTCAGGCTGACGGGGCCGGAGGCGCCCTCCGCCGGCGGCTCGGCCATCGGCGTCGCCGCCGCCTCGGGCGCCAGGCTGAGGATGCAGCCGGGCTCCAGCTTGTAGATTCGCTCGTAGATGGAGAGCGGCGCCGGGATGTAGGTCCGCGCCGCGTAGAGCCGAAGCGCCTTGCGGCTGATCGCATTGTCGAAGCCGGGATGGGCGCGCAGCGCCTTCAGCTCCGAGCCGAACAGGAAATCGCCGCCGGCCCAGCCGTAGTAGAGCGGCTTCTCGCCGAACCGGTCGCGGACGAGATGGAGGCGCCGCTCCCGCCGGTCCCACAGCGCGAAGGCGAACATGCCGACGCTTCGCTCCAGCGTCCGCTCCAGCCCCCACGCGGCGATGCCTTCGACCAGGGTCTCGGTGTCCGAATGGCCCCGCCACTCGACGCCCTCAAGCTCCGCCCGAAGCTCGGCGTGGTTGTAGATCTCGCCATTGTAGCTGATCACCCAGCGCCCGTCGGCCGATTCCATCGGCTGGTGGCCGAGCGGCGACAGGTCGATGATCGACAGGCGGCGGTGACCGAGGCCGACGCCCGCCTCGGCGTCGATCCACACGCCCTCATCGTCCGGCCCGCGGTGGCGGATCGGGTCGATCATGCGCCGCACCCGGTCCTCGTCGACCGCGCGCGTGGAGAGAAAACCGGCAATGCCGCACATGCCCCGACCCTCTAGCCGATTCCGCGCCGGAAGGAAGCCGCTCCTATGCTTCCCCCCGGGGAGCGGCTAAACGCCGCGCCATGACCGAGCCCGCCATCGCCATCGCCGACCTCCAGAAGACCTATGCCGGCGGCAAGCGCGCGCTCGACCATGTCAGCCTCGACGTCCCGCGCGGCCAGATCTTCGGCCTCCTCGGTCCCAACGGCGCCGGCAAGTCGACGATGATCAACATCCTCGCCGGCTTGGTCAACAAATCGGGCGGGACGGCGCGGATCTGGGGCTTCGACATCGACGAGCATCCGCGCAACGCCAAGGTCTCGATCGGCATCGTGCCTCAGGAGATCGTGTTCGATCCCTTCTTCACGCCGTCCGAGACGCTCGAGATCCAGGCCGGCCTCTACGGAGTTCCCAAGGACAAAAGGCAGACCGCCGAATTGCTCCGCGTCATGCACCTCGAGGACAAGGCCAACGCTTATTCGCGCACCCTCTCGGGCGGAATGAAGCGGCGGCTGCTGGTCGCCAAGGCGATGGTCCATTCGCCGCCCATCCTCGTCCTCGACGAGCCGACCGCCGGGGTCGACATCGAGCTTCGCCAGCAGCTCTGGGCCTATGTGCGCCAGCTCAACGAGCGCGGAGTGACCATCGTCCTCACCACCCATTATCTCGAGGAAGCGGAGAATCTGTGCGACCGGATCGCGATCATCAACCACGGCCGGCTGATCGCCAACGAGACGACCCGGACCCTGGTCGGAATGGCGCAGGAGAAAGCGGTCGAGGTGACGGTCGACCGCGACATCGCCAGGGCGCCCGACGCGATCTGCTTCGAGAAGATCGAATTGAAGGGCGAGCGCACCCTCGCCATCACCTACCGCAAGGACAAGGTGAATGCCGGCGAGGTGCTGGCGGCGCTGCAGCGCGAGGGCCTCGGCATCGTCGACGTCTCGACTCGCGAGGCGGACCTCGAGGACGTCTTCCTCAACCTCACCCGCGCGTCGGACGCGGCGGGGTGAGGAAGGGTTTCAGTGCACGTGAAGCCCACCGTTCGCCCTGAGCCTGTCGAAGGGCTTCTCTTCCTTCCATCGGAGGAGAAGAAAAGGGCTTCGACGGGCTCAGCCCGAACGGTCTTCCACACATGAAATCCAACCCCCACCCCTTCGACGTCGTCATCCTCGGCTCGGGGGCGGCCGGGCTCTCCGCCGCGCTGGCGCTCGACCCTGCGCTGAAGGTTGCCGTCCTCGCCAAGGGCGAAATCTCGGCCGGCTCGACCGCCTGGGCGCAGGGCGGGATCGCCGCGGTGCTGGAGCCGGGCGACACGTTCGAGAGCCATGTCGAGGACACGATCGTCGCCGGCGCCGGGCTCAACCGGCGCGAGACGGTGGAGTTCGTCGTCGGCAACGCTCCGGCGGCGATCGAGCGGCTGGCGGGGCTTGGCGTCCCGTTCGACCGGGCCGGGGGCGAGGAAGGCTGGCACCTGACCCGCGAGGGCGGCCACAGCCACCGCCGCATCGTCCACGTCGCCGACGCCACCGGCCGCGCCGTCCAGAGGGCGCTCGAGCAGGCGGCGGAGGCGCATCCCAACATCGCCCTGGTCCCGGACCGGGTGGCGATCGATCTCGCCACCGGCCGCCACGCCGAAGGAAGCGTCGATCCGCGGCGGGTGTGGGGGGTCTATGCGCTCAACACGCTGACCGGCCACGTCGAGCTGTTCCCGGCCCGCGCGGTGATCCTCGCCACCGGCGGGGCGAGCCGCGCCTGGCTCTATTCGACCAACCCAAGAGGGTCGACCGGCGACGGCATCGCCATGGCCTGGCGGGCCGGCTGCCGGGTGGCGAACATGGAGATGAACCAGTTCCACCCGACCTGCCTCTACCACCATGACGTCAAGAACTTCCTGATCACCGAGGCGATGCGCGGCGAGGGCGGTCGGCTGAAGCTGCCGACCACCGGCCGCCGCTTCATGAAGCGCTTCGATCCGCGCGAGGAGCTGGCGCCTCGCGACATCGTCGCCCGCGCCATCGACCACGAGCTGAAGCGCCTCGGCCTCGACTTCGTCCATCTCGACATCAGCCATCGCGACCCGGACTTCGTCCGCGCCCACTTCCCGACCATCGCCGCCCGCCTCGCCGAGTCGGACATCGGCATCGACATCACCAAGGCGCCGATCCCGGTCGTGCCGGCGGCGCACTACACGTGCGGCGGGGTGATGGTGGACCTCGACGGCCGCACCGAACTCGACGGCCTCTACGCGGCGGGCGAGGTCACCATGTCCGGCCTCCACGGCGCCAACCGCCTCGCCTCCAATTCGGTGCTCGAATGCCTCGTCTTCGGGGTCGCCGTCGCCGAAGCGATCAACCGCTCCTGGGCCGACCTGCCCGCGCCGCCGCCGATCCGGCCCTGGGACGAGAGCCGGGTGACCGATTCGGACGAGGAGGTGGTCGTCCACCACAATTGGCGCGAGATCCGCCGCTTCATGTGGGATTATGTCGGAATCGTCCGGACCACCAAGCGGCTCGAGCGGGCGCTCAGCCGGATCCGGCTGCTCAGGCAGGAGACCGAGGATTATTACGGCCACTTCCGCGTGACCTCGGACCTCGTCGAGCTGAGGAACCTCGTGGTCGTCGCCGAGCTGATCGTCCGCTCCGCCCTCGCCCGCAAGGAAAGCCGGGGCTTGCATTACACGCTCGATTACCCGGACATGCTGCCCGAGGCGGTGGACACGGTGCTCGTGCCATAGACTGCCGCCGTCATTGCGAGGAGCGGAGCGACGAAGCAATCCAGTCCCCGGCGCCGCTGGATTGCTTTGCTTCGCTCGCAATGACGGGTTGCCTAGCGTCCCACAGAAAGAAACGCCTTCAGCGCCTCGCGGAATCGCGCTGGCCGGTCGCGCATGATCATGTGGCCGCTGCGATCGATGCGGACGAGGCGCGCGCCAGCCGCGTTCGCATAGGCGTCGGCATAGGTGCGGTCGGTCGTGGTCGCGTAGGCCGGATCGGCGACGGCGTAGAGCACGGTGAGCGGCGCCCGGAGGCGCCGCAGCTCCGGCGTCAGGTCGGTAACCGCGAGCTCGTGGGTCGCGCGTGCCACCACGTCGGGGTCGCTCTTCGTGTTCACCGCCTGGTCGTCGCCGAACAGGCGGATCGCCGAGTCGATGAGGCCGCGCCCTTCCTCGGTCGAGCCGAGGCCGCGCAGCAGTCCGGCGATGCCTTTGAGGTCGGCGGCCCGGGCGCCGAGCAGCCCGGCGGGCTGCGGCAATATGTCGACCACCATCACCTTGCCGACCAGCACCGGGTGCCGCGCGGCGACCATCATCGCGAGCGTGCCCCCCATCGAATGGCCGACGATCGCAGGCCTGCGAAGCTTCGAAGCCTGGATGTAGCGCGCGATCTCCTCGGCCAGCGGAGCGACGACCTCGCCTTTCGCATTGCCTCGCGCCGGCGCTCCGGCGAAGCCCGCGACCTGGATGAGATGGTAGCGATAGCCCGGCACCGCCGCGACCGTCGCGCGCCACACTTCCTTCGAGGCGGTCAGCCCCGGAATCAGGATCACGTCCGGGCCGCTTCCCGTCACTTCCACCGAGAAGCGAGTGGGTGACCAAGCGGAAGCCGCCTGCGCCGAGCCCGCGAGAAGGAAGAGGAGGAGGAAGGCGAGGAGGCGCTTCATCGGCAGCGCCCTAGCCGCGCTCCGTTGAACGGGAGATTAGCCGTCCTTCGCTTCGGCGAGGCCGAGGCGCGCGATCAGCGGCGCCATGGTCAGCCCCTGGACGAACACCGAGAAGGCGACGATGGCGAAGGCGACGGCGACGATCTGGTCGCGCTCCACGATGCTTGACGGCAGAGCGAGGGCCAAAGCGAGGGCCAGCGCGCCCCTCAGCCCGCCCCACCACAAAGCGTGCTGGTAGGAGGCCGGGAGCGCGAGCGCGGAACCGCGGAACAGGGCGGCGACCGGGTAGATGGTCGCGGCGCGGCCCGCCATGGCGAGCAGGATGGCGATTGCGGCCGCCTCGAGCACCGGCAGCCAGGACGTTCCCGCCATCGCCGCGCCGATCAGGATGAAGATGAAGCTGTTGGCCAGGAAGGCGGCATAATCCCAGAAGGCCAGCACGCTCGGCCGGCCTGAATCGGAGATCGAGCCCAGCCAGCCGACATTGCCGACGACGAGACCGGCGGTGAGGCCGGCGAGCACGCCCGACGTGTGGAAATGCTCGGCGAGCAGGAAGGCGCCGAACGCGGCGAGCGTCGTCAGGGTGATCTCGACCAGCCGGTCCTCGGTTCGGCCGGCGATGAGCAGCAACGGCAGCGATACCGCGGCGCCCGCGACGACCCCGCCGAGCGCGGTGACCAGCAACTTGCCGGCGACAAAGGGCAGCGTGACCGGCGCTCCGCCGGCGATCGCGACGAGGACCACGAATCCGACTGCGGCGACTCCGTCGTTGAGCAGGCTCTCCGCCTCGACCAGCAGATGGAGGCGCGGCTGGACGGGGACGTCGCGGAACAAAGCGATGACCGAGACCGGATCGGTGGCGGCGACGAGGATCCCGAAGAAGGCGGCGCCGAGCCACGACCAGCCGACCAGCCAGTGCATTCCGGCGGCGACCACCAGAGCGGCGAACAGCACCCCGAACGTCACCAGCACGAGCAGCAGCGGCAGCTCGCGGCGCAAGGGCGCCCAGGGGATCTGGATCGCCGCCTCGAAGATCAGGGGCGGCAGGAAGATCGTGAAGATGAGCTCGGGAGTCAGCCTGACCTCGAAGCCCAGCGGCAGCAGCGCCAGCATCAGCCCCGCCGCCACCAGCCCGGCGCTGTAGGGCAGCTTCAGCCGCCGCGTGACCATCGCCACCAGGCAGGCGACGAACAGGACGAGGCCGAGCATCGGGAAATCGATCGCGCGCATCATTCTCCCTCAATGCCGCTCGCGGGAACGGCAGGGCCGCCGAGCGGTCAGTCGGGATGCGCCGGATACGGGCTCGGCCGCAAGTCCGCCGACGTCGCGCGGCGCAGGACGGTGAAGGTCCAGCGAGGCCAGAGCCTGCGCTCCTCGCCCGGCCTCAGCACCTGCTCGACGATGTCGGCATCGTGTCTCAGTTTGAATTCTGGGAGCCGAATGTCCTCCCTCGACCCAAAGCGGACACTAGCTTGGCTTTTGCCCCTCGTTATGGGGACGCAGCATCGAAGCGATCACACGCGAGAACATAACGACGGATGAGCCGAGCAGGCCAATCAACCCGAGCAGATAGAGAGCCTCGACCCGGCCCGCCGGTATATCGAGCAGGCTAAGTGCGAAGGCGGACAAGGCCAACAACGTGCAGGCCGTATTTGCAACAGCGCCGCCGATGCTAAATCCAGACAAGCCTCGGATCTTCCGGGCGCGTGCAACGCTGACCAGAGCAAATCCGACTATTGCCACGACCGAGATCAGCGCCGACGTGCGGACGGCCAGTCGATCATCAAGGAACAGGCCAGCCAGCGTCGCCGGAAGTAATGCGAGCAATGTTGCAGACAGGCTCGCGGTTAGCATTGAGCCGAGCCGCATGGCATCGACGCGCGCGTGATCACCACCTCGGCGCTGTCCCAAGCCACTGGCCAAGCTCCCGAAACCGGCAAACGCCGCAGCGATTGGCGCGATCACTAGATAGAGCTCGAACGGATTAGTCGCCATTGGCGCCGGCCCCTGACCCGTACCTATGCTAGGGCAGCTTACGTCCGCTTTCCACCCATAGCCGACATCGGCTGGCTCGGTCGTGAGTCACCCGCTTTTCGAAATCGACGGAACCCGCCAAGGCGGCCGTGCCAGCTACGTGCCAGCTACGTGCCAGTTACGTGCCAGCTACGTGCCTGGCACGACGACCCGGACCGGGGCGACGCGCGCTTAAGCTCCTCCCCGTCCCGGGGAGGAGCGAGACCCGGCCGCCCCCATCACCAGCAATCGCATCCAATCCTCCTGTCCGGTCCGACGCGAGTCTAGGCGGTTTCCGGGTAGTGTCTCAGTTTGAATTCTGGGAGCCGAATGTCCTCTCTCGGCCCAAAGCGGACATTCGAGGCTAGGAGACAACGCTGATCGGCTTTAGGGCGAATCATCAGCTCGGCTTCGCATTCTCGCCGAGGCGGAATGGGATCGATCGATAGGGTACCAGACAGACGGGGTTTGGTACCCGGTCTCAAGGCGCTAGGTTATCCGACATGAGGATGGAAGCGATCGAAGAGAGCGCGCGGGCAGCGATCTTGCGCCTGACTAAAGCCGAGCGGGAATGCCTCAAGCGCTGTCTGAGCCATCAGACTGCGAAGCAAATGGCCCTTGATCTGGGTATCTCTCCTCACGCTGTCGAGAAGCGGTTGAAGATGGCCCGCGCCAAGCTGGGCCTGTCTTCATCCCTCGAAGCTGCGAAGCTTGTGGAGTCGTTAGAGGGTTCCGGTCGGCTGGGACCCCATGCGTCGGACCTTCCTTCCGGCCATGCCACGCCCGATGAACACGGCTCAGCGGCCGCCCCACGAAAGGCGGGGGCATGGATGAAGCGGCACCGGGTTTATGCGATCTCAGGAGCGATAATGAGCGTTTTTGCAGCAGTGGCGCTGATCATCGGCGTACAGTCATCCGGCCCCGTCGAGGGGCAGGCAAGCCCCTCGGCAAGGGTCACGTCTGCAGCGCCCGCGACGCCCGCCGTCAGGCCCGCCCCCGGCACCGAGGCTGCCTTGCGCAGCCTGGTCGCGGGGCTGGCGAGCGGCTCTCCCGACTACGACAAGCTCTCTCCCGTGTTTGCCGGAATCGTCCGCCGGGACCTGCCCATGACTCATGGGTGGTTCGCCCCGCTGGGCAAGCTGGAGTCGGTGACTTTCCGCGGACGCGGAGCGGCGGGAGACGACGTCTACGACCTCGTGTTCGCCCACGGCGAGGTAATCATGTCCGCCCGGCTCGACGCCGAGGGCAGGATGCAGGGGGGCCTTCTCCAACCGCTGAGGCTGCCTGAGCGCTGAGGGTTGCCGTTGAATGGAAGGTATCGGCCGCGGGTGGCCGAAGGGGAGCAGGTTTATGACACTCTTTGCTCGCTCGGCCGCCGCAGTCCTGCTGGCCGCAATATTGTGCTCCCCTGGCTATGCTCAAGTCGCTGCGGTGCCGAAGGCCCAAGGGGCCGGCGCCGCTCCGGTAATCGTCGAGCCGGCCCTCGACGGCGTGTTCAGGGCATTCGGGAACAAGCCGGTCGTGGCGTTGGGCGATCCTCACGGCCTCGCTGAGCAAATGGACTTCTACGCGGCTGTCGTACGCGACCCTCGCTTTGCGCGTGACGTGCGCAATGTGGTGGTCGAATTCGGCGCAAGCAGCCGGCAGGAGGTGATCGACCGCTACGTGGCCGGTGAAACGATTCCCTACGTTGAGCTCCGCAAGGTTTGGAACGACACGATCGGCTGGGCTCCTCCTCCGTCCCTGGTCGGCTTCGTCAAATTCTTTGCCGCCGTGCGCGATGTGAACAAGTCGCTACCGCCTCACCGCCGCATCAAGGTGTGGCTCGGCGAACCGCCGCTCGACTGGACCGCTCCCAGTCGGGACCAAATCATGGCGGCGATGCGTGCGCGCGACACGTATCCGGCAGCTCTCATTCGGGACAGGATACTGGCTAAAGGCGGGAAGGCTCTCGTCATCTACGGAGCCGGGCATCTGGCCGGAGGCCCGATGTTGAAGGGCCTGCTCGACGCGACCAATCCAGGCGCGATGTTCGTCATCATGCCCTATGCCCCTCCGTTGGAGTATCCCGCCTGCGCGCCTTTGCTTCCGCGGCTGGCAGCGATCTGGCCCAAACCGGCGCTGGCGACGCGCGGCCGGGGCGAGGCGGGCGCGGGGCTGGATAAATGTTTCGCCCTCTCCCCGCCAATGCGCGGACCTGGACCCGGTGGACCCGGACCTCGCGGGCCTGGACCGGGCGGGCCTGGACCGGGCGGGCCTGGGCCTGGACGGGGCGGGCCTGGGCCTGGGCCCGGAGCACCTGGGCCTGGCGGATCCGGCCCGGGACCCGGAGCGGGCGGACCTGGACCGACTGGAGCTCCACCTCCGCCATTGGAAGGAGATGCCCTCCTCTTCCTGGCCCCGCTCGAAAAGCTGGCGCAAGGCCCGCAAGGTCCAGTCGAACAGTTCGCGCGGGGCCGGTTCCTGCCCGATTATCTCTTCGATCCCGAGTTGCGGCGGGAGGTAAGCAGGCGGAACAGCCTGGGAGGTCCGCCTTTACTGCCGACACCGCCAGGGCTCGCGATACGCAAGGCCGATTTTGCGTTCGACTTGGAAGCGCCTGGTTTCCGGGAGCTGATCGAAAAGATTTTCGCCACTTACGACCGCAACCGCGACGGCGTGATCACCAGCGACGAAAACCATGATCCGTTAGATTGACGCCCGGCGCGATCGGAAGCGGCTCGCCATTCTCGTTTTGGGCAAATTCATCGGCGATCAGGTCTATGCCGCTACGCCGCCGGACAGCGACGGCCGATTAGTCACGCAGTGACCCCCGCGTGTCCGCTTTCCACTCAAGGCGGACATTCACCTGCTGCGCCTGAACCCTCCGGAGAGGAGGATGGCGGCTCTCAGCACCAGCATGATAGATTGCGACGCCCCTCGAACGGTTGCGCCCACCTGGGCGCGAGCCTACGAGAATTCGATGCCTACACTCAATCGCAGCCACACGGCCCAGTGACCCAAGACCGATCGCATGCCGTTCCGCCGGGCCTCCGTCGCTATACGCTTGATCCGAACTGGACCCGCGAGGAAGGAGACGAATTGCGGCGGCGACGTGCATTGAAGGAGTTTTTGAGAGCCCAAGCCAAGCGGAAGGATTGACCCCCGGAAGGGTCGCTGCGCGCGCGCCAAGCGTGAGCAAATTGGCCGCTGTTAGCGGACACCCGGCAACGAGGAGGGGCCTTAGCTAAACATGCAGACGACTTCCGCGATGGCGGCATCGGGGTCGTGCCAGGCCCCGGAGCCTCTGAGAAGTACCCCGATATGGATAGAGGGCATTGTGCGCTGGTTTAGAGAACGACGAGACCAACTCCGAAGAGGTAGCAGGCGCTTCGATCTCCGTTTTGTCGGAGCGGTTTTAGGACTGGCGGTGCTGATCCTGTTGGTGATGCGCTACATGCACTAGCTGAGTTGACCGCATCTCAGCCGAGGTGAATGTGAGCCATGTCCGCATTCCACCCATAGCCGACATCGGCTGGCTCGGCCGTGAGTTACCGCTTTCGAAATCGACGGAAGCCGTCAAGGTGGCGGGTGCCATCTGCGTGCCAGTGCCAGCTACGTACCTGTCACGACGACCCGTCCTGGCACGACGACCCGTCCCGGGGAGGAGCGAGACCCGGCCGTCCCATCGCCAGCAATCGCATCCGATCCTCCTGTCCGGGCCGACGCGAGTCTAGGCGGTTTCCGGGTAGTGTCTCAGTTTGAATTCTGGGAGCCGAATGTCCTCTTTCGACCCATTGCGGACATTCGGGTCCAGACTAGACTCTCTGCTACCGGCTCGAGCGATGCGCCTCGGCTTAGGGCAATGCCTTTCCATCAGGCGTGTCCACGCCCATGGCGATGAAGGTAAACAACAGGAGCTGATCTTCATTGCTCACTTCAACACGAAACTCGTCGCCAAGCCACGCCATGTCCGGCCTGTCCCTCAGCATCCCGGAAGCGAGCCTCACCGCCTCGATGCGTGCGTCGGATATCGTGGCAAGCTCGACACCCTCCTCATCGGGATCGCACATGGCGCCGGCGAGATGGAAAAAAAACAGCATCGCGTGCGTCCTCTATCTGTTGAATTCTGAAAGATTGAACTCGCCCTCAACGGCAAGCGCTTCCCAATTCGAGATCTGAACCTCGCGGAGCCGGTAAGTGACTATGCCTTCCTCGCGGAGCCCCTTGAGCGTCCGATTGACATGGACTGCCGTCAAGCCGGTCGCATCCGACAATTGATCCTGGGTCAGTGGAAGGGAGAACTCGAGCTTGGGGGCGTCCACGCTGCCCATCCTGACTGCCATTTCGCAAAGCAAATTAGCGACCCTCGTCCGCGCCGCGCCCCGGCCCAGGTGCAGCGCCCAACGCGAGAGGTTGATGACATCGGACGCGCTCTCGCGCCAAAAAGCTTCGGCGATCGCCGAGTGCTTCTGTGCTAAAGCGCGGAGCGCCTGGTGCGGAATCTGCGCGATCGTTGTGGTCGCCAACGCTTCGAGACCATACATGATGTCGGGGCGGACCACTCCATCCAGGTCAGCCATTTCGCCCGCGAGGTGCAGGGCGGTAAGCTGTCTGTCACCTTTCGAGTTCTGCATAAAGCGGCCGACAAGGCCCTTGAGCACCAGAGAGCTGTGGCTTCGGTTGTCGCCTAACCGCCCTATGTCCCGACGAGGCTCGAAAATTCGCTCGTGGGCAGGCAGGCCTAGTATCGCCTCGCATTCCACTGACGACAGCTTGGACCTCGAAAGGAGCCGGTCAAGAAACGGCTTCAGGCTGGAGACGTCATCTGAGCGAGCCATGGGGCCTCCCGACATGCAAGCGGGAGCGCAATCATGCTCTCAGCCGCCGGAGCCTGCAGGCTACCATCCGGCGATCTTTCGACATTAACGGCGATTATACTCCTGGGCCAATGATTTGCGTTAAGTCGCCTGCACCAGGGCTTTGAAAGTTTTATAAAAAAATCAAGAGACTAGGCCGCATCCATTGGGTGGGAGGCGGCAACGCACACACGGGGCAGCCAGGAGGCCGATGATTGCGACCGATTTGGAGCGGGGCATCAGCACCTTGCTTGCGGTCGGCGCGGGCCCGGCGCATGATAAGGTCCCATACCGGGGCCGCTCATGCTGAATATGGAAGATCTCTACCGCCTCCTGCGCACGGGCCACGTTCAGGCGCAGGGCATCGTCGATACGATCTCCGATCCGTTGCTCGTCCTGGATGCGAGCCTGGTCGTCCAGAGTGCCAGCCGATCATTCTTCGAGACGTTCAATGTCGATCGCTACGAGACGATCGGGCAGCCCATCTACGAGCTCGGGAACGGGCAATGGGATATCCCCGATCTGCGTCGGCTGCTCGAGGAGGTGATCCCCAAGGCCGCGGCCATAATCAACTTTGAGGTCGAGCACGATTTTCCCGGGATCGGCCGGCGAACGATGCTCGTCACGGCTCGCACCCTGCATCACCCCGACAAAGGCAGCCATACCATGCTGCTCGCCTTCGTGGACGCGACCGACCGCCGTCGCCGCGATTTGGCGAAGGATATGCTGTTCGGCGAGCTCCGCCACCGCATGAGAAACCTGCTCTCGGTCGCGCAGTCTATGGCGCGCCAGACAACCACGGAGGGCCGTTCCGCCGAAGAATATCGCGACGACTTCCTCGGACGCTTCGCCGCCTTGGTGGAGGCGGAGGACCTCGCCTTCACGGAGCAAGGCGAGACTGGTGTTCAGGAACTACTCGACCGCATCTTCGCCCCTTTTGCGGCCGGTCCTGAAGCGATCGTGATCGCGCCCGGCCCGCCTGTCGAGCTGAGTCCGCGCACGATCATGTCGCTCAGCCTGGTGCTGCACGAACTCGCGACCAATGCCGCTAAGCATGGCGCGCTGTCCGTGCCTGGCGGCCGCATCCGGGTCAGCTGGAAGCTCGAGGACGCCAACCGAAAGCTCCGGCTAAAGTGGTC
>JAXDPL010000245.1:0-7930 GCA_034668385.1 Sphingomonadales bacterium | reverse complement strand
GCCGTTACGCAGTCGATCCCATGGAAACCCAGGCCCCCCGCGCGATCCCGCGCTCGCTCTTCGTCTATTCGATCTTCTACGGCGGCATGGTCTGCATCGCCGGCGTGCTCGGCGCCAAGCAGGTCGCGCTCGGCCCGCTCGCGGTCGAGGCCGGCATCTTCGGCTTCATCCTGCTGGTCGTGCTGGCGAGCACGACCGCGGAGCTACACGGCCGGGCCACCGCCGCCCGGCTGGTCCGCTTCGGCTTCGTGCCGCTGATCGTCTCGATGGCGCTGATCCAGCTCGTCCTCCGCCTCCCTGCCGACCCTGATATGTACCCGCCGCTCAAGGAGGCCTTCCCGGTCGTCCTGGGCCAGGGGGCGCGGATGATGTTCGCCGGCCTGATCGCCTACGGGACCTCGCAGACGCTCAACGTGCTGATCTTCTCCAAGCTGGCGGGAAGCGAGGGCAGCCGGCTCTTGTGGCTTCGAGCGATCGTCGCCAGCGTCGCCTCGCAGATCGTCGACACCCTCCTGTTCATCACCATTTCCTTCTACGGCGAGCGGCCGATCCTCGACCTGATGCTCGGCCAGATGCTGGCCAAGGTGGTGCTGTCGGTGGTCCTCGTTCCAGCGCTCATCTACCTGCTGGTGGCGCTCGGCCGGCGGCTCGACCGCGGCGCCTGAACCCATGGCCGAACGGAAGACGCGGTCGAAGAAGGCCGGCGAGGCCGCGCCGGCGGCGGAAGCGCCAATCGCGGTCGAGGAAGCGCGGACCGAGCCCACGCCCCGGCCGCTGGCGGCGGACCAGACCCAGATCAGCGTGTCGCGCGGCTTCGCCGCCTGGCTCGGACGCCAGCGCTGCAGCCTCGCCTTCACTTCCTACCAGACCGGGCAGCTCTTCCTGGTCGGCGTGCTTCCGGACGGCCGGGTGTCGTTCCACCAGCAGAGCTACGTCCGCGCCATGGGCCTCCACGCCTCGCCGCAGCGCGTCTACGTCGCCTCGCTGTTCCAGATCTGGCGCCTGGAGAATGTGCTTGCGCCGCACGAGCGCGCCAACGCGCATTTCGACCGGCTCTACGTGCCGCGCAACGCCCAGACGACCGGCGACGTCGATGCCCACGAGGTCGCCGTCGACCGCGCCGGCCGGGTCATCTTCGTCAACACCAAATACAGCTGCCTCGCGACGATGAGCCTCACCCACGGCTTCCGGCCCTTGTGGAAGCCGCCCTTCATCTCCCGCCTCGCCGCCGAGGACCGGTGCCACTTGAACGGCCTCGCCATGGAGGAGGGACTTCCGGCCTACGTCACCGCGGTCAGCCGCTCGGACATGATCAACGGCTGGCGGGACCGGCGGCACGAGGGCGGCGTCCTGATCGACGTGCGTACCGACCGGATCGTCACCGACCAATTGTCGATGCCGCACAGCCCGCGCGTCCACAACGGCCAGGTTTGGCTGCTCGATTCGGGCCGCGGCATGGTCGCCCGGGTCGATCCCCAGACCGGCCGCAAGGAGGACGTCGCCTTCTGCCCCGGCTTCCTTCGCGGCCTGTCGATCGTCGGCGGCTATGCGGTGGCGACGGTGTCGCTGCCGCGCGACGGCGCCTTCGCCGGACTCGCGCTGCAGGACGAATTGAAGAAGCGCGACGGCGAGCCGTGGTGCGGGATCTGCATCGTCGACCTGAAGAGCGGCGACATCGTCGACTGGATCCGCCTCACCGGCGCGATCAAGGAATTGTTCGACGTCGCGGTGATCCCGGAGACGCGCTGCCCGATGGCGCTCGGAGTCCAGTCGCCCGACATCCAGAGCCTGATCTCGTTCGATCCGGAATTCGGGCCGCTGGTGCCGGCGGGGGCTCAGCCGAACCGGAAGTGATCGAACCAGGCGGCGCGGATCTGCCGGCCGTCGGGCGTGTAGCCGATCAGGGTCAGTTCCGATTCGGGCCAGACCGGGAGGCGGGCGAACTCGCCCCATTCCGCCGTCTCGACGAAGGCGATGCCGCCGGCGAGCCCCTCCTCGGGATGCGCCTTCGCCCATTGCTGGAGGATGTTGCGCGACGGGACGGCGAGGGCGAGCTGCGCGCGGCTTCGGCGATGCTCGGGGTCGGTGGCGCCGCGAAGCACGGCGAAGCGGGCGCGAAGATAGTCGACATATTCGATCGTCGCGGTCGAGACGGCGATCAGGCGGCCGTCCTTGTAGGCGGCGGCGATCAGCTCCTTGGCGCGCGCCTCGCCCGAGACTCCGGGCGGAAGCAGGTTGAGCCGAGTCCAGAAGTCGATCGCGTCCGCCTCGATCGCCGCATCGTCGCGGCGCCACGCAGGACGGACCTCGATGCCTCGGTCGGGCGGCGGTGGCGGCGCCTTGCTCTTCGGGGACCGCGCCATCAGTCGACCCTGTAATGACTGAACCAGGAGACGCGCACCTGGCGCCCGTCGGGCAGAAAGCGGGCGAGCATCAGCCGCGTGCCGGGCCAGTAGGGCTCCCTGGCGATCTCGGCGAGCTGGCGGCTCTCGATCGCCGCGCCGAGGCCCGCGAGCTTCTCCTCGGGATGCTCGGCCGACCAGCGCTCGAGCAGGTCGCGGGCGTGATAGGCCATGGTGGCGGCGGCATGGCCGCGGCGCAGCTCGGGATCGACCGCGCTGCGCAGAAAGGCGAATCGCGCGCGGAGGAAATCGAGCGGTCCGACGATCGCCGTCGTCACGCCGATCAGCCGCCCGTCCTTGTAGGCGCCGAGCACGATCTCCTTGGCCCGCGCCCGCGGGTCGACATGGGCGGGGAGCAGGCCGAGGCGCTGCCAGAAGGCGACGGCGTCGGCTTCCAGCTCCGGGTCGCCGGCCCGCCAGCCGGGTCGTATCTCCAGATCCTCGGCCGGCGGCACCCGCCAGCCGGCCGGCGGCGGCGTGAGGCCGGTCGGCGCCGTGTCGCTCAGAAGCGCACCCTGACGCCGGCGCGGACCGCCCGGCCCTTGTAATCCTTGCCGAAATCGACCTCGCCGCGGAGGAACGCCTCGACCCGGCCGGTGGTGTAGGCCGCGCCGGCGCCGATCTCGCCGTGGGTCCGAGGCTTGAGGTCGGTCAGCAGGAAGCTCTGGCCGATGTTGAAGGTGGCGTGGTTGTCGTTGCCGAGCTCCTTGAAGCCGTTGGCCGAGACGAACGGCGAGAAGGTGCCGCCGCCGCCGGTCGGCAAATCGGCGCCGAGGCGCAGGCCGGCGCGGGCGCGGACGCTGTCGTTCGACTGGAAGGTGACGCTGGCGAGGCTGCCGACCGAATAATCGTCGATGTTGGTATTGACCCAGGAGAGGCCGACCGACGGCTCGGCGTAGAAGCCTCCGGTCGAGCTCCAGCGGTAGCCGGCATTGGCCTGGACCCCGAACACCTGCGCGTTGAAATTGGCGGCGAAGCTGGTGCCCGGATCGTTGCTGACGTCCATCCAGTCCATCTTGGCGAGGCCGTTGAGGTAGAAGCCGCCGCTGTTGAACTGGGCGTAGAGGCCGGCATTCTTGATATCGAGCTTGGTCTGGTGCGCGGTCGCGAAGAAGCGCGCGTCCGAATTGCCGGCGCCCAGCGTGATTCCGAAGATGGCGCCGCCCGACTGGTGGTCGATGCCCATCTGGACGCCCTCGTAGCTCTGGCGGAAGCCGGTATCGAACGTGTCCGTGACTCCTGCCACGGTGATCGACTGCGAGCCCTTGCGGTCGGTGCGGCCCGCCCAGATCTGGCCCCAGACGTTCCAGCTGCGCCGCGCATTGCGGTGGCCGGCGCCGTCGCGCGCGGTGTCGAGCTGCGCCGCGATCGCGTCCGCGCTCTCGTACCAGGCATTGTCGGCGATCGAGGCGACCCGGCTGCCCTCGAACACCGCCGCGTCGGGCAGGCCGAAGAGCAGGAAGTCGCCGTTCGCCGCATTGTAGCGCAGCACCGAGCGGACGAAGCCGTTGGTGACGTTGCCGCCGGTCAGCGAGAAAGCGGTGGCGCTGGAGCCGACCGAGGCGTCGACGAGCAGGATGCCGTTGAAGTTGAAGGTGAAGCGGTTGGTGATGTTGAGGTCGATCAGCGTCGAGCCGTTGGCGAGGCCGATCACAAGCTTGTCGGCGACTCCGTTCGGATAGTCGACGTCGAGGCCGAGATGGCTCGAGCCGCTGCCGTTGAAGGCGGCGGCGCCCAGGTTCAGCGTGTCGTTCGGCGCTCCGTCGCGAAGATCGATGAGCCCCGTATTGTTGAACGTCTCGAGCCCGGTGAAGGCCGTCGTCCCGCCGGTCGCCTTCAGAGTGCCGCTGTTGTTGAACACGTCGGTGCCGCCGCCGAAGGCGCTGTTGCCGATCGCGTCGAACAGGCCGGCATTATTTACGACGTCGTTCGAGTCGGTGAGGTCGATATTGCCGCGGATCGTGCCGGTCGAGGTGTTGTTGACCGTCGCCGGGCCGCCGTTCGCCTGCACCGCGAAGCCGCCCGTCGCCGAGGTCAGGCCGTGGATGGTGACCGTGCTGCCGGTCGTCGAATTGACCTGAATGGCGTCGGAGCCCGCGCCCGTGACGACCGCCGAATTGCTGTCGACGGTGACGTTGCCGGCGCCGGTGGTGCCGAGCACGCCCGGGCTGTTCGCGCCGGAGGTGGTGACCGTTCCGGTCGTGGTGATGACGACGTCGCCGGTCGCCGTGGTGCCGCTGACTCCGGGGCTGTTCGCTCCGGACGTGTTGGCGGATCCGACATTGACCGTCACCGCCGGCGGATTGGCCAGCGGCAGCGCCAGGATGCCGATTCCCGAGCCGGCCGGAGCGACCGAAACCGTCGACCCGATCGCCCGGATGCCGGCCGAATTGGCGCCGGTCGTCGTGACCGTCGAGGCGGTGACCGAGACCGGGCCGCCGCTCTTGACGTAGATGCCGTCGCTGCTCGTGCCAGTCGTGGTGACCGCGCCGGTGCTGGTCACGCCGATCGCGCCCGTGGTCGAGACGGCGCTGATGCCGCGGCTGGAGTTGCCGGTGGTCGCGACCGCGTTCGAATTGATCGTGATCGGGCCGGTGGTGGAGGTTGAATCGATGCCGGCGCTGTTCCCGCCGCTGGTCCTCGCCGTGCCGGTGCTGGTGATCGTGGTCGGGCCGGTCGTGCTCCGGGTCTGGATGCCCGGGCTGTTCGCTCCGAGGGTGGTGACGTTGGCGCTGGTGACGACGACGGCGCCGGAGGCCTTGGCGTAGATTCCGGTGCTGCCGCTGCCGGCGGTGGACACCAGGCCGGTGCTGGTCACGGTGGTGTTGCCGCCCGCGGCGGTGGCACTGATGCCCGTGCTGCTGCTTCCGGCGGTCGAGACGGCGCCGCTGCTGACCGAGGCGTTGCCGGCCGACGCCGCGGCGGAAATGCCGATGCTCGACTGGCCCGTGGTGGTGACCGAAGTGCTGGTGACGGTGACGGACTTGCCCGCTGCGGTAATGCCTTGGCTGCTGGCGCCGCTCGTGACGACGACGTTGCTGGCGACGGTGACGCTGCCGTTCGCCGCGGTCGCGTTGATCCCGGCCGAGCCGACGCCGCCGGTCTGGACGGTGCCGTTGCTCGTCACCTTGACCTTGCCGGCGCTGGCGGTGGCGAGGATGCCGGTGGCGAGGTCGCCGGTCGTGGCCACCCCGCCGCTGGTCACGTCGGTATCGCCGGTCGACGACTCGGCCTGGATGCCGACCGCCTTCTTACCCTTGGTCGAGACGGTGGTGCTCTTCACCGTCGCACTTCCGGCCAGGTCGACGATCCCGCTGGCGGCATAGCCGGTAGTCGTCACGCTGGTGCTGGTGACGCTCGCCGCGCCGCTCGATCCGGCGAAGATGCCACGGCTGTTGTCGCCGGAGGTAGTGACCGCGTTCGAAGTGATTGCCACGGTGCCGCTGGTCGCGATCGCGCTGATGCCGTCGCTGGTGGCGCCCGAGGTCGCGACCGTCCCGGTGCTCGTGACGGTGATCGGGCCGGGCCCCGTCGACGCGTCGATGCCGAAGCTCGACAAGCCGGAGGTGCTGATCGGGCCGGCGCTGGCGACGGTGACTCCGCCGCTGGCGGCGACGGCCGCGTAGACGGCGTGGCTGTTGTCGCCCGTGGTGGTCACCGCCGCGTTGGTCACCGATACGTCGCCATTGGTGGTGGTGGCGCGGATGCCGAAGCTGTTGCCGCCGTGGGTGGTGACCGCGCCCGTGTCGTTGACGGTGACCGTCCCGGTGTTGCTGGTGGCGCGGATTCCGTCGCTGGCGGCGCCCTGGGTGGTCACGTCGCCGGCCGTGACGGTTACGTTGCCTGTCTGGGTGTAGGCGTTGATGCCGAGGCTGTTGTCGCCGGCGGTGGAGACGGCACCGGTGCTGGTCACGGTGACCTTGCCGGTGGTGTCGCTGGCGAGGATGCCGATGCTGGATTTGCCGAGGGTCGTGACGGTGCCGCTGTTGACGGTGACGTTGCCGGTCGTCGCGGTGCCGACGATGCCGGCGCTGTTGCCGCCCTTGGTCGACACGGCGTGGCTGGTGATATTGACGTTGCCCGTCGTCGTGGCCGCGAAGATGCCCGCGCTGGTGGCGCCGCTGGTCGACACGGTTCCGGTGTCGGTGACGGTCACGTTGCCCTGGCTGCTGTTCGCGTTGATGCCGCCGCTGTTGGGACCCTTGGTGGTGACGTCGGACGCGGTAACGGTGACGTTGCCGGCCTGCGTATGGCCCGAGATGCCGAGGGCGTTCGCGCCGCCGGTGTAGACCGCGCCGTTGCTGGCGACGATCACGTTGCCGTTGGTGACGGTGGCGAGGATTCCGGTGCTCGAATCCCCGTGGGTCGAGACGGTGCCGCTGGTGACGGTGACGTTGCCGGTCCCGTCGGCGGCGACGATGCCGCGGCTGTGGGAGCCGTAGGTGGTGGAGTCGCCGCTGGTGATGGCGACGTCGCCGGTGGTCACCGCGGCGTCGATTCCGTCGCTATACTTGCCGCGGGTGAGGACGGTGTCGCTTCCGATCGTGACATCGCCGGTCGTGGCGCGGGCGTAGATGCCGTCGCTATACTTGCCGGCGGTTGTGACGCTGCCGCTGGTCACGCTGACATCGTTGTCGCCGGTGACCGCCGAGATGCCGATCGAGCGGCTTCCCTTGGTGTCGATGGTGCCGCTGCTGACGCTGACGGTGCCGTGAGTACTGCGCGCGTCGATGCCGAGGCTCGTCGAGCCGGTGGTGTCGATGATGTTGCTGGCGACGGTGATGCCGCCGTTCACGGTGCGGGCGAAGATGCCGTCGCTGTTCGAGCCGCTGGTCTTGATCGTGCCGCTGTCCGTCACGCCGACCGCGCCGGCGCCGCTCTCCGCGTCGATGCCGTCGCTCGCCGAGCCGGTGGTGGTGATGTCGGCCGCGGTGACGCTGACGCCGCCGAAGCTGGTCTGGGCGTAGATTCCGTCATGGCCGGTGCCGCCGGTCGAGACCGCGCCGTTGGAGACGACGGTGACGTTGCCGTTATAGCTTTCGGCGTCGATGCCGGTGCCGTCGGCGGTGGTAACGATGCCGCTTCCGACGAAGACGTTGCCGTCGTGGCTGTAGGCGTCGATGCCGTCGCTCGAGGCGCCGGTGGTCTTGACCGAGGCGAGGCCGTCGACCGTCACGTTGCCGGAATAGCTCGAGGCGTCGATGCCCGGGCTGGTCGCGCCGGCGGTCGAGATCGCGCCATAATGGGTGACGAGGACATCGCCATAGGGCGTGTGGGCAAGGATGCCGGTGCTCTGGTCGCCCGTGGTGGTGACGTCCGCGGCAGTGACGGTCACATTGCCGTAGGTGCTGGCAGCCTCGATCCCGTTGCTCTTGTCGCCGCTGGTCTGGACCAGGTCGGCGGTGGTGACGGTGACGTCGCCCTGGTAGCTCGCGGCGCTGACGCCGGGGCTGATGTCCCCGCTGGTGGTCACGTCGGCGGCCGAGACCGTGACGTTGCCGTACTGGCTGTAGGCGCGGATGCCGTCG
>JAXDPL010000244.1:0-4541 GCA_034668385.1 Sphingomonadales bacterium | reverse complement strand
GAGGCGCGGCGGCTGGTCGCCTTCGCCTCGGCCCGGGCGTTCGACCGATCGCTGCCGCTCGCCGACCGGGCCTTTCCCGCGGCGGTTCTCATCCTCGTCTCGCTCGGCCTGCGCGTCGCCGAGCTGGTGGCCTTGCGGCCGGGCGATTTCTCGCCGGACAATGGCGCATTGCGCGTGCGCGGCAAGGGGCGGCGTGAGCGCTGCGTGTTCGTCGTCGACTCGCGGCTTCGCTCGGTATCCGGCTCGCTGGCCGCACGCGGCGGTGAGGGGCTGTTCTCGCCGGGCGGCGAATGGACGACCCAAGCCGTCCGCCGCCGGCTCCGAACCCTCGCCGCCGAGGCCGGCATCGCCCGGCGGGTCACGCCGCACATGCTGCGCCACACCTGCGCGACCCTGCTGCTCGAGGACGGGGTCGACCTGCGGGTCCTCCAGCGGCTGCTCGGCCATGAGAATATCGCGACGACCGCGCTCTACGCCCATGTCGGGGACGCCGCGCTGAGGACGGCGCTGGAGCGGGCCGAGCTGCTGGCGGGGCTGGCCTCCGATTAGTCCGGAGTCGCCGAGGCCTCGGTCAGCCGGGCGACCTGGTCCGCGCTCAGCTCGAGCGTCATCGCGCCGAGGATTTCGTCGGCCTGCTCGGGCGTCCTCGCGCTGGCGATGGGGGCGGCGATGGCGGGCTGCGCGGCGAGCCAGGCCAGGGCGACCTGGGCGGGGGTCGCGCTCGTCTCGGCGGCGACGGCGTCGAGGGCGGCGAGGACCGCGAAGCCGCGTGGGTTCAGGTATTTCGCCATGCGGTCGCCGCGCACGCTCTTTCCCTGGTCGGCGGCGGAGCGGTACTTGCCGGTGAGGAAGCCCGACGCGAGGCCGTAATAAGGCAGCATGCCGATGTTCCGCTCGACGCAGAGGCGCTGGAGCGGTCCCTCGAACTTGTCGCGGGCGGTCAGGTTGTATTCGTTCTGGAGCACCTGGTAGCGGGCGAGCCCTTCGCGCTCAGAGATCGCCAGCGCCTCGCCGAGCCGCTCGGCGGAATAGTTCGAGGCGCCGATCACCCGAACCTTGCCGTCCCTTACCAGCCTGTCGAAGGCGGCGAGGCTGTCGGCGAGCGGCGTCTTGGTGTCGTCCTGGTGGGCGTAATAGAGGTCGATCGCCTCGACGCCCAGGCGCTTCAGCGAGGCTTCGGCGGCGGCGGCGATGCGCGCCGGCTCGAGCTTCTCGCCGCCCTCGCCCGGGAGCATCCCGACCTTGGTGGCGATCAGCATCTCGCTTTTGCCGCCGCGGCGGCGCAGCCATTCGCCGATCAGGCTTTCGGATTCGCCGCCTTTATGGCCGGGCGCCCAGGCGGAATAGACGTCGGCGGTGTCGATCATCGTCCCGCCCGCGTCGGCGAAGCGGTCGAGGATCCGGAACGCGTCCTCGCCCTTCGCGGTCCAGCCGAAGACGTTGCCGCCCAGCACCAGCCGCGGCGTCCTCAGCCCGCTCGATCCGATCGTCCTCAGCTCCGGCATGCGCGTCTCCCGTTCCTCATTCCCGGCCGCGCCGCGCCTCGAGCGCGTCGAGCGCTTCCTGGATTCGCTGGGTCTCGTCGAGCGGCACGACCAGCACCGCGCGGTCGGTCGCGACGATCGCCAGATGGTCGACTCCGAGCGCGACCACCGTCGGCCCCTCCGAGCGGACCAGGCAGTTCCGGCTGCCCGGGGCGACGACGTCGCCCGCCAGCACGTTCCCGGCCGGGTCGGCGGGACCGAAGGCGTGGATCGCCGCCCAGCTGCCGAGGTCCGACCAGCCCATCGCCGCCGGAACGACGGCGACGTCGCCCGAACGCTCCATCACGGCGCGGTCGAGCGAGGCGGAGGGAATGACGGCGAACGCGGCGGAGTCGGGGCGCAAGGTCTCGCCCTCGATCGAAGCCTTCTCCATCGCCCGGCGGGCGCCGGCGAGCAGGTCCGGCGCCAGCGCCTCCAGCGCGTCGAGCAAAGTTCCGGCCCGGAACAGGAAGATGCCCGCGTTCCACAGCCAGCCGCCTTCGGCCAGCATCGCCTCGGCGGCGGCGCGGTCCGGCTTTTCGCGGAACGAAGCGGCGGCCCAGGCGCCCGCGCCGAGCGGCTCGCCGCGCCGGATCCAGCCATAGCCGGTCTCGGCCCGGTCCGGCTCCGCGCCGAGGCAGACCAGCTTCCCCGCCTCGGCCGGGCCGAGCGCCGCCGCGACGGCGCGGCGGAAGGCGGCTTCGTCGCCGACAACATGGTCGCTGGGCAGGACGAGGAGCAGGGCGCGGGGCGAGGCGATGGCGGCGAGCGCGACGGCGGCGGCGGTGCCGCGCGGCTCGGGCTCCAGGATGAGCAGCCGGGGCGGAGTCCCGGCCGCTTCGAGCTGGTCCTCCACCGCATCGGCCTGGGCGGCGGCGGCGACGACGACCGGCGGCGCGAAGCAATCCGGATCGCTCACCCGCTGCGCCGTCTGCTGGAGCAGAGTTCCCCCGCCGTGGAGGGCGACGAGCTGCTTGGGCCGGTCGAGGCGCGAGAGCGGCCACAGCCGGACTCCGGAGCCGCCGGCGAGGATGACGGGCGTGATCGGCGCGGCGCTCATGCCGGGCCTTTAGCAGAGCGGCCGAGGCGCGCTAGCCTTTGTCCTCACCGGCCTTCGGAGCCTTCTGGTCCTCGAGAAGCGCGGTCAGCCGCTCGACCGACCGGACCAAAGCCAGAACCTCGCGCTCGCGCAGCTCGTCGATCTTCTGGTGGAGCAATTCGATCTCGAGCTCGGCCTTGATGTTGACCTTGTAATCCTCCTCGGCCCTCAGGCGGTCGACGTCGGCCTGGCGGTTCTGGCTCATCATGATGAACGGCGCCGCATAGGCCGCCTGGAACGACAGAGCGAGATTGAGGAGGATGAAGGGATAGGGGTCCCAGTGGCGGATCCAGGCGACGATGTTGAGCGTGATCCAGGCGGCCAGGATCGTCGTCTGGATGATGATGAACGGCCAGCTGCCCATCGTCGCCGCGACGGTGTCGGCGATCTTCTGGCCCCGGGTCAGCGGCGGAGCGGCCTGTGTCGCCTGAACGCGCTGATGCCGCCGCTTGGCGCGCAGCTGGACGAGCAGAGCGCGCTCGTCCTCGCCGAGTCGGACGTGGTGGTCCTTGCCGTCGGTCATGGCCGGCTACGCCTCCCCCGCCCCCGGGCGCCTAGAATTTCACCTCCGCGGCGATCGTGAACGAGCGGCCCCGCGGGTCGGCCACGCGCGGCTCCCATGAGCTGCCCGAGCCGGTGTTCGAATCGTAGGTGATCGCGAACGGCGGGTCGGTGTTGAAGACGTTCTTGATGCCCGCCGTCAGCATCAGCCGGTTGCCGAACGACTGCGAGATCGAGGCGTTGTAGATGATGTAGGCCTTGACCCGCGGGTTCCAGTCGGGCCGGGACGGGCTGCCCGGCAGCGCCTGGTTGGCATAGCCGTCGCGATAGATTTGCGAGAAGGTCGCCGCGAAGCCGTTCCGCGAATAGCTGATGAAGGCGTTGTGCTTCCACTTGAGGCCGAGGTCGCCGGCCAGGCTGAACACCCCCCTCAGGTTCGAATAGGGCAGGCTCGGCAGCAGCTTTTCCTTCTTGGTGAGGAGCAAGGTGCCGTCGAAGCCGACGAGCAGGCTGCCGCCCATCACCGGGAAGCTGGCGCGGCCGGTGAAGTCGATGCCCTTGGTCCGGCGCGAGCCGAAATTGCCGGTGGTGAGGTCGATGAGGGTGATGATGCCGTTGGTCCGGGTCACCCGGCCCGAGAAGGCGGTGATGTTGGCCAGCAGCTGCTGGAGCGTGATCGTGCCGATCGTGTTGTCGACCGCGATCGACCAGTAATCGGCGCTGAAGCTCAGCCGGCTCGTCGGCTGGAGGACGACTCCGAGGCTGTATTCCTTCGCCGTCTCCGGCCCGAGATTCGGGTTGCCGCCGCTTAGAGTGTCGGGCGTGATCGCCTGGCAGCCGGGGTTGGACGAGGACACCACGCCGGAGGGGCAGGTGGTCGGGTCGACGAGGGTGTTGCCCGGGTTCGGCGACTGCAGGATGCCGTTGTAGATCTGGTTGAACGTGGGCACGCGGAACGCGGTGTTGTACGAGCCGCGGAACATCACCCAGTCGACGGGCCGGAACTTGACGCTGACCTTGGGATTGGTCGTCGTGCCGAAGCCGGTATAGTCATCGATGCGCGCGGCGAGCGAGAGCTCCAACTGGGTGAAGATCGGGAACAGCACCTCGGCATAGGCCGCCTTCACGTTGCGGTGGATGCTGGTCAGAGCGTTCGCGTTGTCGAAGGCCGCGTTGAAGATGTCGGGCTGGGTGCCGTCGCCGTAGGGCGAGCCTTCGAAATGATAGCCCTCGCGCCGGTAATCGACGCCGGCCGCGAGCTTCGCCATGCCGCCCGGAAGCCGGAACAGGCTGCCGGAGACCGACGCGTCGAACTGCCAGGTATTGTACTTGCCGCCGTAGAGCTTCACGCCCTTCGCCGATACGGCGGCGAGCCCCGCCAGCGCCTCAGGGCTCTGGGTTATCGAGAACGGATTGAG
>JAXDPL010000243.1:0-3926 GCA_034668385.1 Sphingomonadales bacterium | reverse complement strand
CAGGCGCTGGACGACGATTACCGCATCTCGCCGCTCGACACGCTCAAGGTCAGCGTCTTCCAGGTCCCGGACCTCTCCGGCGATTTCGACGTCGATCTCACCGGCAACATCGCCATGCCGCTGATCGGCAACGTCAAGGCGGTGGGGCTGACGACCAGCGAGCTCGACCAGCGCATCACCCAGGCGCTCAGCGCGAAATATCTCCAGAACCCGGACGTCAGCGTCGGCATCAAGAAATCGAGCAGCCGGCTGATCACGGTCGAGGGATCGGTGCGCAACCCGGGCGTGTTCGAGGCCAGCAACACCCACCTGACCCTGCTTCAGGTGGTCGCGATGGCGCATGGGACGGACGAGGACGCCAACCCGCATCGGGTCGCGGTCTTCCGCCAGATCCAGGGTCAGCGCATGGCCGCCGCCTTCGACCTCGTCGATATCCGGCGCGGCAAGGCGGAGGATCCGCGCATCTACAGCGGCGACATCGTGGTCGTGGACGGCTCCAAGGTGAAGCAGGCGTGGAAGAGCGCGCTTTCGTCTCTTCCGCTGCTGGCCATCTTCCGGCCGTTCGGCATCTGATCGCGTGAACCCGTTGCGGGCCCTGCCCCGCACATCGAGAGGCACCTTCATCTCGTCATGAGCAAGAACGACATCGAACCCGCGGGCGCACAGCCCATCTGGCCCCTGGCGCCGCAGCCCGGCGGAGCGCTGACCATTCCCGCCGAATGGGGTCCCCAGCCCGCGTCGGCGGGCTTTCTGGGCGGCGATTTCAACCTGGCGACGCTTTGGCGGATCGTTTCCGAATGGCGGTGGCTGATCCTCGGCGCCGTCGCGGTCGGTCTCGCCGGCGCGATCGTCATCACTTTCCTGACGACCCCGCTCTACCGCGCCACCGTGCTGCTCGAGATCAACCCTCCGACGATCGAGGCGGTCGACGAATCGAAGGTCGAGAAGCAGACGATCAACGAGCGCGACTATCTGGCGACCCAGGTGGGCCTGCTGAGCAGCCGGAGCCTCGCCCAGAGCGTCGCCGAGAGCCTCAATCTCGCCTCCAATCCGCAATTCGTCTCGATGCAGCAGTCGCGCGACCAGCGGGTGAAGGCTGCCACCGGCCAGCTTCAGGGAGGCTTCGAAGCGAAGAATATCGAGGGCAGCCGGCTCATCCGGCTGAACTACGTGTCGCCCTCGCCCGAACTGGCGGCTCGGATCGCCAACAGCTTCGCCGACAATTTCATCAATTCGAACCTCGATCGGCGCATCGAGGCGACCGCCTACGCCCGCCGCTTCCTCGAGAAGCAGATCGCCAAGGTGAGGGGCGAGCTCGAGAATTCGGAGCGCGAACTGGTCCAGTACGCCCAGCAGCAGAACATCCTGAACCTCAGCGGCGGCGACACCTCCAAGCCCGCCGGGGACGCCAACTCCCTTCAGGGCGCATCGCTGATGGCGCTCAACCAGTCTCTCACGGAGGCCCAGGCGAGGCGGATCGCGGCTCAGCAGGCCTATCTCAGCGAAGCCCGTGCCGGCACGACCGAGGAGGTCAATGCCAGCACGCAGGCGCTGCGCACCCAGCGCGCCCAGCTGGAATCGGAATATCAGCAGAAGCTGTCCCAGTTCAAACCCGACTATCCCGAGATGCTCCAGCGGCGCGCGCAGATCGACGCTCTCGACAAGCAGATCGCGATTGCCGCCAACACCGTCCGCGGCGGGCGGGCCAATTCCCTGCTCGCTCAATACCGGGCGGCCGCTGCCGCGGAGCGCGAGTTGCAAGGGCGGGTCGAGACGCTGAATCGCTCGGTGCTGGACCTCAGGGAGCGCAGCATCAAGTACAATATCCTGCAGCGCGACGTCGACACCAACCGGACGATGTATAACGGCCTTCTTGAGCGCTATAAGCAGATCGGAGTCGCAGGCGGCGTCGGAACCAACCCCGTCGCGATCGTCGACCACGCCGACACGCCGACGCTGCCCTACAAGCCCAACTTCATGCTGAACCTGCTGATCGGCCTGGGCCTTGGTCTGATCGGCGGCATGGCCGCGGCGCTGGCGCTGGAGTTCCTCAACGATACGATCAAGACTCCCGACGACGTGCGCGACAAGCTGCACCTCCCCTCGCTCGGCATCATCCCGAAAAAGAAGGGCGCGGACGCGTTCGCCGAGGAGCTCAAGGATCAGTCCTCGCCGATCTCCGAGGCCTATTTCTCGCTGCGCACCTCGCTGCAGTTCACCACCGACAGCGGCGCTCCGAAGAGCCTGCTGATCACCAGCACGCGCGCGGCGGAGGGCAAGTCGAGCACGACGCTCGCCCTCGCGCAGAATTTCGCGCGCCTCGGCAATTCGGTGCTGCTCATCGACGGCGACCTTCGCAAGCCGGCCTTCGTCACCGGCCTCGATGCCGACGAAGGCCTGTCGAAGCTGCTCACCAACCACGATCCGCTCGAAAAGCACGTGCTGAAGACCCAGTTCGACAATCTGTCGCTGCTGCCTTGCGGACCGTTGCCGCCCAACCCGGCCGAATTGCTCGCGTCGCCGCGGCTGAAGGCGATCCTCGCCGACGCGGTCGGCAAGTTCGACATGGTGATCGTCGACGGGCCGCCCGTGCTCGGTCTCGCCGACGCCCCGTTGCTCTCGGGCGTCTGCCGCGCGACCCTTCTCGTCGTCGAGAGCGGCCGCACCCGTACCAAGGCGGCGCTCGACGCGATCCGCCGCCTCAAGGCCTCGGGCGGCAACCTCGTCGGGGCGGTGCTCACCAAGTTCCGGGCGCAGTCGCACGGCTACGGCTACGGTTACGGCTACGGCTACGAGCCTTACCGCTACGGCGGCGTCGGCAGCCGCGACCGCGAAATCAAGCTCATCGCCCAGCGTGAGGAGTAAGCGGCGGCGGCGTCGGGAGCGGCTCGCGCCCGGCCGCGTCGCCGCTTATGCGGCGGCCTGCGTCGCCGTCCTGCTTGCCGCCTGGCTGGTGGTGCGGACCTCGATCGTCGATGCGGCCGCTGCCAATCCTTTCCTGGCCGCGCGGATTGCGCCTTCCAACCCACGGCCTAGGCTCGCGATCGCGACCGCCCTTCTGCTGCTGCGCGGCGGCCGGCTGCCGCCCGACGTGCAGCGCGACGCGGTCGAGGCCCTCGGCAAGGCGCCGCTCGCCGAGGAGCCGTTCCTCATCGCGGGAATCGAAGCGCTTGCCCGCGGCGACATCCGCAGGGGCGAGCAATTGCTGACCGAAGTCCGACGCCGCAATCCGCGCCAGCGGCTCGCCCGGTTGCTGCTGCTCGACCGCTACCTGCGTGAGCACCGCACCAGGGAAGCGACGGTCGAGATCACCGTGCTGGCGCGGTTGATCGGCGGCGCTCAGAACGTGCTGACCGGGCAGCTGGCGCAAATGGCCAGCGATCCGGCCACCGCGTCCCAGATGCTGCCCATTCTCGCCGCCCATGCCGATCTGCAAGGGGCGGTGCTCGATTCGCTCGCGGCGAGCGGCAAGGACCCCGAGCTGATCATGCGCGTCGCGGCGCTGTCGCCCGGCCGCTATGTCGGCCGCAACCAGCAGTGGCAGCGCCAGCTGCTCGCCGGCCTGGTGCAGCGCGGCGAGATCGGAACAGCGCTGGCCGTCTGGACGAGGCTCGCCGGGCTGCCGCCGCCGTCGGACGGTCAAAAGGGCCTGTATGACGGGGCCTTCCGGGGCGCGCCGGGCGCGGAGCCGTTCAACTGGAGCCTGGCCGGCGAAGGCATCGGAGTCGCCGAGCGGACCGGCCGTTCGACGCTCCAGGTCGATTATTACGGCCACGACGCCGGCCCGCTCGCCCGCCAGCTGCTCGTTCTGAAGCCCGGCCGCTATCGTTTCCAGTTCCGGGTGAACGGCGACGCGTCGGGCGAAGGCAGCCGCCTGGCGTGGACGCTCGCCTGCCAGCCGGGCGGGGCGGCGCTGCTGCGGCTGC
>JAXDPL010000242.1:0-11264 GCA_034668385.1 Sphingomonadales bacterium | reverse complement strand
GAAGAAGATTGTGAGAGCCCGCCGCCGTCCGCGTGGGTCTTGGCTCTGCGCGCCCCCACGGCCCGCCGAAAAAGGCCGGTGCAAAAGCGGACCGATGCCGCTAGGAGCGCGCTGGGCACGAACGCGCACGGCGCGTGCGCCCGTCGGCGCGTGCGGAGGACCGGTTGAAAGGCATCATTCTGGCCGGGGGTAGCGGGACCCGCCTCTATCCGGTGACGCTTGCCGTCTCCAAGCAGCTGCTCCCGGTCTACGACAAGCCGATGATCTATTATCCGCTGGCGACCCTGATGCTCGCCGGCATCCGCGAGATATTGATCATCTCGACTCCGCACGATCTGCCGCAATTCCGAACCCTGCTCGGTGACGGCCACGCCTTCGGGCTGACCTTGAGCTATGCCGAGCAGCCGAAGCCGGAGGGGCTGGCTCAGGCCTTCATCATCGGCCGCGATTTCGTCGGCACCGACAGCGTCGCCCTGATCCTCGGCGACAACATCTTCTTCGGCGCCGGCCTCTCGGCGCTGTGCCAGGAGGCCGCCGCGCAGACCCACGGCGCCACCGTCTTCGCCTATCACGTCGAGGATCCCGAGCGCTACGGCGTGGTCTCGTTCGATCCCGACAGCGGCGAGGCGACCGACATCGTCGAGAAGCCGTCCGACCCGGCGTCGAGCTGGGCGGTCACCGGCCTCTATTTCTACGACAACGACGTGCTCGACATCGCCGCCGCGGTGAAGCCTTCGGCGCGCGGCGAGCTCGAGATCACCGACGTCAACCGCGCCTATCTCGATCGCCGCCAGCTTCGCGTCAGCCGGCTCGGCCGCGGTTTCGCCTGGCTCGACACCGGCACCCATGAAAGCCTCCACGACGCCTCCGCCTTCGTCCGCACCGTCGAGCAGCGGCAGGGGATCAAGGTGATGTCGCCCGAGGAGATCGCCTACGAGTTCGGCTACCTCAGCGACGAGGAGCTGCTCGCCGCGGCCGACCGGATGGGCAAGTCCGATTACGCCAACTTCCTGCGCCGACGGGTGAGCGAAGGCCGCACCCTCGTCGCACCGGCGCCCGAACCGAGATTCTGATGGCCGAACGCACGATCCTCGTCACCGGCGGCGCCGGCTTCATCGGCTCGGCCCTCTGCCGCCACCTGATCGGGCGCGGCGACACGCGGGTCGTCAACCTCGACAAGCTGACCTATGCCGGCAACCTCGCCTCGCTCGCCGAGATCGAGGCGAGCCCCGACTACCGGTTCGTGCGCGCCGACATCGGCGACACGGCGGCGGTCTCCGCCCTGCTCGCCGAGGAGCGGCCCGACGCGATCATGCACCTCGCCGCCGAAAGCCATGTCGACCGCTCGATCGACGGCCCCGGCGCGTTCATCGAGACCAACATCGTCGGCACCTTCCGGCTGCTCCAGGCGGCGCTCGGCTATTGGCGGGGCCTGGACGGCGCGAAAAAGGAGGCGTTCCGCTTCCATCACGTCTCGACCGACGAGGTGTTCGGAGACCTTCCGTTCGACAGCGGCATCTTCACCGAGGAGACGCCCTACGATCCTTCCTCGCCTTATTCGGCCTCGAAGGCGGCCTCGGACCATCTCGTCCGGGCGTGGCGGCACACCTACGGTCTGCCGATCGTCCTCTCCAACTGCTCGAACAATTACGGGCCCTATCACTTCCCCGAGAAGCTGATCCCGCTGGTCATTTTGAACGCCCTGCATGAGCGGCCGCTGCCGGTCTACGGGCGCGGCGAGAACGTCCGCGACTGGCTTTACGTCGAGGACCATGCCCGAGCCCTCGACCGGATCGTCAGCGCCGGCCGGGTCGGCGAGACTTATCTGATCGGCGGCCGCGCCGAGCGCACCAACCTCGACGTCGTCCGAACCATCTGCCGTCTGCTCGATGCGCAACGGCCGCGGGCGGGAGGCGAGAGATACGAGGCGCTGATCGAGTTCGTCGCCGACCGCCCCGGGCACGACCGGCGCTACGCGATCGACCCGTCCAAGACCGAGCGCGAGCTGGGCTGGGCCGCCGAGGAGACGTTCGAGAGCGGCATGGCCAAGACCGTTGCCTGGTATCTCGCCCGCGAGGATTGGTGGCGGCCGCTGCGCGACCAGAAATATGCGGGGGAACGCCTGGGCCGGGAATAAATCGGGCGATAGGTACTGCCTTGCGTCAGCCCGTTCCGGTGCCGGGCGATTGGCGGGCCGAGGCGAGCATCCGCTTCGGCTGATAATAAGGATAGCGCCCGAAGAGCCGCCCGGCCTGCCATTTCGCCATTTTGCCTCGGTGCCGCAGGAGTTCCGCCGCGAGGGCGGCGAGCCGGGCGGGAAGCCGCTTCTCCGGCCAGCCGCTCATCAGCCTGGCGGCCCGGATCTCCTCGTCGACCGCGGCATGGTCGAGCTCTCTGACGTGCGGATTGTTGGCCGCGATCCAGCGATAGGCCAGCATCTTGTTTTCCCGCACGCGGGCGGCGGCGACCGCCTCCTGCTCCTGGATCGCCGGGTCCCGCGCTTGCGGGCGGTTGCCGAGCGCCGCCGAGTGCCGGCGGTAGCGGACCAGGGCCTCCGCGCTCTGGACCACCCGGCCTCCGTAGAGATAAGCGAGGAAGTTCAACAAATTGTCCTCGCTGAACAGGAGCGGAGCGGGCGGCAGCCTCGTCTCGAAGAGCGTCCGCCGATAGGAGGCCGTGGAGCCCTGTATCTCCACATAATCGCCGATCGGCACGCCCGCGACGAAGCTGCTCCTGGCGCTGGCCGCGGCGCCCCATACGTTGCCGCTGCGATTCGCTTCGAGCAGGCCCCCGTCTTCATCGATGAGATGGTACCCGCTGGTCACGGCAAGCGCGTCCGGCGTCTGCCGGAATATCTCGGCGAGCGCCGCGGCGCGCCTGGGCAGCGAAATGTCGTCGCCCGCGGCAATCACGACGATGTCGCCGCTGGCCTCCCGGCCTCGGGCGAAGACGTGCTGCACGATCCCCAGGTTCTGCGGATTGGCCACGAACCTTACCCGATGCGGCCCTGCATAGTCCGCCGCCATCCGGGCCATGATGTCCGCGGTTCGGTCGGTCGACCGGTCGTCCGAAAGCACGATCTCTAGAGGGGCATAGGTCTGGGCGAACGCGCCCTCCACCGCGTCGCTTATATATCGCTCCTGATTGTAGGCGACGATCACGAGCGAGACCGACGGCTGCCCGATCGTCATGCTTCAAGGGTCCGTCTTGCGCGGCCGATGGCGCGACCCGGCCTGCCCAGGACGGGCGGCCCCGATCGTCCGCGGATCATCGCGCCCACCGCCTTCGAATCATGGCTTCCAGCCGGTCGGCCCAACGCGACAGCGGCGCCAGCAATTGGGCGAATCTGTCCGGCATGTGGGTCCTCAGCCGATGGAGCGCCAGGAATCCGTAGGCGAACGACGCCAGACAGCCGGCGGACAGCGCGGCCAGCGTGCCGAGCCGCCCGATCGCGTAGACCGCCGCGTTCAGGATGAGAAGGATCGCTCCCAGCGCCAGGACCGGCCGCGCCCAGCGGAAGCCGGTGAAGCGCCGCGCCGCCAAATAGACGAACGGCAAATAGGCGGCGTAAAGGCCGATCAGCGCGAACCCGACGGCATTCAGCCCGGCCGGCCCGAGCAGCAGCATCACTAGCAGGACGAAAACCCCCGCCACGCCCGCCTCGGCGACGACATAGGTCCGTCCCGCCCCGATCGCCAGGAGCAGATAGCCCAGCGGCCAGCTGGCGAGCCGCAGCACGTCAGCGAAAATCTGCAGCCTCAGAAGGTCGGCGGCACCCGTGAAGGCGGCCGAATAGAGGATCGTCACCGCGATCGGGGCCGCGCCCATCATCACGAGCAGGATCGGCCCGCCGAGCAGCAAGGTAACTTCGGCTTGCTCGTTTACGAGCCGGTTCGTGACGGTCCGGTCGCCGACCGTGCGAGTCAGGCGCGGATAGTAATCAGTGCTCATCGCCTGAAGGATCAGGCCGAGATAGGTGACGGTGATGACGCTCGCTGCCTGGAGTGCGCCGAGCGGCACCGGTCCGAGCTCGCGCTGGACCAGGATTCGGGCGGCGAGCTGGCTGCCGGTGCTCGCCAGGCCGGCAAGGGTCGCCGCGAGGCCGAGCGAGAGCATCGCTTTCCACTGCTCCGGAAGAGCGGCAGGCGGTGCCGAGACGAGGGGCGGCGCGCGCAGCCGCCGAGTGTAGACGAAGCCGACGAGGAGCGCCGCAAGAGGCGCCGAAACCACGAAGTACAGGATACCCCCGTCCCGGTAGACGGCTATCGCGGCCACGCCCACGATGGACGAGGCGAGAGCGGAGAAGACGGTGACCCGGGCGACGTCGCCGATCCGCTGCATGCCGACCAGCAACGCCATTTGGGAGGCCGCGGCGATGGTCAGCGCGAGCGCAAGCGCGAGCATGCCGAACCCTCCCGCCATCCCGCTGCCGGGGAAGACGACCTCCGCCAGTGCGTTCCGGAAGAGCCACAAGGCGGCGGCGCCGACGACGGCGAGCAGGATCGTCAGCCAAAGCAGCGCCTTGCGGGCAACCGCCAGCCGGTAGGGGTCGCCGGTCCCCGCAGCCTCCGCGATCTGGCGGGTTCCGGCATTGCCGACGCCCATCCCGGCAACGGCTGCGCCGGTGGTGACGACGCTTTGCAACAGGCCGATCATGCCGAGCCCCGCCGGCCCGAGCAGCAGGGCCAGAACTTTCTGGCGCGCCAGCCCGAGGACGATATTGATGAGCGACGCGCCGCCGATGATCGAGGAAGACGACAGGATCTGGCGGTGCGAGCTTGTCACTTGGTTCTTTCCCTGGCCGCGCGCTGCCGTTACCCCCCGGCCTTGGCAGCGCCGCTCCGGGCCTGTCAATCGACACCCTGGCGGGCCTGCCCCAATGGACGATTCGAAACCCTTCATTCATCCGCTCGCCGACGTGCAGACCGTCCACGTCGGCGCGGGCACCCGGATCTGGCAGTTCGTCGTGGTCCTCGCCGGCGCGCGAATCGGTCGCGACGGCAATATCTGCGCCCACTGCTTCATCGAGAACGACGTCCGGGTGGGCGATCGGGTCACGCTGAAGAACGGAGTCTATCTGTGGGACGGGATGGAGGTCGGGGACGACGTTTTCATCGGGCCTAACGCCACCTTCACCAACGACCCGAGGCCGCGCTCTCGCCAACGGGTGCCCCTGCTTCCGACCCGGATCGGCTCCGGCGCCTCGATCGGCGCCGGAGCGGCGATCCTGCCGGGCCTCACGATCGGCGAGAACGCCATGGTCGGCGCCGGAGCGGTGGTGACCCGGGACGTCGCGGCGGGCGAGACGGTCGTCGGCAATCCGGCCCGGCCGATCCGGCGCTGAGGCGCTCAGCCGCCCAGAGCCGCCTTCATCGCAGAGACCACGGTCTCCGCCTGCCTGAGAGTGGCGTGGGGGCCGATCGGAAGGCTGAGGACGGCATCGGCGAGCCGTTCCGCGATCGGATAGGAGCCCCGGGACAGCGCCATGTCGGCATAGGCGCCCTGCAGATGCGGAGGGAGCGGATAATGAATCAACGTCTGCACGCCGCCCGCCGCCAGAGCCTCCTGCACCCGCTCACGCTCTTCCACCGAGACGACGAACAGGTGCCAGGCCGGGTCCGCCCAGTTCGGCACGAAGGGCAGCGAGACCGTCGTGTCGGCGAGCGCATCGAGGTAGAAATTGGCGATCGCCGAGCGCCGTGCGTTCCATTCATCCAGACGGGTGAGCTTCACCCGAAGCACGGCCGCCTGGACCGGATCGAGGCGGGAGTTCATTCCGGCGAGCTCGTGGACATATTTGCGCCGGGAGCCGTAATTGCCGAGCATCCGCACCTTCTCGGCCACGGCGCCATCGTTGGTCGTCACCGCGCCGGCATCGCCCATCGCGCCGAGATTCTTGCCCGGATAGAAGCTCCAGGTGACGGCGTCGCCGTGCCCGCCGACGCGGCGTCCCTTGTACCGCGCCCCGTGCGCCTGCGCCGCATCCTCGATCAGCTTGAGCCCGTGCCGGCGGGCGAGGGCCAGCAACGGGTCGAGGTCGGCCGGCTGGCCGTAAAGGTGGGTGGGAAGGATCGCCCGGGTCCGCTCGGTGATCGCCGCTTCGACCTTCTCCGGGTCGATATTGTGGGTGGCGGGATCGGGTTCGACCGGAACCGGCACCGCTCCGACGGAGGTCACCGCCAGCCAGGTGGCGATGAACGTGTTGGAGCTGACGATGACCTCGTCGCCCGGTCCGACGCCGAGCGCGCGCAGGGCCAGCTGCAGCGCGTCGAGCCCGTTGCCGACGCCGACGCAGTGATCGACGCCGAGATAATCGGCAAACTCCCGCTCGAACGCCTCGACTTCGGGGCCGAGTATGTACCAGCCCGATTCGCAGGTGCGTCGAATCGCCGAGTCGATTTCGTCGCGCAGCTCCTCATAGGCCGCCTTGAGATCGAGAAACGGGACCGTCATGGCTGCCGCGCCTCCCCGACGGCGGCGATGAAATCCTCGTAGCGCCGGATATAGTCCGCCTCGTCATAGCGTTTGGAGGCGAGGACGATGAGCACCGCGTCGGACGAGAAATCGCGCATCTCGCGCCAGATGAGGCCGGAGATGAGCAGGCCCTTGTCGGGCCGGTCCAGCCGCACCTCGCGGCGGGCGCGACCGTCGTCCACGACGATCGTGCAGGCCCCGGCGACGCAGATGGCGAGCTGCTCCAGGTCGCGATGGGCATGAAAGCCGCGTTCGGCCTCCGCGGCGGTTCCGAAGATATAATAGACCCGCTTGATCTCGAACGGGACCTCCCTTCCGGGTTCGAGCGGGATCAGGCTGCCCCGATCGTCGCCGCGCGGGGTCAGTTCGAGCATGCGGCAATTGTCGGGAAGCTGTTCCAGGAAAGGTCTCTTGGCAGGAGGCGGCGGAAAGGTGGCGCCTCTAGCAACCCGCATGCCGCCGCGCAAACGCTCAGCCGGGGGGCGGGTTTACTCCGGGGCGCATTGTGCGCAAAGCCCGGCTGCGATGCTCCGGTTTTCCTCCCGTCGGTGCGAGGCGCCGTCTTGCCGGCCGTTGGGGGCGCTCCAGCGTGACCCCCGCTGACGCCATGGACCCGTCGGCGAACTGGCCACCCGAAGGGCTCGAAACGCTCGGACGCTGCCCGGTCTGCGGCTCTTCCGGGCGCGCTCTCCTTCACCGCGCGCTGCGCGACAACATCTTCTTCGTCGCCCCCGGCACCTGGACGATGTGGACATGCGGAGCCTGCGGCTCGGCCTATCTCGACCCGCGCCCCGATCGCGCGACGATCGGCCTCGCCTACGAGCGCTATTATACGCACGAGGGCGAGGAAGCCGCGCCGGCTCCCACGGGCCTGCGCAAGGTCCGTGCCGCCCTTGCCAATGGCTATCGAAACGCGCGCTACGGAACGCGCCTCCGGCCCGCGTCGCGGCTCGGAATGGTGCTCGGGACGGTTCTGCCGCCGCTGCGTTCGCCGCTCGATATCGGCTTTCGATACCTGCCGAGGCGCGCCGCACGCGTCCTCGACATCGGCTGCGGGGGCGGCGAATGGCTGCTCACCGCGCAATCGGCCGGCTGGGAGGCGTGCGGCGCCGATCCGGATCCGGTGGCGACGGCGCGATGCCGTGAAAAGGGGCTGGACGTCCGCACCGGCGGATCGGAGGCCTGGCTCGACCAGGCCGGCCGGTTCGACGCGGTCACGATGAACCATGTGATCGAGCATCTCCACGATCCCGGAGCGACGCTCGACGACATTCTCCGCCTTCTGAAGCCCGGCGGTCAGCTGTTCGTCGAGACGCCGAACGTGGAGGCCCGCGGCCATCGCCGCTACGGCGCCAGCTGGCGGGGTCTGGAGCCGCCCCGGCACCTGATGCTGTTCAGCCGCCGCAGCCTGCGCGATCTGCTGGCGCGATCCGGATTCACCGAAATCCGGTTCCGCAGGCGTCCGCCGCCCAATGCCGTCATCGACCTGATGAGCGCGCGCATCGAGGCCGGCATCGACCCCTACGATCCGGCCGTTCCCGCCGGTTATGCGCCGCCCGGGCTCGCACAACGGCTGCGGCTCGGCTTCGCCGGCAGGGATGTCGAGTTTCTCACCCTCACGTGCGGAAAGCCGCAGGACAAGGCGCGGCGATAGGGTATCCGACCGAAGCGAAGGCCATTCGACGGGGCTTTACGTCGCCGCTCCTCTTCTTCTAGGCCGCGCCGCAGCCGGCAAGCGCGCGGCCGTCGAGGAGATCGAATGACCGAAGTCCGCCCCCTCGCCATTGCCGGCGTCTGCGAGATCCGGCCGCCGCGGCACGGCGACCATCGCGGTTTTTTCTCGGAGGTCTACAATCTTGCCGGGCTTGCCGAACACGGCATCGACACGATCTTCGTCCAGGACAATCACAGCTTCTCCGCGGAAGCGGGCGTTCTGCGCGGGCTCCATTATCAGGCGCCTCCGGCGGCGCAGGCGAAGCTGGTGCGCGTGATTCGCGGCGCCATCTACGACGTCGCCGTCGACATCCGTCACGGTTCCCCGACCTTCGGCCGCTGGGTCGGGCTCACCGTGTCTCACGAGGCCTGGAACCAGATCCTGATTCCCGAGGGCTTCGCCCACGGCTTCCTCACCCTCGAACCGGCGACCGAGGTGCTCTACAAGGTCTCGGCGCCTTATTCGCCCGAGCATGACCGCGGGTTTCGTTGGGACGATCCGGCGATCGGCGTGGAGTGGCCGCTCGCCGGACGGGATCCGATCCTCTCCGACAAGGATCGCGGCGCGCCCCTGCTCGCGGACGTCCCGGCCGCCTTTCGCTACCAGCCATGACCCCGGCGCTGGTCATCGGACGCAGCGGCCAGCTCGCCCTCAGCCTTGCCGAGCGCGCGAAAGCGGAAGGTCGGCCGCTGGTCTTGGTCGGCCGCCCCGACGTGGACCTGGAAGATCCCGATTCGCTCCGCCACGCATTGCTGTCCAGCGGCGCCGGAATCGTGATCAACGCCGCCGCCTACACCGCCGTCGACCAGGCGGAGGACGAGCCGGACCGCGCCTGGGCCCAGAATGCCGAGGCGCCGCGCATCCTCGCCGAGGCGGCGCGAGACGTGGGTGCGCTGCTGATCCATGTCTCGACCGATTATGTGTTCGACGGTTCCGGCGAAGTCCCCCGCCGCGAAAGCGATCCGACGGGCCCCGCCGGCGTTTACGGCCGAACCAAGCTCGCCGGCGAGGAGGCGATCCGGGCGATCCTGCCCGGCCACGCCATCGTCCGCACCGCCTGGGTCTACAGCCCGTTCGGCCGCAATTTCGTGAAGACCATGCTCGACCTGGCGCGGACCCGGCCGGGACTTCGAGTCGTCGGCGACCAGGTCGGCAACCCCACCTCCGCCCTCGATCTCGCCGAAGGACTGCTCGCAATGGTGAGCGCCTGGGAGCGTGAGCCGGACCGCGGCGCCGGCGCGACCTATCATCTCGCCGGCACCGGCTCGGCGAGCTGGGCCGAGTTCGCGCGCGAGATCTTCGCGCTCAGCGCCGCGCTTGGCGGACCTTCGGCCGAGGTGGAGGCGATCGCCACCGTCGATTGGCCGGCCAAGGCGCCGCGGCCGCTCAACAGCCGGCTCGATTCGAGCCTGTTCGCCGAGACCTTCGGCTACCGCGCGCCCGACTGGCGGGAATCGCTGGCGCGCGTCGTCGAACGCCTGCTCGCCGAGGCAGAGGGCTAGGCGCGCCCGATCCGCGTTGCTAGAGCGCGCGCGATGGAGACCGACCGCTTCACCCCCGAAATCGCCTATGTGACGGTTCCGCGCGTGGCCTGCGACGGGGCGAGCGAGACCCACCCGGCGCTCGGCCATCCGCGAGTCTATCTCCAGATCGACGAGAAGGGCTTCGTCGATTGCGGCTATTGCGACAAGCGCTTCGTCCTGAAGGGCGGGCCCGCCGACGCGGCCTGAGCTACCAGCGGCCGCCGCCGGGCGCGTGGAGCTCGGCCACCCGCCGACGGGTCGCCGCGGAGGTGGCGGCTGGGAGCGCGTCGAGCGGAAAGAAGCCCGCTTCCTCGACCTCGACCCCATCCGGGCGCGGCACGCCGTCGGCGCGACCCCGGAACAGGTGGATGGAATCCCGCTTGCCTTCGGCGGCGGAGACATAGATCCCGGCCAGTTCCAGCGCGCGCATTTCGAGGCCGGTCTCCTCCCTGACTTCGCGCGACGCTGCCGCGGCTGGTTCCTCCCTCCGCCCGATCCCGCCGCCGGGCAGCACGAACAGGTGCGAAGGACCGTAGCTGTTGCGTACCAGCAGCAGCTCGCCGCGTTCGTTGAATGCCATCACCTTGACGCCGCGCGTGCGGATTCGCAGCAGGCGAAGCAGGAAGCGCCGAACCCGATATCCGATCTGCATCAGCACCCGCATCGACCGAATCCTAGCGCGCGCGGGGTGGCGCGAACAGCCAGGGCGCCTATATCCGTCCCATGACCCTTCCCGCCGATCCGCGCCGCTTCCTCTACCGCGAGGGCGCGCTCTCGCCCGACGACGCCCTTCGCCTCACCGCCGACGCGCTCGGCCGTTGCGACGACGGCGAGCTCTACCTCCAATATACCGCCTCGGAGATGTTCGGCTTCGACGACGGACGGCTCAAGAATGCCGATTTCAACACCCAGGCCGGTTTCGGCCTTCGGGGAGTCAGCGGCGAAACCACCGCTTTCGCCCATGCCAACGAACTTTCCGAAGCGGCGATCCGCCGTGCGGCCGAGACCATGCAGGTGCTCGATCCGGCCAGGGGCGCCCGCGCCGCTCCGCCGCGCCGCACCAACGCCGCGCTTTACACCGATTCCGATCCGCTGAGCCTCATCCCGTTCGCGCGCAAGGTCGAGCTCTGCCAGAAGATCGATGCCGCCGCCCGCGCCCGCGATCCCCGCGTCGTCCAGGTCTCGGTGTCGCTCGCCGCCTCCTGGTCGGTGATCGACATCGTTCGCGCCGACGGCTTCGTCGCCCACGACGTCCGGCCGCTGGTCCGTTTGAACGTGCAGATCGTGGCCGAGCGCGTCGTGCGTCGGGAGACCGGCTTCCACGGCCTCGGCGGCCGCTACCTCTACGATCATCTGTTCGACGCGGCGGTGTGGGGGCGCGCCGTCGACATCGCCCTCGCGCAGGCGCTGGTCAATCTCGACAGCGTCGCCGCGCCGGCGGGAGAGATGACCGTCGTGCTCGGCCCCGGCTGGCCGGGGGTCCTCCTCCACGAGGCGATCGGCCACGGCCTCGAGGGCGATTTCAACCGCAAGGGCACTTCGGCTTTCTCGGG
>JAXDPL010000241.1:0-5798 GCA_034668385.1 Sphingomonadales bacterium | reverse complement strand
GGAGCGAGGCTGTGGCCCGAGGCGCTGCGGCTCACCTTGACCCGGCAAGGGGAGGGCGCGCGCGCCTTGACAGCCGATGTGCCCGCCGCTTGGGGAGGGCGATGGCCGCCCCGATGATTCCGCCCGCGTCGGCGCCCGAATTTCTGGAGAGGCAGGGGTGGGGCGGCGCCGAGATCCGCCCGCTGGCGGGGGACGCGAGCTTTCGCCGCTATTTCCGGGTCCATCGCGGCGGCGAGACGGCCGTGCTGATGGACGCGCCGCCCGAGCACGAGGATCTGGGCCCCTTCCTCACGGTCGCCGGCCACCTGCTCGATCGCGGCTTCGCGCCGCCCCGCCCGCTCGCCGTCGATCGCAAAAAGGGCCTGCTGCTGCTCGAGGATTTCGGCGACGAGAAGGTTACGCCCCTGCTCGCCCGCGAGCCCGAGCGCGAGCACGAAGTCTATGCAAGGGCCGTCGACATCCTGGCCCGGCTCGCCTCCGCGCCGGCGCCGGTCGATCTCGCCCCCTATGACGACGACGCGATGGCGCGCGAGGTCCTGCTGTTCACCGACTGGTATGGGCCGGCCCTCGGGCTCGACCTCGACTCCGGCTCGTTCCTTGCCGCGTGGCGTGAGGCGTGGGGCAATGTCCTGAACGGAACCGGCGAGAAGCGGGTGATGGTCCTTCGCGACTATCATGCCGACAATCTGATGGTCCTGCCGGACGGCGATCTCGGCCTTCTCGATTTCCAGGACGCGCTCGCCGGCCATCCCGCCTACGACCTCGTCTCCTTGCTCCAGGACGCGCGCCGCGACGTTTCGCCGGAGTTGGAGGCGGCGATGCTGGAGCGCTACATGGTCACCGCCGGCATCGACGATCCGGACCGGTTCCGCGCCGACTACGAGGTGCTGGGCGCCCAGCGCAACGTGAAGATCCTCGGCATCTTCACTCGCCTCTGGAAGCGGGATGGAAAACCCGCTTACCCGGCGATGCACCCGCGTATCTGGAATTATGTCGACCGCAACTTTCGTCATCCCGCGACGGCCCCGGTCAGGGAGTGGTTCGACGCCCATGTACCGCCGGAATGCCGCGGCGATGCCTGCGTCAGGGCGATGCTGGGATGAGCCGCCTTCGGCGCCCTTTGGCCCTTCGGCCCGAGCCGGAGGCGGCGGTTCCAGAGACCGCGATGGTGCTCGCCGCCGGCCTCGGCAAAAGGATGCGGCCGCTGACCGCCACCCGGCCCAAGCCGCTGGTCGAAGTGGCGGGCAAGGCTCTGATCGACCATTGCTTCGACCGCCTGCGCGCCGCGGGCGTCAGGAAGGCGGTGGTCAACGTCCACTATCTCGCCGACCGGCTCGAGGCGCATCTGAAAAAGCGCGTCCAGGGCATCGACATCGCCGTCTCCGACGAGCGGCCGCTTCTGCTGGAAACGGGCGGCGGGCTGGTCCACGCACTGCCGCTGATCGATGCCGACCCGTTCCTCGTCGTCAATTCCGACAATCTGTGGGTGGACGGCCCGGTCGATTCGCTTCGCCTGCTCGCCTCCAATTGGGACGAGGCGCGGATGGACGCGCTGCTTCTCCTCGTCCCGCTCGCTCGGGCCAATTGCCACAAGGGCCAGGGCGACTTCCACATGGCGCCCGGCGGCGCGCTTCGCCGCCGCAAGAAAGGCGCCATCGCTCCGTTCGTGTTCACCGGCATCCAGATCGTCTCGAAGCGGCTGTTCGAAGGGGATCTGCCGGAGGGGCCGTTCTCGACCAACCTTCTTTGGGACCGGGCGATCGAGAAGGGGCGCCTGTTCGGAGTGGTCCACCAGGGCCTGTGGTTCGACGTCGGCTCGCCGCCCAGCATCCGCCGCACCGAAGAATTGCTTGGGAGCGCCTGACCGGGGCGGCTAAGCTTCGCCGGTGAGCGCCTCCCGTCCAACCGTCTACACCATTCCCCCGCACCGCGGCTTCGCGGATGCGCTCGCGGCCGGCCTGATCGTCCGCCATGGGCGCGGCGAGACCGACCTCGCCCGGGGGATCGTCCTGCTCCCCAACAACCGCGCGGCGCGGGCGGTCGCCGACGCCTTCGTTCGGCGCTCGGGCGGCGGGCTGCTGCTGCCCCGCCTGGTGCCGATCGGCGACATCGAGCTGGACGAACGGGTCGGCGGCGCGCTCGAGCCGCTCGACTCCGAGCCGGTCCCGCCGGCGATCGACCCGATCGAGCGCCTGTTTCTTCTCGCCGGTCTCATCGAGCGGCACCTGCCGGGAACCGCGCGTCCGGAGGCGCTGAGGCTCGCCGAGGACCTTGCCCGGACGCTCGACCAACTCATTGTGGAGGAGGTGGATCCGGCCAGGCTGCGCGCGTTCGGCGCCGACGCGCCCGATCTGTCGCTCCACTGGCAGGCCTCGCTGGAGAGGCTGGCGGTCATCCTCGATCATTGGCCGCGGCTGCTCGCTGAACGCGGCCGCCTCGACCCGGCGGAGCGGCGCCGGCGACTGCTCGACGCGCTCGCCCGGCGATGGCGCGAGCGGCCGCCGGGCGGATTCGTCGTCGCCGCCGGGATCACCGACACCGCCCCAGCCGTCGCGCGCCTGCTGCGGGTGGTCTCGCGCGTCGAGACGGGCGCGGTTGTCCTCCCCGGGCTCGACACGGTGATGCCGGAGGCGGAATGGCGCTCGCTCGGGCCTCATGACGCCGATCCGGAGACCGGCTTCCGGCCGCGTTCGATCGAAACCCACCCGCAATTCCAGCTGAAGCTGCTGATCGACCGGATGGGTGCGGCGCGCGGCGAGGTCGAAAGGTGGCGCTGGGGCGGGGGGGGCGGAGCCCCCGCGGCGCGGAGTCGGGCCATCGCCAACGCGATGCGGCCGGCCGCTTTCACCGCCGCCTGGCAGGCATCGCCGCCGGCAGCGCGGCGGCTGACCGGAGTCCGGGCCCTGGAGCTCGCCGATCCGGCCGAGGAAGCGCAGGCGATCGCCATTGCGCTTCGCGAGGCGCTGGAGGTGCCGGGGCGGACGGCGGCGCTGGTTACGCCCGACCGCGCCCTGGCCCGGCGAGTCTCGGCCCACCTCAGGCGCTGGGGCGTGGAGGCGGACGACAGCGCCGGACGGCCGCTGTCCGAAATGGCGCCCGGCACCTTCCTGCTCGCTCTCGCGACCGCCGCGGCGGAGCAGTTCGCGCCGGTGCCGCTGCTCGCCTTGCTCAAGCATCCGCTGGCGATGCGGGGCGAGCGGCGGCTCGCCTGGCTCGACGGCGCCCGGCAGCTCGATCTCGCCCTGCGAGGGCCGCGGCCGCCCGCCGGACTGGCCGGCATCGCCGCGCACCTCGCCAATCACGAAGGCCGCGACCGCGCCATCCGCGAGACGGCGCTCGACTGGTGGCGCAAGGTCGCGCCGGGGCTCGAGCCGCTGGAGCGCGCCTTCCGCCAGCCCAATCCGCCTTTCGCCCGGCTGCTCGCGGCGCTGCGCGAAACCGCTTCGGCGCTCAGCGGCGACGAGGCCTGGGCCGGGACCGCCGGGCGCGCGGCGGCCGAGCTTCTCGCCTCGGTCGAGGCGGCGGCGACGGGACGGGTGGCGACCGTCTCGGTTGTTCCGATGCTCGAGCAATTGATGCGCGCAGTCGCCATCCGGCCACCGTTCGGCCAGCATCCGCGCCTGTTCATCTGGGGCCTGATCGAGGCTCGGCTGCAGCAGGCCGACCTCGTCGTCCTCGGCGGCCTCAACGAAGGCGCATGGCCGCAATTGCCGGCACCGGATCCGTGGCTGGCGCCTCGCCTCCGACACGCGCTCGGTCTGCCGGGGCTGGAGCGCCGGATCGGGATCGCCGCCCATGATTTCGCCGCCGGCCTCGGCGCGCCCAGCGTCCTCGTCACCCGCGCCCGCCGCGATTCGCGCGCTCCCGCCATCGCCTCGCGCTTCTGGCTGAGACTCGAGGCGATGACCGGCGGAGTCTCGCGCTCGCCACTTCACCGCAAATGGGCTGCCGCGATCGACCGGTCCGCTGCGCATCGCCCCGCCTCGCGGCCGGCGCCGTCGCCGGCGACCGCGCTCCGACCGCGCCTGATTTCGGTCACCGAGGTTGACCGCCTCAAGGCCGATCCGTTCGCTTTCTATGCCCGCAAGATGCTCGGCCTGCCGGCGCTCGACGCGGTCGATGCCGATCCCGGCCCGGCGTGGCGCGGCAGCGCGGTGCACCGGGTCCTCGAAACCTGGATGAAGGCGGACGATTGCGATCCGGCGGCGCTGAGGCCCCGGGCGGAAGCCCTGCTCGCCGGGACGGCCGCGCACCCGCTGGTGCGGGCCTTGTGGCAGCCGAGGCTGCTCGAAGCGATCGACTGGATCGCCGAGCAGGTCGCGAAGAACCGCGCGGAAGGCCGGCGGCCGCTGCGCGCCGAAGCCAAGGGCAAGTGCCGGATCGGGGAGATCAGCCTTTACGGAGAGGCGGACCGGATCGACCGGCTAGCCGACGGCGGCCTGGCCATCGTCGATTACAAGACCGGCACTCCGCCCGGCCCGAAGGCGGTGGCGGAAGGGTATTCGATGCAATTGGGCTTGCTCGGGTTGATCGCCGAACAGGGCGGCTTCGAGGGGATAGAGGGCGCGGCGGCCGGCTTCGAATATTGGTCGCTGGCCAAGAAAGCCGGAAAGCTCGGCTATGTCACCAGCCCGGTCGGGGGGCGGACCGGCTTCGACCCGGCCGACTTCACCGCGTGCGCCGAGCGCAACCTGATCGCCGCCGCCGAGGCCTGGCTGACCGGAAGCGCCCCGTTCACCGCCAAGCTCCATCCCGAATATGCGCCCTATGGCGAATATGACCAGCTGATGCGGCTCGACGAATGGTACGGCCGCGAAGGCTGAAGGTCAGGAAGCCGAGCCGAGCTCGCCGTGGACGTTCTCGAACGTCTGGTTGACCGTGCCGCCGAGGTTCCGGAAGGCGGTGATGGCGGCGACCGCGATCAGGCTTGCGACGAGCGCATATTCGATCGCCGTCGCGGCTTTGCGGTCGCGCAGGATGAGACGAAGTATTCGCATGGCTGGCGCTCCTCTGCCAAGCCGCCCTCTTTCGCCCCAATCGTTTAGCGAAGGGTTAAAAGCGCGCCGAGCCGAACGCCGCCGGCGCGGCCTTCAGCTCCGCCGGTTGCGGTTGGCGTAGAGCAAGGCGGCGACGATCGCGGCCGATCCGATGCCGATCGCGGCGCCGGCGACGAGGTGCTTGGTCCGCCGCGATTCGCCGCTCCTGCGCGGGTCCGGGGCGGCTTCCTTCCCTTCCTCGGGGGCGGCGCCGACGGCGGCGTCCTTGGGATAAGAGGGTTCGCGGGCCATGGATCGGTCGCTCCTTCGAAACAGGACGGCCTCCCCTAATGCCTGGCGGACGCCGGAGCTAGGCTCCCGGTGCGTCGGGACGCGCAAAGAAAAAGCCCCGGCCTGGGGGAGGCCGGGGCTCTGCGGGGTCAGCGGGGAGGGGGGAGGGGGAGCCGACCGCCGCGTGGGGTAATCGCTCAACGACGACCCCGCCGCCCGGTTCCCGCAAAAAACGAGACGCCCCGAAATTTTTCGGAGCGTCTCGCCGACAGCTGCCATTCAAGGCGACTATCTCCCATCCCCACAGAGTTCATACACTTTTTTACGCGCCGCCGGAAGGCTCGGAAAAGCCGCACTAATGCCTATCGCCGCCCTAAGTATATCGGGGGCTGGACAAGGAACGCGGGCCGGGGCCACTCTTGTCATTCCTGCTAAGAGTCGGGCCGAGTCGCACAGAGCAAAGTCGAGCCATCGACCAGGCCAAGGCTCTTGATGGGGGGGAATTACAGAGACGTTCGTACTGAGGGGGGC
>JAXDPL010000240.1:0-2900 GCA_034668385.1 Sphingomonadales bacterium | reverse complement strand
AGAAAGGGAGGGCTTCGACACGCTCAGCCCGAACGGCTCGTCACAACCCGCTTGCAGCTTTCCTCCCCGCGAGGCGGCGTCGATTCCCGCCCCACTCCGCCGGAGGAGGAACCGCAACCTTAGATCCTCCGCGTCTCTGCGTCTCTGCGCGAAACCCTCTTCCTTCCTGCTCCCCGGTTCCTCCTCCAGAATTGAAATCACCAAATCGGATCAGATTTCATTTTCCTACACCCCCGTCGCTGTGATTTACGCTCAGAAATGGAACATAAACCGAACATCGCCGCCCCCGAAGCGTCGACCGATGAGCGCGCTTCCGATCCCTCGCCCGAATTCGAGCCGGTGCCGCTGCGCTATCGGACCGACGGCTGGACTCCGGCGAAGCAGCGCGAGTTCGTCGAGGCGCTGCGCGACTCCGGGGTGATCCGCCAGGCGCTGGCCAGGGTCGGGCTCTCCGAGCAGGGCCTCGGCCGGCTTCGGCGCCGGCCGGAGGCGCGGGCGTTCGACCTCGCCTGCGTCGCCGCCCAGCGGTCCGGGGTTCGCGACCGCCTCGTCTCGACCGCCTACGAGCGGGCGATCGAGGGCACGGTCAGGGGCCGTTACTACCATGGCGAGCTCGTCAGCGAGGAAAGGGTCTATAACGACCGCCTCCTCATGTTCCTGATCGGCAAGCTTGCGCCCGTGCTCGAGCCGGTCGGCGAGAGCCGGCGGGTCGAGGAGGATTGGGAAGGCTGGATGGAGGCGATCGAGACGGGCGCGCCGCCGCCTTGTTCCGTCCCCGAGACGATTCCGTTCGATGAACGCCCGTTCAACGGTAACGAGGTGTGGCAGGGTGCCGATGGCGACTGGTGGACGAGCTTTCCTCCGCCGCCCGATTTCGACGGCACGGAAGGAACGGGCGCGTGGGGCGGCTACCAGCGAACGCTCAGCGCGCGCGAGCTCGAGGTCATAGAAAGCGAGGAAGCTGACGAGCTTCGCGCCGAGGAGGAGCGCCGCAACCTCTATTTCGGCTTCGACCCGGAGGACGAAGATTATTTCGATCCTTGGGAAGCCGAAACTTCCGAAACTTCCGCGCCGTCGCGTCCTCTGCAACAGCTGCGCGAAGCCGAGGAGCGGATCATTCGGAAACAAGAAGAAGGGGATTTCACGCGGAGGCGCGGAGGCGCGGAGGGATCATGTCTCTCACCGCCGCCCAGCTCACCCGACCCGCGCAGCGGGCTCCCTTTTCCTGCGGGCTTCGCCGAAGGAGAACCGGAACCTCAGACCCTCCGCGCCTCCGCGCCTCCGCGTGAACCAAACCGTACTTCCGCGGCGCCTGACGCGGTTGACGTTTACGTAAACCCGGGCCTATCGCAGCCCGACTCTTCAGCTGGGGAACACGCCATGGATCCGATCGCCACCCATCGCCACGGCGACGTGCTCGTCGTCACCTCGAACAGCCCGCCGGTCAACGCGCTCGGCCACGCGGTGCGCGCGGGGCTGGTCGAGGCGATCCGGCAGGCGGATTCGGACGAGGCGGTGAAGGCGGTGGTCATTATCTGCCAGGGCCAGACCTTCTTCGCGGGCGCCGACATCAGCGAGTTCGGGACTCCCAAGTCGATGCAGCCGCCGGTCCTCCCGCAGGTCGTCGACATCATCGAGAATTGCACCAAGCCGGTCGTCGCCGCGATCCACGGCACGGCGTTCGGCGGCGGCCTCGAGGTCGCGCTCGCCAGCCATTACCGGGTCGCCGTCCCGTCCGCGAAGCTCGGCGTCCCCGAGGTCAAGCTCGGCCTCCTCCCCGGCGCCGGCGGCACCCAGCGGCTGCCCCGAGTCGCCGGAGTCGGCAAGGCGCTGGAGATGGCCGCCACCGGCAACCCCATCTCGGCCAAGGAAGCCTATGAGATCGGCCTGGTCGACCGGCTGATCGAGGGCGACCTCGAGCAGCATGCCGTCGCTTATGCCGAGGAGGTGAAGGACGTCCGGCCGATCCCGCGCACCAGCCAGCGCCAGGACAAGATCGAGGGCACCGATCCTTCCGTCTTCGCCGAGTTCCGCAAGGCCAACGCCCGCAAGTTCCGCGGCTTCGACGCGCCCGAATTCAACATCCAGGCGATCGAGGCGGCGGTCGCCAAGCCCTATGCGGAAGGGGTGCAGGACGAACGCCGCCTGTTCATGGAGCTGATGAGCGGCACCCAGGCCCGCGCCCAGCAATATTTCTTCTTCGCCGAGCGCAAGGCCTCGAAGATCGATGGCCTGCCCGAGGACACCAGGCCGCGCGACATTCGGCGGGTCGGCGTGATCGGCGCCGGAACGATGGGCGGCGGCATCTCGATGAACTTCCTCAGCGCGGGAATCCCGGTGACCATCGTCGAGATGCAGCAGGAAGCGCTCGACCGCGGCACCGGCGTGATGCGCAGCAATTACGAGGCGAGCGCCGCCAAGGGGCGGATCACCGCCGACCAGGTCGAAGGGGCGATGGGCCTCCTGAAGCCGACCCTCAGCCTCGACGATCTCGCCGATTGCGACCTGATCATCGAGGCGGTGTTCGAGAATATGGACGTCAAGAAGGAGGTGTTCGGCAAGCTCGACGGGATCGCCAAGCCCGGCGCGATCCTCGCCTCTAACACCTCCTATCTCAACATCGACGAGATCGCGGCCTCGACCTCGCGGCCCCAGGACGTGCTCGGCCTCCACTTCTTCTCGCCGGCCAACGTCATGAAGCTGCTCGAGGTCGTTCGCGGCGCCAAGACCGCGCCGGACGTGCTGGTGACCGCGATGGGCCTCGCCAAGAAGATCAGGAAGGTCGCGGTCGTGGCGGGCGTCTGCTACGGATTCATCGGCAACCGCATGCTGATCCCCCGCCAGACCCAGGCGATGCGGCTCCTCCTCGAAGGCGCGACCCCCGAGCAGGTGGACCGGGT
>JAXDPL010000239.1:0-3379 GCA_034668385.1 Sphingomonadales bacterium | reverse complement strand
GCAGGTGCTGCCGAGCTGGGATGCCTGGGCCCAGGAGGTGTCCGATTCGCGAATCTACGGCGGCGTCCACTTCCGTTTCTCGAACGAGGCGGGCGAGCAGATCGGCCGCCGCGCGGCGCGGATCGTGCTCGACAAGGTGATGCAGCCGCTACCGAAGGCGAAGAAACGGCGCTGAGCTGAAGCGCGCGAGTGGCTCCCCGGGACGGATTCGAACCATCGGCCAACCGGTTAACAGCCGGTTGCTCTACCGCTGAGCTACCGGGGAGCGGCTCTCGCGAGCGAGGCGGCGCTATAGCAGCGCGATTTCCGGACTGGCAAGCCTTCAGGCGGTGAACTGCTCCATGGTGATCCGCTCGTCGAGGGCGTGCTCGGGATCGAACAGCAAGGTGAGCTCGAGGCTTCGGTCCACGCCGACCCGGACGGTGGCGACGTCGCGGACCTCGCGCTGGTCGGCGACGGCGGAGACCGGGCGCTTCAGCGGGTCGAGCACGCGCAGGAGGATGGTCAATTCGTCGGGAATCAGCGCGCCGCGCCAGCGCCGTGGCCGGAACGGGCTGATCGGGGTCAGAGCGACGAGGTTCGAGCCCAGGGGCAGGATCGGCCCGTGCGCGGAGAGATTGTAGGCGGTCGAGCCGGCCGGAGTCGCGACCAGCACCCCGTCGCAGACCAATTGATCGAGCACGACCCGGCCGGCGACCGAAATCTCGATCCAGGCGGCCTGCCGAGTCTCGCGCAGGAGCGAGACCTCGTTGATCGCGGGATAGGCGACGGTGCCGCCGCCGACCTTCTCCGCGTCCATCCGAAGCGGCGCGACCTTGAAGGCTCTCGCCCGGGCGATCCGCTCGCGAAGGCCGTCGATCCGCCATTCGTTCATCAGAAAGCCGATCGTGCCGCGGTTCATCCCGAAGATCGGGCAGATCCGGCCGCGGTCGAGCATCTCGTGCAGGGTCTGGAGCAGGAAGCCGTCGCCGCCCAGGGCGATGATCTGATCGGCGTCCTCGAGCGGAACGAATCCGTAGCGCTCGCGAAGCAGCGCCTCGGCCGCCTGCGCCGCCTCGGTCGGCGAGGCGAGGAGGGCGGTGGGCTTGTCCGGATCGCCGTGCATCGCGCTCTGGGTAAGCGGGCGGGAGGCGCGCGGCAAGCACGGCAAGCCGTCCCGCCCCGGCACGGCGCGTCTAAACCGATTGTTGAGGTGGAGGGGGGAGACTAGGCTGATGGGCGTCGAGGCATTGCAATCGGGAGGGAAGACGATGGCCGCGCAGAGCGGCGCGCCGCTGTTCATCCTCTCCTTCCGTCATCGCGACGAGTTGACGGCGCTGGCCCAGCGCGCCGGCTGGCAGCCGATCGCGGCGCGGCGGAGCGAGCATGCGGAATCGCGCTTCATCGCTTCGGGGGCCGAGGTCGCCATCGTCGACGCCCGCGGCGCGCTGGCCGAGGGACGGGAAGGGGTGCGGGCCCTCGCCGATCCGGCCGAGGCCAATGCCGCCGCTCTCCTGGTCCTTCTGTCGCGTACCGACGAGGCGGCGCTCGAGGAGCTTCACGCCGAGGGCGCCACCCACTTTCTGGTCAGCCCCTTCTCGGAAGGCCAATTGCTCCACGCCGTGCAATTCGCCCAGCGGCATGCCGAGCGGGTCGGCGGCCGGCGGCCGGCCCGGCGCGGCGGCGGCGCGGCCGGAGATGCCCCGTCCTGGACCTGGCGCAGAGGCTCGCAGACCGTCGAGCTCAGCCCAGCCCTGGCGCGGCGGGCCGGCCTCGGCGAGGAAGCGGGGCAGCGGATCAGCCTGATGGAGCTGTTCCGGCGCCTCGACCCCGACGGCCGCCGCGCCGCCCGCGACGCGGTCGACCGAGTCCTCGCCACCGGCGGCTCGACCGCCTTCGCCCACGCCGACGTCGAGACCGAGGGCGCCCGGCTCGCCCATCATCTGAGGGTCGAGAGCGACGCCGTGGTCGGCCGCACCGAGACCATCCTGCCGCTCGAGGGTCCGGCGCTTCAATCCCGCGATCCGATGACCGGAGTGCGCGACGCGCGGGCGGCGCGGGCGTGGATCGAGCGGCAGCTGGCCCTGGCTGCCGAGGCCGAGCCGGCGCTGGTCCTGCTGCTCCTCGCGGTCAGCCGCTTCGACACGATCAACGCCGCCTTCGGCCGAAGCACCGGCGACGCCGTTCTGCAGGCGGCCGCTCGGCGGATCGAGCGCTGCGTCGAGGCGGACGGCCGCCGGCGCTTCGTCGCGCGCCTCGCCGGCGCCGAGTTCGCGGTGCTGCTGGCGGCGCCGGCCAGCCTTGCCGAAGGCCGCCTGCTGGCCGGCCAGATCGTCGAATCGCTGGGCCGTCCGTTCATGTCGGGCGACCATGTCGTGACTCTCGGCAGCCGGGTGGGGGTCGCCGCGTCGCAGGCGGGCGACGATAGCGCCGCCCTGCTGCGCCGCGGCAGCGCCGCGCTGGCGGAAGCCAAAGCCGGGGAAGGCGGCCCGGTCCACGTCCTAGACGCCGGCGCGGCGAGCGACAATGCGCTGAGCGACCGGCTCGAGATCGACCTGCGCCGGGCGCTCGACAAGGACGAGATCGAGATCCTGTTCCAGCCGCAGGTGGCGGTGGCGAGCCGGCGGATCGTCGGGGCCGAGGCGCTCGCCCGCTGGCGGCACCCCGAATATGGCGAGCTCGGCGCCGCCACTTTATTCGGGGTCGCCGAGCGCTCCGACTATCTCGCCCAGCTGTCCGACCACGTGCAGCGCAAGGCGGTGACCGCGGCCGCCGCCTGGCCGGCGTCGCTCTCGCACCTGCGCCTGTCGGTCAACATCACCGCCGCGGACATCGTCCGGCCGGGGTTCGCCGCCCAGTTCCTGGCGCTGGTCGCGGAGAGCGGCTTCGCGCCGGGGCGGCTCACCGTGGAGGTCACCGAGAGCGGGCTCATCGAGGACCTCGCGGCGGCGGCGGCGCTCCTCGCAAGCCTTCGCCAGGGCGGTCTCCGGGTCGCCATCGACGACTTCGGCACCGGCTATTCGAGCCTCGCCTACCTGAAGGCGCTGCCGCTCGATTATCTCAAGATCGACAAGCGGCTCGTCGAGGATATCGCCGGAAGCGCGCGCGATCAGGTGGTGGTGCGAAGCGTCATCGACATGGCGCGCTCATTGGGCCTCGAGGTGATCGGCGAGGGGGTGGAGAGCGAGGATCAGCTCACACTGCTCGCCCGCGAGGGCTGCACCCTCTACCAGGGCTTCCTCTGCTCCCCGCCGGTCGACGCGGAGGCGCTGGCGGCGTTGGTGGCGGGCTGAAGCGCGTAGTTAACCCCTCTCCCTGCAGGGGAGCACCAGGCAGCCTGTCCCCCGGACAGGCTGAGGACAGCCGGGGGCTGTCCTCTCCTGGTGCTGGTGTCAGCGCG
>JAXDPL010000238.1:0-6968 GCA_034668385.1 Sphingomonadales bacterium | reverse complement strand
CCAAGGCACAAGGATCACGATCGACCGCGAGATACGCTTCCCGCACTCGCTCGGAATGCTCTATTCGACCTTCACCGCCTATCTCGGCTTCGCGGTCAACGAAGGCGAATACAAGGTGATGGGCCTTGCCTCCTATGGCGAGCCGACCATGGCCGACGCGGTGAGGAAGCTGATCCCGCGCACGCCGGACGGCGCCTTCCGCCTCGACATGGACTATTTCGAGTTCCATTCGACCGCGAAGCGGTCCTTCTCGAACAGGTTCGTCGAATTGTTCGGACCGCCCCGCAACCGCTACGAGCCGATCGACCTCGCGACCGACGAAGGCCGCCGCTTCGCCAATTGCGCCGCGAGCGTGCAGCGGGTGGTCGAGGATATCCTCGTCGACATCGCCCGCGACCTGCAGGACCGCACCCGGCTGCCCGATTTGTGCTTCGGCGGCGGAGTCGCGCTGAACGGAGTCGCCAACGCCCGAATCCTCAGGGAATCCGGCTTCGAGCGGCTGTTCGTGCCGCCTTCGCCGGGCGACGCCGGCTGCGCGATCGGCGCCGCTCTGTTCGCGGACCGCGTACATTTCGGCAACTCGGACAAGCCATTCCCGGACCACCCGTTCTGGGGCCCGACGCCGGACGGCGCCGCGCTCGCGCGGATCGCCGGGGAGGACCGGCTGCCGTTCGAGATCGTCGAGGACGGGCGGCTGATCGACGAGACCGCGGCCGACCTCGAGACGGGGCGGATCGTCGGCTGGATGGAGGGCCGATGCGAGTTCGGCCCGCGCGCGCTCGGCCACCGCAGCCTGCTCGCCGCGCCGCACGACTCGGCGATGCGTGACCGCCTCAACCGCGACATCAAATATCGCGAGGAATTCCGGCCGTTCGCGCCGATCGCCCTGATCGAGGAGGCCGACCGCTTCTTCGAGCTGCCCCCCGGCGGTGCCCGTCTCGCCCGTTTCATGTCCGGCGTCTTCCCGGTGCGTCCCGAGTGGCGCGAGCGGCTGGCGGCGATCACCCATGTCGACGGCACCGCCCGCCTCCAGACCATCGACCGCGCGTTCAGCCCCCGGCTCTACGACCTCATCCAGGCCTATGGCCGCCGCACCGGAATCCCGGTGCTGCTCAACACCTCGCTCAACCTCGCCGGCGAACCGATCGTGTGCAGCGCGGCCGAGGGCTATTCGACCTTCCGGCGGAGCGGGATGGATATGCTGGTGGTCGGCAACACAAGGGTGCGCAAGCGGCCGAAAGGCGCCGCGGCGCCGGTCGAGATGGAGGAGGTGGCATGATCCGCAGGAAGAGTCGGCTGAGGCGGCAATTGGTGGTGATGGGAAGCGCGTTCGGATCGACCGCCCAGCTCGCCCGCGGCCTGTGGCGCGGCGGATCGGAGAAGAAATTGCTGATGCCGCTCGCCATCTTCCTGTGCGTCACCGGGCTGTTGCTGGTGCTGGCCGCCGGGGTCGAGGCGCTGGCGCCGTTCATCTATTCGATCTTCTGACCGGGTGGAGGCGCTTCACGCGCTCCTCGCCTGCCCGGCCTGCGGCGGCGCGCTGGCGGAAAGCTGGCGGTGCGAAGGCTGCGGCCGGGACTGGCCGGCGCCCGACGGAATCCCGCGGCTCCGGCTCGACACCGCGGGCCGGATCGAGGTGGTGCGGCAATTCTACAATGACGCCCCTTTTCCCGGCTACCCGCCCAATGACAGCCTGACCTGGCTCAGGACCCGCGCCGAGCGGAGCGACTTCGCCAGGCTGCTCGATGCCTCGATCCCCGGCGACGCCCGGATCGCCGAAGTGGGCTGCGGCACCGGCCAGATGAGCCTCTACCTGGCCCGGGCGGACCGGATCGTGGTCGGCTGCGACCTCGCCCGAGCCTCGCTCGCGCTCGGCGCCTCGGCGGCGCGGCGCTACGGCCTCGACCGAGTCGCCTTCGTCGAATGCGACCTGACCCGCCTGCCGCTTCGGGACGGCGCGTTCGACCTCGTCTACTCGTCCGGGGTCCTCCACCACACGCCGGATCCCGTCACCGCCTTCGCGAGCATCGTGAACGTGGTGAAGCCGGGCGGCTACGTCATCCTCGGCCTCTACAATCTCTACGCCCGCGTGCCGCTTCGCCTGCGCCGCCTGGTTGCCAGGGCGACCGGCTATCGCTGGATGCCGTTCGACCCGGTGCTGCGCGACCGCAAGGCCGAGCCGGCGCGCCGCGAGGCCTGGCTGCGCGACCAGTATCGCCACCCCGAGGAGCACAGCCATTCGGTCGCCGAGGTCCGCCGATGGTTCGCGGCGAACGGCATCGACTTCATCCGCGCCTACCCCTCGACCCTGATCGGCGACGAGCCGGACGATCTGCTCGCCCCGGCCGAAGACGAATGGCCGCTGGAGTCGGTGCTGGCCCAGATCGGCTGGATGAAGAGCCTCGGCGGCGAAGGCGGCCTGTTCGTCATGGTGGGACGGCGGGCCCTCTAGTCCTCCCTGCGAGCGAAGCTCGTGGGGAGGATTAGGTTACTTCACCCGCTCGACGCACAGGCGCGAGGCGAAGCGGCGGACGATGCGCACCTGGTCGAGGGGGATTCCGGCCTGGCACAGATAATCCTCCCACTCCGCCTTGCGGAACGAGCGGGCGATCGACAGCTGCCCGTCCTCGCGGACGATGCGATGGACCATCAGCAGCCGGGCGAGGATCGGGAAGCCCCAATAGGAGAAAGCGAGACGGTGCAGGTCGCAGATCTGCCACCCCATCCGAGTCTCCTTCTCCATCGTCCGAAGCAGCGTCAGCAGCTGCTCGTCGGTCATGTGATGGGTGGTCTGGACGCAGGTGATGAAATCCCACGGCCCTTCCTGGTCGAGATAGTCGCCGGCCCGATAGTCGATCGGCATGTCCGCTGGCGTGGCGTCCCGCGCCGCCTTGACGCTCTTCTCGTTGAGGTCGACTCCAACCAGATCGGCCTCGATCCCCCGCCGCTTCGCCCAGCGGGCGACGGCGCGAAGCACGTCGCCGTCGCCGAAGCCGATGTCCATCAGCCGGAAGCGTTTCGCCTCGCCGACCGCCCTGCGGAGGAAAGCGAGGGTCGGCCAGGCGGTGAAGGTGAAGCGGTTCACCCGCGCCAAGTCGTGCAGCACCTTCTCATAGACCGCCGGATCGAGGTCCGGCGCGTCCATCTGCTCGTCCTGGCGCGAGCGGACGTCGAGCTTGCTCATGGGCCCTCCGGGCGCTTAGGCTTGAGGCATGAAAGTCATGCCGAATATCATGCGCGCCCTGCTCCCGCCACTCGCCCTGGCAGTCGCCGCCCCGGCCTTCGCCGCCCCACCCTCGATCCTGGGCCTGTGGCTCAACGACGACCATAAGGGCCTGGTCCAGATCGCGCCGTGCGGGCGCAAGCTGTGCGGGACGATCGTCAAGGTGCTCGATCGCGCCGCCAACGCGCCGAAGACCGACATCCACAACCCCGACCCGGCGCTGCGGAACCGGCCGTTCGTCGGCCTCCCCGTCCTCACCGGCTTCGAAGGCTCGGGCGGCTCGTGGAAGAACGGCCGCGCCTACGATCCCGAGAGCGGCAAGAGCTACCGCTCCTATCTCGAGCTCCAGCCCGACGGCTCGCTGAAGGTCTCCGGCTGCATCCTCTTCATCTGCGAATCGCGCCGCTGGACCCGGGTGCGCTAGCCCCTTTCCCAAAGGAACACGCCGTAGCGCATCGCGCCGCTCCTCAGCGCCAGGATCAGGCGCGGAAGGGAGAGGATGAACTCGCGGTTCTGCGTGGCGCGGCTGAGGGCGAGGCGGCGGATCTCGTCGTCGGTGATGAAATGCCCGGCGAGCCTCCGAAGGCAGATCGACCAGGTGCGGCGGACCTCGCGGCTGATGTCGTCGTAGCGGAGCAGCCGAAAGCCGGATTCCTCCGCCAAAGCCTCGTAATCGGCGCGGCTGCCCATGCTTGGCAGGCGCCCCTCGCGGCAGATCGGCTCGAGCAGGTGCTTCACCTGCCAGGGGGTGACTGTCTCTCCCTCCAGCCAGGCACAGACGACGAAGCGGCCGTCGGGCTTCAGCACCCGATGGGCTTCGGCGAAGAAGCGCGGCTTGTCGACCATGTGCTCCGAACTCTCGATCGCATAGGCGCGGTCGAACGAAGCGTCGGCGAGGCCGTTGTCGAGCCAGTCGCGGACCCGGCAGGTGAAGCCGGGCCGGGCCCGCCCGACCGCCGCCTGCGCTTCGGAGAGGGTGAAGCCGGTGACTTCCACGCCATGATGTTCGGCGAGCCAGCCCGCGGTGGCGCCATAGCCGCAGCCGATGTCGACGACGCTCTGGCCGGGCTCGAGAGCGAGCCGGTCGGCGACGAGCCGGACCAGGGCCTCGGCGGCCTCGGCGGGCGTCTCCCGACCGGTCCGCCAATAACCGTGATGGACATGCTCGCCCCAGATTCGGCGATAGGGGATGTCGAGCTCGTCATAATGGCGCGCCACGTCGGCCGCCGATTGCGGGCGGTTGGGGAAGATCATCGCCGGACGTCGAGTCCGCCGGCCATGAAGGCGTCGATGTCGTCCGGCCCGAAAAGGCTGAAATCGCCGGGCAGCGAATGCTTGAGGCAGGTGAGGGCGAGGCCCGAGCGCACCGTCCAGTCGAGGTCGCGGCCGGTGCGGATGCCGTGGAGGATTCCGGCGGCGAAGGCGTCGCCGGCGCCGATCCGGTCGACGATCCCGGCGACGAGCACCTCCTCGGTCTGCACGCCCCGTTCCGGCGCGTCGATCCGCGCCGAGATGAGGTGGCGATCGGCATCCTCGACGTGGCGCGCGGTCGAGGCGATGAGCTTCAAATTCGGAAAAGCCGCGAACGCCGCCTCGGCGGCGGCGCGGCGGCGGTCCGGCCCCTCGCCGTCGAACCTGCGGCCGAGCAGCAGCGAGACGTCGCGATGGTTGCCGAACAGGATGTCGGCCTTGGCGACGAGGCGGGTCAGCACGGCCTTGGGGTCGCTATCCCAGCTCTCCCAGAGCTGCGAGCGGTAATTGCCGTCGAACGAGACCGGCACGCCCCGCGCCGCCGCCGCCTCCGCCGCCGCAACCGCCGCTTCGGCCGATCGAGGGCCGAGCGCCGGCGTGATTCCGGAGAGGTGGAGCAGATCGACGCCGCCCAGCAGCGTCGGCCAGTCGAAATCGTCCGGACCGGCCCTGGCGAAGCTGCTGTCCTTGCGGTCGTAGAGGATCTCGGACGCCCTCAGGCCCGCGCCCTGGGTCAGGAAGAACAGGCCCATCCGGTCGGCCGTGCGCGCGATTCCGGAGACGTCGACCCCGTGGCGGCGGACCGCGTCGACCGCCGCCTGGCCGAGGGCGCTCTCCGGCAGTCGGGTCACCATCTTCACCTTGTGGCCGAGATTGGCGAGCGCGACTCCGACATTGGCCTCGGCGCCGGCAACATAGACGTCGAGGTGCGGCTTCTGCAGCATCAGCTCGCGTCCCGGAGCGGTCATGCGCAGCAGGATCTCGCCGAAGCAGGCGACATATCCGGTCGAGGCGAAGCGGTCGGTCATGCGCGTCCCTTTGCCATGGGAGACGGCGGGAAGCGAGCCGTGAGGCGCAGTCCCGCCGATCGTCTCCCGCCGGGACTCGCGGGCCGCTTGGGTGGGGGAAGCAGCTCTGCTATGTCCCCGATCCCCGCGCCACTTTCAGCGCCTGTGCCGCCGTGGCTTTCATTCGACTCCACTGGAGGAAAGCAATGACCACAAAGACCATCCTTCGTCTCGGCCTGATGACGGCCCTCGCCGCCGGAACCTTCGCCGCCGTTCCCGCCGCGTCCGCCCCGGCGGCTCGCGAGTCGGCGAACGGGCACGGCACCCTGCTGGTGACCGGCACGACGGGCCTCGTCCGCCGGCAATTCTCGTTCAACGCGGAACGCCGGGCCGACGGCACGGTCACCGGCCACGCCACCCTGATCAACCCCGCCTTCACCGGCGCCAACGGCCACAGCCCCTACCAGCTCGACGTCGACATCAGCTGCATGCACGTGGTCGGCAACATCGCGATCATGGGCGGCACCACCAAGCGGACCAACGATCCGAGCCTGGTCGACGCTGTCTTCTTCACCGTCCAGGACAATGGCGAGCCCGGCACCAACGACCGGATCAGCCGCGCCTTCTTCTGGGACGACGATCCCAACACGCAGGGCCCGCCCAGCGCCTGCATGAACACCGGCCCGAACGACTTCCCCCTGGAGCAGATCGAATCGGGCAACGTCCAGGTCCGCGGCTGAAGCGCTCAAGGGCTTACGGAACACCGTCATTCCAGCGAAAAGCTGGAATCCATGCGGACTGAGTGACGGCGCGGCCGGTTGACAGTCGGCATGGACCCCAGCCTGCGGGTTCCCATCAAAGTACTACTTTGATGGGGTCCCTCCTGGGATGACGATCCGGTTGACACCCCGGGCGCGCTTCGGTAGCAGCCCGGTTCCCGCGCGGGGGTTCGGCCGCAGCCGACGAGTTGCGCGGAAAAGCTTTGCAAGTGATGGAAAAAGCCATGTTCGCAGTCGTGCGCACGGGCGGCAAGCAGTATCGCGTCGCCGCCGGAGACAAGATCGTCGTCGAAAAGCTTGCCGGTGAGGCGGGCGACACCATCCAGCTGGGCGACATCCTGCTCGCCGGCGAAGGTTCGGACCTGCGCTCGACCGACGGGCTCACCGTCGCGGCGGAGATCATCGCCCAGGCCAAGGCCGACAAGGTCATCGTCTTCAAGAAGCGCCGCCGGCACAATTACCGCCGCAAGAAGGGCCATCGCCAGCAGCACACGATCCTGAGGATCATCGGCATCGGCGACCAGCAGGCCGAGAAGCCGGCGAAGAAGGCGAAGGCCGCTCCGGCGCCTGCCGAGAGCGAGGCCCCTGCCGCCGCCGCGATGGGCACGACCGGCGCCGCCGCGCAGGCTCCCGCCGCCGACGCTCCCAAGAAGCCGAAGGCGAACAAGGCCGAGGCGAAGCCGGCGGCTCCGGTCAAGTCGGAGCCGA
>JAXDPL010000237.1:0-7097 GCA_034668385.1 Sphingomonadales bacterium | reverse complement strand
TGCCACTTTCCCGCAAAGCGCCGCGCATTGCTTGATCGGCGCCTGCATCAGCGCCATGTCGCGACACGATGATCGCAGCTCCTCGCATCGCGACCGGATAAAGATATTTCTCGGTAGTATAGATCTCGCGTTGGGTGATCTTTTTATCGTAGTTCTTGAATTCGAATACCACGTATCGGGCTCTGAAATCAGTAATAAGCGCCTGCCAGAAATCCTCTTTCGAAGCAATACGCGCCACCAAGTCGAAGATATTGTGGGTGGTATGCGAGCGATGTTGATCGTCGAACGCGACCAGTTCGTCTTTGAAGAGGTAACGGACCGCCGCCTCGCAGGCCTTTTCAAACGGTTTGGCCACGGTCTTACCAACACGATGGATGTCGGCGCAGAGTTGCGCGCCTGTTTGCGGTGGCGCCACAGGCACTTCGTCCGGCACGTCCGACGAGACCGCGTCTGCCACGCCAAGCTCCGCGATCAGCGGTGCGGTCGCTACCGCCTGCGCGGTCGGCAGGTCCTCCCCGCGAAACACGAGCGCGCCGCGGTTGATGTCCTCAAGCTCCAGCGCCAAGTCGGGATCAGATGCGGCGAGGGCTGAGAGCACGTCGAAATCATAGACGCGGAGGTTCGGAAACCGGTCGAGCTGGCTGCCCTGGCTTGGCGAGAGCCTGCTATTAGTGGCAAGGATGCCGAACATAGCACCAGTATTCAGGCGACCCCGCTCGAGATTCTCCAGCGATTGCGCGATGTTGCGTGAAGCAGGCGTCATAGAGCTGTACAGCTTGACCTCGACGATCGCCAGGGTCGCGCCGCTACGGACAATGAGATCATGGCCCAAGTCGCGTCCGCCAAGAATGGGCTCGACCGTGAACCCGTGACGCTTGAAGAGCGCCTGGATGAAGTCTTCAAATCGAAATCCAAGCCGCGATAGATTGCGTGCGTCCACTAAAGCCTCTCCCGCGTCTAGCTCGTCATGCAATGGAGCGATCGCTCTGACCAGTCCATCGAAATGAGGCCTCGCGGAAGCAGTGCGGCCTTCCCGATCAGCGCCTATACAGAGCCTATTTCAACGACCGATTTTAGGATTGGCAAGGATCAAACTTTACGACGGCGAATGGCGCATAACAACCGTCACCAAGATCCTTGAAACCACCTGCCTTAGCGCCTCCGCGCCTCCGCGCGAACCCCACCCCCTTCCTGCCCGGCCGCAAGTACCACTTGCGGACGATGCCCTGTGGATAGAACAGCCCAAAAACCTTGCCGCCCGGAGTGGGCGCCGCCTATACCGCTACGGTATGTCAGACCTGTTCGCGTCCACCGCACCTCGTCGCTAGCCGCCGGGTGTCCACTGGCACGGCCTCTTCGGTGCTTTGGGTGAGACAAGCCTTCAAACCTGCGTTGCGCTCGACCGCTGGAAGAAGTTTCACCCGAAGCACCAAAGCACCGAAGAGTCCGAGCACGGCCCATCCTGCCGTGCAGCCACTCCCCGTTGCGCTGTTGGCACCGATCATGAAGCTGCGCTACGCGCCTTTACCTGATCTTGTTCGTGCCTTCGCGCCTTTTGGCCTCCGCGCGAACCCACCCGTCCCCTCCCCGGCCGCAAGTACCACTTGCGGACGATGCCCTGTGGATAGAACAGCCCAAGAACCTTGCCGCCCGGAGTCGGCGCCGACTATACCGCTGCGGTATGTCAGACCTGTTCGCGTCAACCGCCGCCCCGTCCGCCGAATATGACGCCACCTCGATCGAGGTGCTCGAGGGGCTCGAGCCCGTCCGCCGGCGGCCGGGCATGTATGTCGGCGGGGTCGACGAGCGGGCGCTCCACCACCTCGCCGCCGAGGTGCTCGACAATGCGATGGACGAGGCGGTGGCGGGCTATGCGACGCGGATCGAGATGGTGCTCGACAAGGGCAACCGCCTCACCGTTACCGACAACGGCCGCGGAATCCCGATCGACGAGCATCCCAAATATCCCGGCAAGCACGCGCTCGAGGTGATCCTCACCAAGCTCCATTCCGGCGGCAAGTTCTCGAACAAGGCCTATGCGACCTCGGGCGGGCTTCACGGCGTCGGGGTCAGCGTGGTCAACGCGCTGTCGGTCGAGACGGTGGTCGAGGTCGCCCGCAACAAGGCGCTCTACCGCCAGACCTTCTCGCGCGGCGAGCCGACCTCTCCGCTCGAGACGCTCGGGCCCACCCCCAACCGGCGCGGCACCAGCGTCGCCTTCCGGCCCGACCCGGAGATTTTCGGCGCGGGCGCGCGGTTCGAGCCGGGGCGGCTCTACAAGCTCGCCCGCTCCAAGGCCTACCTCTTCGCCGGGGTCGAGATTCGCTGGCGCTGCGACCCCTCGCTCGCTTCCGAGGGCGTGCCCGCGGAAGCCGTGTTCCAGTTCCCCGGCGGGCTCGCCGACCACCTTCGCGAGCAGATCGCCGAGCGCAGCTGCGCCACCGCCGATTTCTTCCGCGGGCGGCAGGATTTCCCGGACGGCCAGGGCATGGTCGAATGGGCGGCGGCCTGGCCTTTGTGGAGCGAGGGCGGCTCCTCTTATTATTGCAACACCATCCCGACCCCGGACGGGGGGACGCACGAGCAGGGCATCCGGGCGGCGCTGACCCGGGGGATGCGGGCGTTCGCCGAACTGGTCGGCCAGGCGAAGAAGGCCAAGGACCTCCAGGCCGAGGACGTGGTCGGCGGGGCGGAGATCATGCTGTCGCTGTTCATCCGCGATCCCCAGTTCCAGAGCCAGACCAAGGACCGGCTGACCAGCCCGGACGCGGCGCGGCTGGTCGAGGCGGCGGTCCGCGACCATTTCGACCATTTCCTCGCCGACAATATGGAGCGGGGGCGGGCGCTGCTCGGCTTCGTGCTCGACCGGATGGACGAGCGGCTGAAGCGGCGGGCGGAGCGCGAGATCAAGCGCAAGACGGCGACCAGCGGGCGCAAGCTCCGCCTGCCCGGCAAGCTCACCGACTGCGCCAACGACGATCCGGCGGGCACCGAGCTGTTCATCGTCGAGGGCGACAGCGCCGGCGGCTCGGCCAAGCAGGCGCGCGACCGCAAGACCCAGGCGATCCTTCCGATCCGCGGCAAGATCCTGAACGTCGCCTCCGCCTCGGCCGACAAGATCCGGGGCAACCAGGAGATCGCCGACCTGATCCTGGCTTTGGGCTGCGGCACGCGCGAGCGCTGCGACCCCGCCCAATTGCGCTACGACCGGATCGTCATCATGACCGACGCCGACGTCGACGGCGCCCACATCGCCACTTTGCTGATGACCTTCTTCTTCCAGGAAATGACCCGGATCGTGGAGGCGGGGGCGCTCTACCTGGCGCAGCCGCCGCTCTACCGGCTGGCGGCGGGCGGCACCGTCGCCTACGCGCGGGACGACGTCCATCGCGGCGAGCTGGAAGCGACTGTGTTCAAGGGCAGGAAGGTCGAGGTGAGCCGCTTCAAGGGCCTCGGCGAGATGAACCCGTCGCAGCTTCGCGAGACCACCATGGACCCGAAGACCCGCGCCCTGATCCGGGTCACCCTCCCCCCCGAATACCAGCAGCAGCACCAGGTCCGCGACCTCGTCGACCGGCTGATGGGCCGCAACCCCGAACACCGCTTCGCCTTCATCCAGAGCCACGCCGCGGAGGTCGACGAGGAGGAGATCGACGCATGAGCCGGGTTTCGGCGTCGCTCCTCGCCGTCGCTCTGACCGCCTGCTCGTCGCAGGGCGCCGCCGGGCAGCCGAGCGGCGAGGCGGTGTTCCGCAAATGCGCGATCTGCCACCGGATCGAGGCCGGCGCGCCGAACGGGATCGGCCCCAACCTCCACGGCGTGTTCGGCCGCAAGGCGGCGTCGCTGCCCAATTTCAACTATTCGCCGGCGATGCGCGGATCCGGCTTGACGTGGGACGCCAAGACTCTCGACCGCTACCTCGCCGCCCCGCAAAGAATCGTCCCGGGCACCCGAATGACCTTCAGCGGCCTCCCCGACGCGGCCTCCCGCAAGGCCGTGATCGGCTACCTCAAAGCCAATTCTCGGCGATAGACGGGCGCGGCGGCCTGCCTTAGCCTCTTGCCGGCAGTGGAGAGGTGGGATGGGCTTCCTTCGTTATGTCCTGTTCGCTTTGGCGTTGCTGGCCGGCGCGGCGCAGGCCGCCGAGCCCTCGCCGGAGCTGCGGCAGCGCGCGACCGAGCTGGTCGGCTGGATCAACGACCAGACTCCGCCCGACCGGCTCTTCGCGCCGAGCTTCCTCGCCGCCATTCCCGAAGCCCAGCTCAAGGGCGTCACGGCCCAGTTGCGCGCCAGCTACGGGCCGGCGACGAGCCTCGCGTCGGTGGACGCCACCAACGACTATGCCGGCACCGTCCGGATCGCCTTCGCCAAGGCCAATGTGAAATTGGACCTGGCGATCGACCGGGCGCCGCCGCATCTGATCACCGGCCTGCTATTCGGCGGAGTCGACTCGCCCGGCGAGACCGCCGCCTCCGTCGCGGCGGAGATCGGTGCGCTGCCGGGCGAGGTGTCGCTGGCGGCGGCCGATCTCGGCGACGGGCCGCCGAGGATCCTCCTCGACCGCCGTGCCGAGGAACCGATGGCGGTCGGCTCCGCGTTCAAATTGTGGGTGCTCGCCGAGCTGTCGCGCGAGGTGAAGGCCGGCGAGCGCCACTGGAGCGACGTGGTGGCGCTCGGCCGTCCCTCTTTGCCTTCCAGCCTGCTCAGGAGCTGGCCCGCCGGCTCGCCGGTGACCCTGCACACGCTCGCCGCCTTGATGATCTCGCAGAGCGACAACACCGCCGCCGACCGGCTCGTCGAGCTGCTCGGGCGGGAGAAGATCGAGCGGTTGCTGCCGGCTCTCGGGGTGCGCGCCGCGGCCAGGAACCAGCCCCTCCTGCTGACTCGCGAGGTTGCCGTTCTGAAAGAGGACCCGGGCGTGCGCAAGAGCTGGATGGCGGCGGACGAACCGCGACGGCGCGCGATGTTGCCGGGTATCGCAAGCAGGGACATCTCCAAGATCGATTTCAGCCTGTTCTCCGGCGCGCCGATCGCGGTTCGAGAAGTCGAGTGGTTTGCCTCGGCTGCCGACATGCTGCGCACGCTCGACTGGCTAAGGCGCAATGCCGACCCGGAAGCGCTGGCGATCCTCGCCATAAACCCTGGGCTGGGGGCAGCACGCCAGACCTATGCCTATGCGGGCTATAAGGGGGGCTCCGAGACGGGCGTCCTCAACCTCAGCTTCCTGCTCCGCCGCCGCGACGGCCGCTGGCTTGCGCTGGTCGCGACCTGGAACGATCCCACGGCCAAGCTCGACGAGAACAATTTCATGCTGCTGCTGAGCCGTCTCCTGCCTTTGCTCGATCGCGGCTGACTTCCGCCCGAAAATCCGCTACGTTCCAGACGCTTCGAGGGAGATTCTAATGCGCGCTTCGTTATTCCTGGCTTCCGCCGCCCTGCTCCTCGCCACCGGCGCCTCGGCGGCCACGGCGCCGGCGCCGGCGCCCGCGGCCTCCACGGAAAAGCCGATCGTCGTGACCGGCACTTCGCTCCGGCAGACCGAGCGGAACCTCAAGGAATGCCTCGCCCGGCACTGCCCGCCGAACGAGGATATCGACGCCACCCTCGCCCACGCCGAGAATCTGTTCGTCGCCGGCGACTATAAGCAGGCGCGGTCGACCACCCTCGCCTCGATCGACCGCAACTCGAAATATGCCAAGCAATTTCCGGTCGACGTCTCCGACCTCTACCGCGCCAACGGCCGAATCGCCGCCCATCTCGGCGAAGGGCACGATTACGAATTCTCCACCGCCGCGATGCGAAGGATTCTCGGCGACAGCTTCGGCCACAAGGATACGCGGGTGATCGCCGCCGAGCTCGAGGTCGCCTCGATGTACGCCTCGCTCGGCCGAATCGAGCGCGCGAAGCAGCTCTACGACGAGGCCGAGCACGACGCGAAGGCGATCGGCCGTGAAGACCTCGCGGGCGTGATCCGAGTCCGCGCCGCCTGGCTGCACGAACTCCAGGGCGACAGCTGGCTGACCCGACAGGCGCTCCAGAAGATCGCCGACGACCAGTCTCCGTCGGGCCGCACAGCCCGCCTGACCGCGCTCGTCCTGCTCGCGCGGCTCGATCGGCTGGAGAACAAGCCCGACAAGACCGACGCTTTGCTCGCCGAGTTGCGCACCCACCCGGGCAAGACCCCGGCCCTGCTCTTCTCGCCGCGCATCGACATGACCAGCCGAATGGTCGACCCGGCGGGCCAGATGATGACCCAGCTGACCCTGATGCCGACCAGCAATTTCGACAACACCTGGGTCGATATCGGCTTCTGGGTGACTCCGGACGGCAAGGTGAGCGACCCCGAAATCCTGCGCAGCCGCGGCGACACCGGCTGGGCCCAGCCCCTGCTGCGCTCGGTGGCCGGGCGGATCTACTCGCCCATCTCCGACCCCGACGGGACCTACCGGGTCGAGCGCTACACCTGGACGTCGCTTTGGGAATATGACCACACCGGCACCCACATGCGGATGCGCTCGGCCGACGGCCGGATCGAATTCCTCGATCTGACCGCCGAGCCGCAAACCGCGAGCCGATAGGCGAATCCTCCAGTCCTCCCTGTGAGGCGAAGCCTCATGGGGAGGATGAGGACGCCTCCTACCGCCCGCTCGCCTCGCGGGACTGCTGGAGGGCCTTCAGATCCTCCTCGGCCTTGGCGCGGGCGAGGCGGAGCTGCTCGACGCCTTCGCTCTCCTTGTCGCAAAACGCCTTCTGCGCCTCGTCGAGCGCGCCGGCGGCGTCGATGCAGCGGCCCAGCGCGACGTTGCGCGGCAGCAGGTCGAACGGGTCGCGGCTGGAATCCTTGCGCGCGAGGACCGGCTTCATCGCCTTGAAATAAGCGAGCCAGGCGCGCCTCAGCCGTGCTTCCCTCGCCGCGGGGCTCGAGTCGAGCGGCTCGGACGCGGCGACGTCGAGGCCCTTGAGCGGCACCTTCGCCAGCCGCGCCTGCGCCTCGTCGAACTTGCCGAGCTCGCGCAACGCGTCGATCGCCCGGCCTTCCATGCCGATCCAGTTGATGTCGTCGGGCCGCGGCGGGACCTTGGCCGAGGCCTCGGCCA
>JAXDPL010000236.1:0-6246 GCA_034668385.1 Sphingomonadales bacterium | reverse complement strand
ACAGCTGGCGCGCCAGCCTTCCAATCCCGGCTCGAAGCCCCACTTGCCCGATCATGGACCTTCCCACCGCCCAGCTGCTGTGGACCGCCGCCGGCGGCTGCTTCACGCTCGCCGCCCTGGCGCTGCTGCTCGAGCACCGCCGCCGCCGCCGCCGCGACATCGACCGTCCCGGCCTGGTCGACTGGAACGCCGTCCAGCTCCTTGCCTTCACCCTCGCCGTGCTCAGCGCCGCGCTCGCTCTGAAGGCCTAACCCTCTCCCCCCGGGGGGAGAGGGAGGGGCCCGCCGCCGAAGGCGGTGGGAGGGTGAGGGCACGCCCCCATTGCCAACCCTCCGCCGCCCGTGCACCCTCCGCGCCACAACAAGAGGGGGGAAACGAAGATGCGCGCGATCATCATCGTCATGCTGGCGGTCCAGGCGGCGATGCTGCTGGTCGCCGCCTTCACCATCCTCAAGGCGAAGCCGAGCGCCGGGCGGCCGCGGCCGATCTGGACGAGCCTCGCCATCGCCCTGGTGATCACCGCCGGCGCCTCGTTCCAGATCGCCGACCGCCACCACGGCCAGGACGGCGCCGACATCCTCCAATATGGCTCGGGAATCCTCCTCGGTCTGGGCCTCGCCTGCCTCCTCGTCCAGCTGCGCCGGCGCCTCGGCACCGACTCCGCGCCGTAGAAACCCTCTCCCCTCCGGGGGGAGAGGGCGACTCGCCGAAGGCGAGCGGGGTGAGGGCACGCCGCTCGGGAACGCACCCGAAATCCGCCCGTTATTCCCGCAAACCCTCAACCCGCGGGAGACCTGGAAAATGACCCAGCGCGAACTGGTCGAGCCCCACAAGGGCGACAAACGCTTCGTCCGCCGCGACGGGCAAGGCCAATTCAAGGAAAGCGACGACGTCGGCCGCTCGCTCGCCCGGGACGTCAAGCAGCATTCGTCGACGAAGAAGCCCCGGAACCAGGGCGACAAGGGCGACTGAGCCGTCCCGGCCGAAGCGCGAAGGCCGGACCGGCGGTCCGCCCCGCCGCCGCTGCGCCCGCGCGGGGCCGTCCCGGCGGCGCTGGCCGGGCCGCGCTTGTGCCTCTACGCTGCGCGCATGTCGCCGCGCCGCTACGGCTGCCTCGCGCTACTGATCCCGCTCGCCTGGCTGCTCGGGCCGGCCGAGCTCGTCGCGCATCGGCTCGGGCGCGTCTGGCCGGGGAGCGAGCCGCTCGCTTTCCTCCCGGCGCTCGCCGCCTACGGCTTTCTTGCCTGGCGCCGGGCGCGCTGCGCGGAGTGCGGCAAGTCGGTGTTCGAGTTGGGCGACACCCCTTTCTATTTGTCGTCGCCCTGGCCCCGCCGCCGCTGCGCCCGCTGCGGCGCCGATCTCACCCTGCCGCCCGGGCCGGATGAAGGCTAGCGGCGGAGCGTGAGCGAGCCGCGCCGGCAAAGGTCGAAGGGCGGCAGCGCCAGGCGGGGGCGGGCAAGCAGCCGAACCCAGCACGCCCCCGCCGGCGCGGTCAGGGTGAGCGTGACTCGGCCCCCGGGGCGAAGCGTTCGGGCGAGCACCTCGGTCAGGTCGCGGCCGGGATATTCCGCGAACCCGATCGTCACTCGGCGACCGGTGCGGTTGACGATGCGAAGCCGGTGCAGCTCCGGGATCGGCTCCTTCGAGCTGAGGTCCGGCCCCGGCACCGTATGGCCCCAGTTGACGAGGTCCCAGTGGACCGGGTCGCCTTGGGCCGCCTCGCGCCGCCGCGCGGCTTCGGAAGCATCGGCCTGGCTTGCCGCCTGCCCGTCGCGCGGAGGCGCCGCCGCGGCCTGGCTGGCGGCGAGGAGCAGGAAAAAAGCGATGGTCACGCGCTTCTTATCGCTGGTCCGGCAAGCGCCGCCAAGTGCAGCCCCGAGCTGTGGACTCGACCACGAACAAACCCCGAGGGGAGGGACAGGGGATTGAGCACACCAACCCAAAGTTGCTTCCGGGCTCCACATGGTAGCTGGACAGGAGCGCGGTGGCACCTCAGTCTGTCCATGTGGAATGGGTCGTCACGCACAAGGATTTGGCTGAAGCGCTTTCCTATTGGGCGACAACCGGCGGTATCGGAATCGCGCTCATCGCCGGTCTCGCCGCCTACTGGCGCTACCGACAGGACGTGAAGCGGCATGAGTGGGATCGCGCTCGCGAGGCCTATGCGCGCTTTCTTGAACTCGCCATCGCCAACCCGGAATTCCACCCCGGCAGTTATTCCGAGGTGGCGGTCCATGACCGCGTGGCCAGGAACAAATATGTCTGGTTCATGGCTCGGTTCCTCTGGGCCTGCGAGGAGGTATTGAAGAGCTGCCCCGACGATCCGGAGGTCTGGCATTCGGCTTTCCGGGTCGTGATCCTCGAACACCGCGACTATTTCCTCGCGCCCGAAGGCCAGGCCGAAATCGATTGCTATTACCCGCCCTTGAAGGAGCTCATTCAGGAGGTTCTCAAGGAGATCGGCGGCGAGAAGGCTCCCGCGCCGAATGCCGCGCGCGCGGACTTGTCGGCGGTTGGGCCCGACTCTAGCGTGCGGCTGACGGGGCCGGAGGGTGCATGACGAACAAGCTGTTCTACGGGGACAATCTGGACGTCCTGCGCGAGCATATCGCGAGCGAGAGCGTCGATCTCGTCTATCTCGACCCGCTTTGTGTGGCAGGCAGATGACACTAATAACCGACCTCGCCCGCGCCCGCAGCGAGGAGGACGTCAAGGACGCCTACATCAAGGCGCTCGGGCTGAAGCCCAAGGACTATTTCAAGGGGCTGATTGATATCCAGACAGACAAAGTCTGGTTCGAGGCCAAGGGGTCTCCCACGGCGTCGCTGATAATGTTCGCGCAGCTGCTGATCTACCTCCGCGGAGCGCGGCTTCGCGGCGAGCCAATCCCTGCGTTCCTCGCCGCCATCGACCCCGAAAAGGGCGCGCTGCTGTCCACGCAAGTAGCGCTCCGTGCGCTCGAGGACGAAAGCATCGTCTGGCCCGCGTCGGGCTCGGCGGCAGGCAGGGAACTTGCCGCCCAGATCGCGCCCTACATTGACAAGAAATTCACGACCTATCCTATCAGCACGCTAGGCGACGAATTCTGCGACACGATCAAAGGCGCGATCCGCGACGGCGAGATCATCAAGACGCCGATCACGCCCGACAACTTGCGTCAGGTTTTTGACAAATGGGTCGAGATGATCGGCAGCGAGCTGGGCGTCTCGAACGCCGCCGATCATGCGACGCTATTTTTCGCGGACATCATGCACGATGGGGTGCGGTCTGCCTATGCGTCGGTTGGTGCTCAGCTTGGAACGTTCGACGGCAGGCCCGCCTTCACTCTCCGCGGCGCCAGTGGATTCCTGCCGGTCATCAACCTGCGCGCCTATAACGACTTTTGGTCGATATATCTGCGTCCCCCAGAGGAGAAGCACAGGCGCTGGCTGCTCGAACGGCGCGACAGCCTGTTGCCGATCGACGAACAGAAGTTCAAGGGCGCGTTCTACACCCCGCTGCACATCGTCGATAAAGCCTATGAGCAGCTGGTCGCTACGCTCGGCGAGGGGTGGCAGGACCGCTACATTGTCTGGGACATGTGCTGCGGCGTCGGCAATCTGGAGGTCAAGCATAGCAATTACCGTAACGTCTTTATGTCGACGCTCGACCAAGTCGATATCGACATCATGCGCGCAAACAACATCTGCCCCGGCGCGGACATGTTCCAGTACGACTATCTCAATGACGACATTACAGATTTTGGGGAGATCGACTATAACGTGACGAACAAGGTACCGCTGGCGCTGCGTCAGGCAATCGCCGACGCCAAGGCGGGCGTTAAGGACGCGAAGCCGATTCTCGTTCTGATCAACCCGCCTTATGCCGAGAGCGGTTCGGGAATCGGCAAGGGCGATGAAAACAAGGTTGGTGTTGAGAAAACACGCATCAACAACGCGATGCGCGAAATGAATGTGGGTTATGCAAGCAAGGAATTGTTTGCCCAGTTCATGATCCGCATTCGGCAGGAATTGTCGACTTCGACGCTTGCGATGTTCAGCAAGCTCAAATACGTCAATGCGCCAAATTTTGAGCCCTTTCGCAGGGTCTGGCAGGCTAAGTATCTCGGCGGATTCGTCGTCCACAGCCGCGCCTTTGACTTGAAGGGCGACTTCCCGATCGGCTTCCTGATCTGGGATCAGAGTATCAAGGAGCCCGTCGGCGATATAACCGTAAACGCGCTGGATCGCGGCGGCGGGTTGGTCGCCGAAAAGACCTATTTGGTGCGCCCAACGTCGTTACTCCTGAACGCTTGGATTCCGGCTCCCAAAGGCCGCGGTGAGCTTGCACTTCCACTGTCCAACGCGCTCACGCCATCAAGAAATCCGCGTAAAAAACTATCATGTGAGGGCGCTCTGGGACATCTCTTTGCGGGCAACAATGACCTTCAGAACGCCTCTACCGGGACGCTTTTAACTTCGTCCATCTATACAGGGAGGAACGGTGGCGGAATATTTGTTGTACCCGCGAATGTTTCACTCGCGGCAGTTGTGTTTTCGGTCCGCCGCCTCATCAAACCGACATGGCTCAACGACCGTGACCAGTTCCTGCAACCATCGCAGCCGCTGTCCGACGACTTCAAATCCGACTGCCTCGTCTGGATGCTGTTCAATGGCAGCAACTTGACTGCAGGGGCCGATGGACTGCGCTGGAACGACCGAGACTGGAGCCTCATCAATCACTTCATTCCCTTCTCCGAAGGCGAGGTCGGCGCGAAGGGACGGTTCGAGAGCGACTTCATGGTCCGCCACATGAAAGGCATGGCCTTCTCGTCGGAAGCGCAAGCCGTACTCAACGAAGGTCGCAAGCTCTGGACGCGCTTTCACGCAACAGAGTTTCCGCGAAGGATACGAGACGAGTTCAAGCTCGGTAGGCCCGACGCGGGCTGGTACCAAATTCGCCGCGCGCTGCAGGCCTATAGCGATACGGAACTAACCGACTTTGATTCCTTCACTGCCGCCTATGCCGAGTTGTCAGACAAGCTACGCCCGATGGTTTTTGAACTGGGCTTCTTGCCAGAATGACCGCTGGGACGTCCCTGTGCCAGGCACCTGCCGCCCGCTGCCGGCCCCCTGGTTCTGGAACGAAAAAAGAACTTTCCTACACGGGGCGGTTCGTGGTTCAATCTTCGGCATGGACGTCCGAACGCCGATTCGGCCCGCGATGCCGCCTGTCTCGCCGTCTCTCGGGGCGTCAGTCGAGGCGCCGTGGGGCAGGGGACCCCCCGCGAATCCGTGTGACTTTCCTCTCTTTCCTCTCTTTCCTCTCTTTCGTCCCGTTCGCTCGGGACGCGCGCCCGATCGGGCGCAACCGGTCGTCGACCGAGGCCGCGCCGGCGGTCGAATGGATTGCTTGGAGGGTGAGTTTCGACGATTCCGCGACGCCGCTTGGCCCCGATCCGGGTCTCGCTGCCTGCCCTGCTCTAACCGGCCGAAAGTACTACTTTCGGACGATCCCCTAGAGGCACGCTTCCAGATACGGCCCGTCGAAGCCGAACTGCTTGGCCTTTTCGAGCGTGTAGGGCCTGAGGCCCATGGAGCGGTACTCGCCGATGATCTTGCCGTCGGCGGTCTCGTCGAGATACTCGAACTTGAACAGCTCCTGCGTCACGATGACGTCGCCCTCCATGCCGATCACCTCGGTGATGTTGGTGGTGCGGCGCGAGCCGTCGCGGAGGCGCTTGACCTGGACGATGAGGTCGACCGAGTCGGCGATCTGGCGGCTGATCGCTTCCTTCGGCACCTTGATGTCGCTCATCATCACCATGTTCTCCATGCGGGCGAGGCACTCGCGCGGGGAGTTGGAGTGGAGCGTCGCCATCGAGCCGTCGTGGCCGGTGTTCATCGCGGCGAGCAGGTCGAAGCACTCGCTGCCGCGGATTTCGCCCAGGATGATCCGGTCCGGCCGCATGCGCAGCGCGTTTATGACGAGGTCGCGGATGGTGATCGCGCCCTGGCCTTCCAGGTTGGGCGGGCGGGTCTCGAGCGGCAGCCAGTGCGGCTGCTGCAGGCGGAGCTCGGCCGCGTCCTCGATGGTGATCACGCGCTCGCCGGGGTCGATCAGCTTGGAGAGCGCGTTGAGCATCGTCGTCTTGCCCGAGCCGGTGCCGCCCGAGATGATCACGTTCATTCGGCTCGCGCCGGCGATCTTGAGCACCGTCGCCATCTTCTCGGAGAGCGAGCCCCAGCCGCGCATCATGTCGACGGT
>JAXDPL010000235.1:0-17501 GCA_034668385.1 Sphingomonadales bacterium | reverse complement strand
GCTACATCCTCTCCGGCAAGGCGGCGCCGGCGCAATTCTGGACCGGCAAGAAGCAGCGCCTGACCGCGCCCGAGGTCGCGGTCCGCGGCGAGGCGACGCTGAAGGACCGCCAGCTCGACGCTCGCCTGTCGCTGCGCTCGCCCTCGCTCAAGGTCGAGAGCGCCGGCATCCTCGACCTCGCGGCCAGCCGCTTCCGAAACCTGCGCATCGGCGCCGACCTGCTGCGCCCGCCGGCCCTGTTCACCAACATGACCGGCGAGAAGGTGCGCGTGCTCGCCTCGCTCAACGGCGCGTTCGCCCGAGCGACCTTCGCCTACCGCCTGACCGCGCCCCGAATCGCCTTCGACCAGACCGGCTTCGAGGACGTGGTGGCGGAAGGGAAGGGCCAATTCTCGAAGGCGCCGGTGACCGTGCCGATTCGGATGAGCGCTCGCCGGGTGACCGGCGTCGGCACCGTCGCCGGCGGCATCCTCGCCAACCTCGCGGTGTCCGGCGACCTCAAGGTGACGGCCAAGGAGCTCACGGGCGAAAGCCTGGCCTTCACCTCGGACAAATTGAAGGGAAAGCTCAGCCTGTTCGTCGACCTGGTGACGGGCAAGTACGACGTCATCCTGTCGGGCGGACTCACCCGCTACTTCATCCCCGGCCTCGGTATCGTCGACGTGACCAGCGAATTGAAGGTCGTGCCCCATCCGAGCGGCCACGGCACTTTGGTGACCGGCCGCGGCCACGCCTGGGTGCGCCGCTTCGACAACAAGTTCCTCGCCGGCCTCGCGGGCGGCCTGCCGGAGATCGAGACCGACCTGGTCCGCGGCTCCGACCTCGTCATCCACTTCGTCAATTTGAGGCTCAGGGCGCCGGCCATCGCGATCGACGGCACCGGCTACCGCCGCCGCGACGGCACCTTCTTCTTCGAGGGCAAGGGCCGGCAGAAGACCTATGGCGCCTTCGCGATGCAGCTGGACGGCGACATTTCGCGGCCCAAGCTCGTCCTCCGCCTCGCGGCCCCGAACGAGACGATGGGCCTCGCCAACGTCCTCCTCAACCTCGATCCGACCCAGGCCGGCTTCGCCTTCCGCGCCAATGGCGGCTCGCGGCTCGGCCCGTTCACCGCCAACGGCGCCATCCTGCTGCCCAAGGACCAGGCGGCGCTGATCCAGTTCGCCGCGCTCGACGTGTCCGGCGCCCGCGCGACCGGCACCTTGCGCTCCGACCCCGGCGGCTTCACCGGCGTGCTCGCCGTCGCCGGCAGCGGCCTCTCCGGCAAGCTGAGCTTCGATCCGGTCAAGGACGTCCAGCGCATCCAGATCGACCTCACCGCCAGGGACGCGAGACTCGCCGGCCCGCCGCCGATCGCGATCCGCGACGGCCGGGTGCAGGCGGTTGTGCTGCTCGACCCGGCCGGCACCTCGCTGCGAGGGACAATCGCCGCGCGCGGCCTCAGCCGCGGCCCCCTCTTCCTCGCCAGCCTCAACGCCGCCGGCGAAATGCGGGGCGGGGTCGGCCGGATCACCGCCCGGATCGCCGGCACCCGCGGCCGCGCTTTCTCGTTCCAGACCGAGGCCGAGGTGGCGCCGGGCCGGTTCCGGCTGACCGGCGGCGGAACGGTCGACCGGCGGCCGATCCAGCTGAGCGAGCCGGCCCTGCTGATCCGCGAAGGCGACGGCTGGCGGCTGAGCCCGACGGCGCTCACCTTCGCCGGCGGCAGCGCGCGGGTCTCCGGCCTGTTCGGCGGAAGCACCACCGAGCTCGCCGCCAATCTCGAGGCCATGCCGCTCTCGATCCTCGACATCGGCTGGCCCGAGCTCGGCCTCGGCGGCTATGCCTCGGGGACTCTCAACTACCGGTTCGGAGCGGCCGGAGCGCCGAGCGGCGACATGAACCTCAGGGTGCGCGGCCTCACCCGCTCCGGCCTCGTCCTTTCCTCGCGCCCGGTCGACATCGGAGTCGCGGCGCGGCTCGCGGGCGGCAATGCCGGAATCCGGGCGATCGCGGTCAGCGAAGGCAAGGTGATCGGCCGCGCCCAGGCCCGGCTGGCGCCGGTCGGCGGCGTCGGCAATATCGGGGAGCGGCTGGCCGCTGCGCCGCTCTTCGCCCAGATCCGCTACAACGGCCCTGCGGACACTTTGTGGCGCCTCACCGGAGTCGAACTGCTTGACGTCAGCGGCGCCGTGGCGATCGGCGCCGACGCCACCGGCACCCTCAACAACCCCCAGAGCCGCGGCTCGCTGCAGACCGACAAGGCGCGGGTCGAGAGCGCGGTCACAGGCATGGTGATCGAGAATGTCGCCGCGCGCGGCCGCTTCGGCGGGTCGCAGCTCGTCCTCGACAGCTTCGCCGGAACCACCAAGCGCGGCGGCACCGTCACCGGTCGCGGCCAGTTCGACCTCGGCGCCGCCGACGGCTTCGGAATGAACGTGACGATCGATGCCAAGGCCGCGCAACTGCTCGACCGCGACGACATCAAGGCCCAGGTCACCGGTCCGATCGTCATTCATTCGGCGCGGGGCACCGGCAGTATCTCGGGCAAGGTGCGGCTGGTCAGCGGCCAGTTCCGCCTCGGCAGCGCGACCTCGGCCGCCGCGGTCACCCGGCTCAACGTCCGCGAGCTCAACCAGCCACCGGAGGATCGGCCGGAACCCCGCCGCCTCACCCCCTGGACGCTGGCGCTGGACGTCGACGCGCCCAACCGGCTGATGGTCACCGGCCTCGGCATCAACAGCGAATGGTCCGCCGCCCTGAAGATCGGCGGCACGGTCACCGAGCCGCGCATCGACGGCCGCGCCACCTTGATTCGCGGCACCTACGATTTCGCCGGCCGCCGCTTCGACCTCGAGCGCGGAATCATCCGCTTCACGGGCGAGAGCCCGGTCAATCCGGTGCTCGATATCACCGCCGAGGGCGGAGTCCAGGGCCTGAACGCGGTCATCCGGGTCACCGGCCGGGGGCTGAGACCCGAGATCGCCTTCTCGAGCACGCCGGCTCTGCCGCAGGACGAGCTGCTCAGCCGCCTGCTGTTCGGAACCTCGATCACCAACCTGTCGGCCCCCGAGGCCCTCCAGCTCGCCGCCGCGGTGGCGTCGCTGAACTCGACCGGCGGCTATCTCGATCCGATCAACGCGGTCCGCGCCGCGACCGGCCTCGATCGCCTTCGAATCGTCCCTGCCGACATCACCACCGGCCAGGGCACCGCCATCGCCGCCGGCAAATATTTCGGCCGCCGGGTCTATGTCGAGGTGGTGACCGACGCCCGCGGCTATTCGGCGACGACGGTCGAGTTCCAGATCACCCGCTGGCTGGCCTTGCTGTCGAGCGTCTCGACGATCGGCCGCGAGAGCGTCAACGTGCGCGTTTCAAAGGATTATTAGCGCAGTCAGGCTTTCGTTAACGCCCTCGCTTTATGGTTCGCTCGTCCGGGAAGACCGGGGGAGCTTATGGGATCGACGCTGACCGAGGACGACGACGGGGTCCGCCGGGCCGAACGACGCCCGCTCGACCAGTCCGCGCGGCTGCGGCCGAACAGCTGGAGCAGCCTCGAGATCCGTATGGTCGACCTCTCCGAGCTCGGCTTCCGCGCCGCGTGCGAGGCGCGGCTGCAGCGCGGCGGCTGCGTCTCGCTCGAAATCCCCGGCCACGGCAGTGTCGAGGCGCAGGTCGAATGGCAGCGCGGCGACCAGTTCGGCGCGCGCTTCCTCTCACCCATCACGCTCGACCGCTGCGAATGGACCGTCGGCGACCGCCACCGCGCGCTGGCCCATCTGCTCGTCGAGCGGGCCGGCGCTGCGAAGGCCGGCCGCGCCCGGGCCGACAATCATCTGCGGCGCCAGATCCTCGGCGCTCTGCCGATCCGCAAGGGACGGCTGACGGCCTGACGGTGGACGCTCGGGCGCCAGCATTTCTTAACCTGAATCAGGCAATGCGGTCGGCCTGCGCGCAACGGCCGCGCATCTGTCCGCTGGACCGAGGCAAGACATGAGGAAGGGGCGCTTTTCGCGGGTGAACGCCGCTCCGGCCGCGGCCGGCGAAGCGCCGTCGCTCGCCGCCTTGCTCGCCTTCGACTTCCGCGCCCCGGCCAGCGAGGACGACGGTCGAATCGCCGGCGACCGCGCCCGCAGCCTCGCAGTGGCCCTGCCGCTGCTCGCGGCGTCGCACCTGCTGTGGGGAGCGCTGCTCTTCTACGGCCTGTGGCGGGGGGGCGCCGCCCCTTCGCCGGCCGCGGCGGCGCTGATCGCCGCCGTCCTCGTCCTCGACGCCGGGCTGATGCTGGGCCGCCGCTCCGCGCCGCCACACCGGCTCATCCGCCTGACCGCCCTCCACACCGCGGCGGGCGCCTTCCTATGGTCGGCGGCGGCGGCGCTCGGCAGCGAAGCCGCCGCGTCCCCCTCGGTGATGGTGCGTGCCGCGGTGATTGCCGGGGCGGCGGCGTGCCTTCCCTGCTTCTTCCCGGTACCCGCGATTCTCATCCTCGGCTGCGTCGGGACCTGTCTCGTCGCTTTCGCCGCCGGCATCGAGCCGTCGCTTCTGACCGTCGGCGCCGCCGTCGCCCTGTTCCTCGCCTCGGTCAGCGTCTCGCGCGCCCGCGAGGCGATCGCCGCCGCGCGCCATGCTTTGGCGCTCGAAGCCGAAGCCAAGAAGGCGCGCCGCTTCGTCACCGATTACGAGGAGAGCGGCCGTGGCTGGTTCTGGGAGAGTGATGCCGAGGGCGCGCTGACCTACGCCTCGCCCGCTTTCGCCGCCCAGGCGCGGGTCGAGGGGAATCTGCTCGGCCGCCGCTTCGACGAGGCGGTGCTCGCCGCCGAGCCGGCCGACGGCGAAGCGCGGCGGCGGCTCGAATTCCATCTGTCCTCCCGCATGGCCTTTGCCGAGCTGGCGGTTCGCGCGCCCGGCGGGGAAGGGACCTTCTGGTCGCTCTCCGGCAGCCCCAATTTCGACGATTACGGCCGATTCCTCGGCTTCCGCGGCCTCGGCAGCAATCTAACCGACCGGCAGCGAAGCGAGGCGGAAACGACCAAGCTCGCCCGCTTCGACAGCCTCACCGGCCTTCCCAACCGGGCGATGATGGCCGTGACCGTCGACGAAGCGCTCGCCAACGCTGCCGAACGCCAGCGCGGCTGCGCTCTGATGCTGATCGACCTCGACCGGTTCAAGCAGGTCAACGACACGCTCGGCCACCCGATGGGCGACAAGCTGCTGAAGCGGGTCGCGGCGCGCCTGGCGGCGACGCTCGGCGGTGAGGGTCAGGTCGGCCGGGTCGGCGGCGACGAGTTCCAGGCGGTGTTTCCCGACGCCGAGAGCGAGGCCCGGCTCGGCCGCCTCGCCGACGCGATCATCTCCGAGGTCTCCAGGCCCTACGAGATCGACGGCCACCGCATCGACGTCGGTGCGTCGGTGGGCATCGCGGTGGCCGAGCCGGGCCGGACCTATGCCGCCGCCTTGGTCAAGGAGGCCGATCTCGCGCTCTACGCCGCCAAGGCGGACGGCCGGGGCGCGCATCGCTTCTATGCCCCGGCGATGCAGGCCGCCGCGGTCGACCGCCAGATCCTCGAGCGCGACCTCGGCGAGGCGCTGGAGCGCGACCAGCTGCGCCTGCTCTACCAGCCGGTGGTCGAGGCGGTCAGCGAGGAAATCGTCGCCTTCGAGGCGCTGATCCGCTGGCAGCATCCCACCCGCGGGCTGCTCGGGCCGGCGACGATCCTGCCGGTGGCGACCGACACCGGGATCATGCCCCGGCTCGGCGCCTGGATCCTCCGCACCGCCTGCGCGGAGGCGTCCGGCTGGCCCGAGCATGTGCGTGTCGCCGTGAATTTGTCGCCGGCCGAATTCTCCCATCCGGGTCTTGCCGCATCGGTGATGGCGGCGCTCGCCGGCAGCGGCCTCGATCCGGACCGGCTCGAGCTGGAGATCGGCGAGGGGGTGTTCCTCGCCGACGGCGCTGCCGGCGAGACGGTGCTGGCGCGGCTGAAGGAGATGGGTGTCCGCCTCGTGCTCGACAATTTCGGCACCGGCCATTCGGGCCTAGGCCATTTGCGCAGCGCGCCGCTCGACAAGATCAAGATCGACCGCAGCTTCGTCGCCGGCGCGGCGGAGGCTAAGAGCCGCAACGCCGCCATCGTCCGAGCCATCGTCGTGCTCGCCGAGAGCCTCGGCATCGACACCACGGCGGAAGGGACGGAGACGCTCGACCAGCTGGCCCTGGTCCGCCGCCTCGGCTGCGGCCAGGTGCAGGGCTTCCTGTTCGGGAAGCCGATGCCGGCGGAGGAAGCGCGCGCCCTCGCCGCCGAGAGCCGGCGGCCGAGCGAAGTCGCCCTGTTCAGCCGCCCGCCCCGCCATCGCCTGCTGCGCAAGGGCGCGCTGATCCTGGGCGATAGCGAATGGCCCGTGCGCCTGCGCAACATTTCGAAGGAAGGCGCGATGGTCGAGTGCGACCGCGAACTCGCCGCCGGCACGCGCGTCAAGCTCGACCTCGACGAAGCCGGCCGGCTCGACGCCGAAGTGCGCTGGTCGCAGCGCGGCCAGGTCGGCATGCGTTTCGACGTCGCGTTTCCGCTCCGCAAGCTCGCCCGCCCTCGCCCGGGCCCGGCCTCGCGGATGCTGACGCCCGCCTATCTCGACCCAGAGGCCGCACCGGCCGCCGCCCCCCGGCCGGAGCGGTCGCCCCTGGTCCAGAAGAAAGCGCGGCGCTGAACGAAGCCGGTCATCCCGGCGAAAACCGGGACCCATGAACACGGAGTACGAAAGGTCAAACCGCGGTTTTCATAGGCCCCCGGCTTCCGCCGGGGTGACTATCGCAAGCTTCTATCCCGCGCGCGCCCTCACGAGCTGTAATACATGTCGTATTCGACCGGGCTCGGGGTCGTCTCCCAGCGCATCTGCTCTTCCCATTTCAGTTCGACATAGGCGTCGATCTGGTCGTCGGAGAAGACGTCGCCCTTGGTCAGGAAGGCGCGGTCGGCGTCCAATGCGTTCAGCGCCTCGCGCAGGGATCCGCACACGGTGGGAACGTTGACCAGCTCCTGCGGCGGCAAGTCGTAGAGGTTCTTGTCCATCGGGTCGCCGGGGTGGAGGCGGTTCTGGATTCCGTCGAGGCCGGCCATCAGCAGCGCGGAATAAGCGAGATACGGGTTGGCGAGCGCGTCGGGGAAGCGGAACTCGACCCGCTTGGCTTTCTCGCCGGCGCCGTAGGGGATTCGGCACGAGGCGGAGCGGTTGCGGCTCGAATAAGCGAGCAGCACCGGCGCTTCGAAGCCGGGGACGAGGCGCTTGTAGCTGTTGGTCGTCGGGTTGGTGAAGGCGTTGAGCGCCCGGGCGTGCTTGATGACGCCGCCGATGAAGTAGAGCGCGGTTTCCGAAAGCCCGGCATAGCCGTTGCCGGCGAACAGCGGCTTCGAGCCGTTCCAGATCGAGAGGTGGGTGTGCATGCCCGAGCCGTTGTCCCTGGCGATCGGCTTGGGCATGAAGGTCGCGGTCTTGCCGTAGGCATTGGCGACCATGTGGACGACATATTTGTAGATCTGCATGCGGTCGGCGGTCTGGGTGAGGGTCCCGTAGGTGAGGCCGAGCTCGTGCTGGGCGGCGGCGACCTCGTGATGGTGCTTGTCCATCGGCAGGCCCATCTCGATCATCGTCGAGACCATCTCGCCCCTGATGTCCATCGCGCTGTCGACCGGAGCGACCGGGAAATAGCCGCCCTTGGCGCGCGGCCGGTGGCCGAGGTTGCCGCCCTCATAGTCGCGGCCCGAATTGGTCGGAAGCTCGATGTCGTCGATCCGGAAGTAGGACGCATTGTAGCCGTCCTCGAACCGCACGTCGTCGAACATGAAGAATTCGGCCTCGGGGCCGACATAGACGGTGTCGCCGATGCCGGTGCCCCGGAGGTAGGTCTCGGCCCGCTTGGCGGTCGAACGCGGGTCGCGGGCGTAGAGCTCGCCGGTGCCGGGATCGACGATGTCGCAGAAGATGACGAGCATCGGGGTGGCGCTGAACGGGTCGGCATAGACCGCGTCCAGGTCAGGCTTGAGGATCATGTCGCTCTCGTTGATCGCCTTCCAGCCGGCGATCGACGAGCCGTCGAACATGAAGCCGTCGGTCAGCTGGTCCTCGTCGACCACGCCCGAGACCATAGAGAGGTGCTGCCACTTGCCGCGCGGATCGGTGAACCTCAGGTCCACCCACTCGATCTCCTCGTCCTTGATCCGCTTGAGGATTTTGCCCGCGTCGTTGGCCATTGGATCGCCCCCTCAGTGCTGGAAGGATCCGTTCGGCCTGAGCCTGTCGAAGGCCTTCCCTGCCGTCATCGGCAATCGGGAAGGACAGGGCTTCGACAAGCTCAGCCCGAACGGGTTTTGGATTGGTGCCTACCTTTTCCGGCTGGCCGCGAGTCGTCCACCCCGCCCGTGGCCGTCGTGAACATTTCACGTGGATGAGGTCAGAAATCGCGGCGGCGCGCCGAAACGAGCATTCTCAGCAGCATGGCCACAGGCCGCGGCACCCCGACCCGGCCCTCGAGCCAGAGGCTGACCGCCGAGCGGCTCACCCCGATCGCGCCCGCCAGATCGCTCTGCGTGCGGTAGCCGAGCGCCCGCATCGCCGAGCGCAGCTCGTCCGGAGACATCGAGGCGAGGAGGGGGTCGTCCACGGGAAGGGATTTAGCCACTCCCGCTCATCCTGAGTAGCCACTGAGCGAAGTCGAAGCGGCGTATCGAAGGACCGTCCTTCGATACGGGCCCTCGACAGGCTCGGTCCCTACTCAGGATGAGCGTGATTCTCAGATCGCGTCGCTTCCCCGCTCCCCCGTCCTGATCCGCACCGCTTCCTCGATCGTCGAGACAAAGATCTTGCCGTCGCCGATGCGGCCGGTGCGGGCGGCGTTGGCGATCGCCTCGACCACCCGCTCGGCGAGGCCGTCCTCGACGATCACCTCGAGCTTCACCTTGGGCAGGAAGTCGACGACATATTCGGCGCCGCGGTAGAGCTCGGTATGGCCCTTCTGCCGGCCGAAGCCCTTCGCCTCGATGACGGTGATGCCCGAGACCCCGACGTCGTGCAGGGCCTCCTTCACCTCGTCGAGCTTGAACGGCTTGATGATCGCCTCGACCTTCTTCACCGAAACGCTCCTCGTTGCTGGCGGGCTGCGCATAGCGGGCGCCGCCGATCCGCGCTAGGCTGGCGGCTATGGAGGACGCCGAGATCACTGCCCGCGCCGCGCGGCTGGCGGGGCATTTGCCGGGCGTCGAGACCGCGTCGCACTGGGGCCGGCCGTGGCTGAAGGTCGCGGGCAAGGCGTTGGCCGGTCCGTGCCGCTATCCCGACACGCTGGCCGTCCATTGTCCGCTCGAACTGAAGGAGGCGCTGATCGAGGCGCGCCCCGACCTCTATTACGACACCGACCATTTCCGCGGCTGGCCCTCGATCCTCGTGCGGCTCGCCGCGATCGACGACGCGACCCTCAAGGACCGGCTCGAGGCGGCGTGGCGGATGCGGGCGCCGAAGCGGCTCATTCCGCTCGAGGACGATCAGTAAGGCGGCTTGTCGTAGCCCTTGGGGCTCTTGGTGAAGATCTCGCAGCCGTCCTCGGTGATTCCGACCATATGCTCGAACTGGGCGGAGAGGCTGCGGTCGCGGGTGACGGCGGTCCAGCCGTCCTCCAGCACCTTCACCGCGGCCTTGCCGATGTTGATCATCGGCTCGATGGTGAAGAACATGCCGGGCCTGAGCTCGGGGCCGGTGCCGGGGCGGCCGGCATGGACGACCTCGGGCGCGTCGTGGAACACCCGGCCGACGCCGTGGCCGCAGAAATCGCGCACCACGCCGTAGCGGTGTTTCTCGGCGTGGGTCTGGATGGCGTGGCCGATGTCGCCGAGATGGTTGCCCGGCCGCGCCGCGGCGATTCCGAGCATCATGCATTCGTAGGTGACGTCGACCAGCCGGCGCGCCTTGATCGGAACGTCGCCGACCAGGAACATCCGGCTGGTGTCGCCGTGCCAGCCGTCGAGGACGATGGTCACGTCGATGTTGACGATGTCGCCGTCCCTCAGCGCGCGGTCGCCCGGTATGCCGTGGCAGACGACGTGGTTGATCGAGGTGCAGCAGGAGCCGGTGAAACCGCGATAGCCCAAGGTCGCGGGGACTCCGCCGCGGGCGATCATCTCGGCATAGACGATCTCGTCTATCTCCTGCGTGGTGACTCCGGCGCGGACGTGGGGGACGAGCGAGTCGAGCACTTCGGCGGCGGCGCGGCCGGCGGCGCGCATGCCCTTGAAGCCTTCCGGCCCGTACAGCTTGATCGCACCGGAACGGCTGGCGGGCGCCTCGGTGTCGGCGACGGCGAGATAGTCGGTCATGAGGGCAATATAGGATTTCGTGGCGGTCTTGGCGACCCCGCCGGCGGCGAGTAAGCGCGAAGCCATGGCCGAAGAGCGCATCTGGACCGCCGCCTTGCTCGTCATCGGCGACGAGATCCTCTCCGGCCGCACCCAGGATCGGAACATCGCCCAGGTGGCGGGGTGGCTGAACCTCCAGGGCATCCGTCTCGCCGAGGTCCGGGTGGTTCCCGACGTGGTCGAGACGATCGCGGCGGCGGTGAACGCGTTGCGGACCGCGAACGACTATCTGTTCACCACCGGCGGCATCGGACCCACCCACGACGACGTCACCGTCGACGCGATCGCCCTGGCGCTGGGCGTCCCCGTCGTCGTCCACCCCAAGGCTCGGGCGGCGCTCGAAGCTTATTATTCGGATCGCGGCGGAGTCACCGAAGGACGGCTGCGCATGGCGCGGGTGCCCGAGGGCGCCGACCTGATCGAAAATCCGATGTCGGGCGCGCCGGGCATCCGGGTCGGCAATATCTTCATCCTCGCCGGAGTCCCGCACATCGCGACGGTGATGCTGGAGGCCCTGTCGGGAAAGCTCGAAGGCGGCCGGCCCCTGCTCTCGCGGACGATCGGCGGCTGGGTGGCGGAGAGCGAGGTGGCGGAACTGCTCGAGGCGGCCGAACGCGCCCACGAAGGCTGCCAGATCGGCTCCTACCCCTTCTTCCGCGAAGGCCGCGTCGGCGCCAATTTCGTCGTCAGGAGCACCGACGAAGCCCGCCTTGCCGCCTGCTGCGAGGATCTCGCCGCCAGGCTGCGCTCGACCGGCCGGGAGATCGTCGAAGGCGGCATCTAGCGGCCCTTCAGTTTCTTCGCGAAGCGGTAGCTGGTGCGCTCATAGCCCCGGGCGCGGTAGAAAGCGTGGGCGCCGCCCAGCTCGATGTTGCTGGTCACCTCGACGAGGCCGCAGCCGGCGGCGGCGAGCCGCGCTTCCGCCGCCTCGAGCAAGGCGGCGCCGATCCCGCGCCTCCGAGCTTTCTCCGCAACCACCATCATCGTCACTCGCCCAACCGGCGCCGGCCGGTGCAACACCGGCGTGATGTGCCAGGCGAGGCAGCCGATTACCTCTTCCTCGACCGCGACCAAAGGCGGTTCTCCCGCCTTGCGCAGCCGCGGCAGGCGGCGCCGGATGTCGGCGGCCCCGCTCGGGAAGCCGAGCTCGCCGAGCAAGGCCGAGATGGCTTCGGAATCGCGAGGCGCCGCTTCCCGGATCGACAGCGCCGGTTCTGGCGCGGGCGGCGGGGGAGGGGGATTCGGCTCAGGCGCGGGCGCTTTCTCTACGGGCTCCACGGGCTTGCGCTTCCCGGCCCTGGGCAGCGCCGGCGCCTCGCGCAGCGACTGCTTCCAGCTCGAGCGCAGCCCGCCGCGCAGGTAATTCTCGATATCCTCGGCCGTTGCGGTGAGGCCGCGAGCGCCAAAGCCGTAAACATCCTGCCCAGTCTTCGCATCGCGCAGGCCATAGCGGCCGTAATCGCCGCCCGGCTTGCGCTTGCGCGACTTGACGAGACGGCAGCCGCGGTTGGCGGCCATCTCGCGCAGCATCTCGTCGCGATCGGCGTCGGCCATGGGGGCGCTCCTGTCTCGCCAGGGGCGCGCGGTCAAGCCGCACAGTCGCCTCCCTCAACGCCTTGTTCCGCCTGCGTTTCCTTCGCAACCTTGATCCAGGTTATTCGCTGTGCCGCCCAAGAGGAGGCGACATGCCGCTTTATTATTTCAACATCCGCGGCGAATCGTTCGAGCTGCCCGACCTCGCCGGCCGGCAATGCGCCGACGACGCCGCGGCGCGCGCCGAGGCGGAGCGGATGGCGGCCGAGCTGATCGAGACGGCTTTGGTCGCGGGCGACCTGCCGCCCGACGCGACGATCGAGGTCGACGACGAGGAATTGCGGCCGCTCCTCGCGCTCCCCTTGCAGGTGAGGACGGACTGATGCTGGCTTATCCGGTCCGCCTCGTCCCAACGTCGAAAGGCACGGTGCGCGTCGTCTTCCCGGACCTGCCGCAGGCCGTCGCGGAGGGCCGGGACGAGGAGGACGCCCTGTTTCGCGCCGGGTTCGTCCTGGAAGTGTGCCTCGCGCACCTGGCGGACCACGGCGAGCGGCCGCCGCCGCCCTCCGACATTTGCGGCGCCCCGACGGTCCGCACCGACAAGTTCGCCAAGGTCCGCGATCCGGCCTAGCCGGTGCGGCGCGGCGGGGCGGGCTCGAAGCGCCAGGTCCTCCCGCCCGAGCATTTGACCCCGGCGAGGGTGACGATGGCGCCGCTCCGCAGGTCGGCGATCAGGGCGGTGACCTGCTCGCCGCGCGGCGGATTGCCGCGAACGATCGCTCCGAGCGCGCGCACGACAAGACGGCGGAGCAGCTCGCGCGGCAGGCCCTGCGGGTCGAGATGCAGCGCTTCGCCGTCGGTCTTCGCCCGCTCGGCAAAGAGGCCGGCCGCCATTTCGTCGAGCCCTTCCTCGGCCTCGGCGAGGGCCGCCGCGCTCCGCGCCAGGGCGGCGGAATCGAGCCATGGCGCTTCGGCGAGCCGCCGACGGATGCGAACCCGGTCAAAGGCCTCGTCGGCATTGGCGGGATCGTCGACGGGCGCGAGGCCGCAATCGCGGACGATTCGGCCGAGCTCCTCCCGCCTCCAGCCGAGCAGCGGGCGACAGAGCCGGGCACCTTCGCCACCCTTCGGGAAGGGCGCGGCGGCGCGGATTCCGGCGAGGCCGCCGACTCCGGCGCCGCGGTTCAGGCGCATCAGCAAAGTTTCCGCCTGGTCGTCGGCATGGTGGCCGGTGAGCAAGGTGCCGATGCCGTGCCGCCGCATCCATCCGCCCAGGGCGGCGTAGCGGGCCTCGCGCGCGGCGGCCTGCAGCCCCTTTCCGCTACTGCTCACCTCAATGGGGAGCGTGGCGTGGGGAATTGCCCGTTCCGCGCACAGGCCCGCGACGAAGGCCGCTTCGCCCGCGCTCTCGGGGCGAAGGCCGTGATCGATCGTGGCGGCGCGCACTTGGCCCGGCGCGGCGGCCTCTGCCAGCAGGAGCAGCGCGAGGCTGTCCGCTCCTCCGGATACGGCCACGCCGAGCAGGCCCGTTTCCCGCTCGCACAATGCGACGAGGTCGCCGGCGAAGCGGTGGACGAGGTTCGGGTCGATCATCGCTTCGTTCTAGGCACGAGCGGTGCCTCGCGGAAGCGGGCGCAAATCGCCGCCAGGGAACGGCCCGACGCTACGCTCCGGGAACGATGGCAACACGCGGCGAATCCAAGGCTTTGAACCGCCATAGAAGAGGAGGGGGCGCGGCCGACCGCGGTGGACAGGCCGCGCCGATGCGAAGTGGCGGACGATGCCCAGTTCCTCAGGGCTCAGGCCAGGAAATGCCGCTGGCTGGCCGAGCGGATCAGCTCCGGCGACGTCGTCGAGACCCTGCTGCAGATGGCCAGGGATTATGACGAGCGCGCGGCCCGCAAGGAAGCCGGCGGCGAAGACGAGGAGCCGCCCGCCTGATCAGCGGCACTTGGCCTGCGCGCGCGCGGCCGGCAGCTGCTGCTTCAGCCAGGTGCGCATCGTCGAGCCGTAGACGTCCTGGAGCTCGTCATAGGCTTTGCATGCGGCAGAATTGTTCTTCAGGGCGAACAGCGCCTGGCCGAGGAAATAGAGGCTGTCCGCCGCCCGCTCGCCCTTCGGGTTGTTCTGGTAGTTGGCAAGCAGGACCTTGGCCGCCGCGGCGGGCTTGCCGTCGTCGAGATAGGCCCGACCGGCGAGGTTGGCGGCCCAGCTCGCATAGCGGTGGTTCGGATATTTGCGCGCGACCGCCTCGAGCGCCTTCTGCGCCTCGCCGTACCGCTTCTGCTCCCAGAGGTGGAAGCCGTCATTGTAGGCGGCCTCGGCGTCGCCGCCGTCGGAGGCGGTGACCGAGCTGTCCTGCGCCGATACCCAGTCCGGCAGAACGCCGGGGGAGGCGGACGCGATTGCTTGCCGCCGCGGCTTCGTCCTCGCGGGCGCGGGCTCGGCCGGAGCCGGCTCCGCAGCGGCCTGCGCCGCCGGCTGGGGATGTTCGAGGGCGTCGAGCCGGGCGGAGGTGCCGTCGCGGAAGCGGGCGAGGCTGTCTTCCATCGTTCGCAGCCGGTTCGAATCCTGCTCGGCCATGCCGGTCAGCTGGCGCAGCTGGCTCTCCAGCGCATCGAGTCGGGCGGTGAGATCGGCGATCGGCGCCGTCGCGGGAACGCCGTCCGGCTGCGCCGCGGCCTGGGAAGGCGAAACCTCCGGAGTCACATAGGCCCCGCCCTGGAACACCTTGCGCTGCACCGCCCTCAGCTCCTGCTCGAGCCGTTCGATCCGCTTTTCAGGAGTCTCCGCGCGTGTCTGGGCGACGGCGGGAACGGCGGCGCCGGCGAGCAACGCCAGGGCCAGAAGATGGATACGCATGTTACTTCCCCTCACTCTCCCCGCCCGATCCTAACCCTCCAAGCCGCTGAGATGAAGCGGATTTTATTGCGCTTCGACGGGGCCCGCCGGCGCTCCGCCGCGCGCGCGCGCGATCAGGTCCGAGGCCCTGAGGCTGACATTGGCGATGGTCTTTTCCGGCGGCCCGAGCGGCGGCACAGGCGTTCCGCCGACGGTGACGGCGAGGACGTTGGCGCGCCCGGTACGGAGCGTCGGCGCGGTCGCCGTGGCCGGCACCTCGTAGCGCTGACCGGCCTTGAGGATGCCCTGGAACAGCGCCTTGGGCTGAGCGCCGTCGCTGACCCTCAGCCAGACGTCCTCGCTGGCGGTGAGCACCACCGGCCCGCCGCTTGGCACCGGGGCCGCGGCGGGCGCGGCCGGCCGCGCCTTCGGCGGAGCGGCGGCGGGCGGCGCGCTGCTCTCGACGATGTCGGTCGCGTCGGACCCGCCGCCGACGGCGTGGCTCCGCCAGATCAGATAGCCGCCGACGATCAGCACGGCGACGACGATGGCGACGATGGCGATCCAGCGCGGCGGCACCCGCGCCGGGTCGGCGGGCTCGTAATAAGCGGCGGGGCCGGCGGCGGCGTTGCGTACCCCGCCCAGTTGCTGGCGAAGCTCGGCGCCCACCGACGGCCCGTCGAGCCCTACCACATTGGCATAGGAGCGAGCGAAGCCGACCGAGTAGGTGATCGCCGGCATCGCGTCCCATTCGCCGCGTTCGATATGCTCCAGATGCCGGATCGGAATCCGGGTCTGCTTGGCGACGTCCTCGAGGCTCAGGCCTTTCTCCTCGCGCGCCGCGCGCAGGCGCTCGCCGACCGGATTGTCGCCCGCCTGATCCTCGTACGCCTCGGCCATCAACTTTCGCCGCCCTCCTCGCTTTTCCTGCTTGTCACAGGTCGCGCGCGGCAATGTCAACCGGAGCGGCGGCGGCCGGTCGAACGTCCGGCGCGGCTAGCCGACGGCAACTCCGTTCGCCTCGGCCCAGCGGCCGAGCTCGGAGCGTATGTCGGCGGGCGGGCTCGCCAGCATCGCATCGACCGCGGGCATCACCGCGGAGCGATCGAGCGAGCGGATCATCGCCTTGATCGGTCCGACCGCGACCGGCGTGATCGAGAATCGGGTGAGGCCGAGCCCGATCAGCGCCATCGCCTCCAGCGTGCGTCCGCCCATCTCGCCGCAGACTCCCACCGGCACCTCCGCCGCCTGGGCCTGGCGCACGACCCGTCTCAGGAAGCGCAGGATGGCCGGCGAGAGCCAGTCGTAGCGCTCGGCGAGCTTGGGATTGGAGCGGTCGGCGGCGAACAGGAACTGGGTGAGGTCGTTGGTGCCGATCGACAGGAAATCGAGCTTGGGGAGCAAGATATCGAGCGTCTCGGCGAGGGCCGGCACCTCGAGCATCGCCCCGTAGCGTATGTGGGTGGGGAGAAGCTTCTTTCGGCCCGCAAGCCATTCGCGCTGCTGCTCGACGATGGCGCGCGCCGCGTCGAACTCCCAGGGCTCGGAGATCATCGGGAACATGATCGACAACTCGCGGCCCGCTCCGGCCTCGAGCAAGGCCCGCGCCTGCGCCTTCATCAGCCCGTCGCGGTCGAGGGCGAGCCGCAGCGCCCGCCAGCCCATCGCCGGATTCTCCTCGGATTCGCCGTCCGACGTGTCGAGATAGGTCAGCGCCTTGTCGCCGCCGACGTCGACGGTTCGGAACACCACCGGCTTGCCGCGGGCGCCGTCGAGAACCGCCTTGTAAAGCCGCTGCTGCGCCTCCTTGCGGGGCAGAGTGGCCGAGACGAGGAACTGAAACTCCGTTCGGAACAGCCCGATGCCGTCGGCGCCCAGAAGGTCGAGCGCCTCCGCGTCGTCGCGAAGCCCGGCATTGACGTTGACGGTGATGCGCACGCCGTCCTTGGTGACCGGCGGAAGGTCGCGCAAGGCGGCGAATTCGGCGCGGCGCTTCTGCGTCATCACCAGCTTGCCGTCGAAGCCGTGGGCGATGGCGGGGGTCGGCCGGACGAAGGCGACGCCCTCGCCGCCGTCGAGCAGCACCTCGTCGCCCTCGCCGATCGCCTGGCGGACGTTGCGTACCCGTCCGAGCATCGGCACGCCCATCGCCCGGGCGACGATGGTGACGTGGGCGGTCAGCGATCCTTCCTCGAGGATGACGCCTTTCAGGCGCCGGCGATCATATTCGAGAAGCTCGGCGGGGCCGAGGTTGCGGGCGATCAGGATGGCATCGCCCTGAAGCCCCATCTGGGCCGCGGTGCCGAGCCGGCCGGAAACGATGCGGAGCAGCCGGTTGGACAGGTCGTCGAGGTCGTGCATCCGGTCCTGGAGCAGCGGATCGTCGATCTCGCGCATGCGCATCTGCATGCGCTGGCGGACGCGCTCGATCGCCGCCTCGGCAGTGAGGCCGGAATCGATCGCCTCGTTGATCCGCCGCGACCAGCCCTCGTCATAGGCGAACATCTTGTAGGTCTCGAGCACCTCGTGATGCTCGCCGGCGGTGCCGAACTCCGGCCCCGTCGTCATGGAGTCGATCTGCTCGCGCATCTTGCGGAAGGCGGAATAGACCCGGTGGCGCTCGGCCTCGACGTCCTCGGCGACGGTATGCTCGATGAGGATCCGGGGCTGGTGGTAGACGGCGGTGCCGCGGGCCATGCCGGTGACGAGGCGCAACCCCGCCAGGCGCAGCGAACCGGAATCGCGCGA